>JAFAWX010000351.1 GCA_019241535.1 Acidobacteriota bacterium | reverse complement strand
CGCCTCTTTCTCGTGTAGCGCGCTCAAGGCCTGCTTTGCAGTCCCGGAATACCTTGAGTGTGGGTAACGCCCGACAAAATCCTGCCAGGCACCGATGTTATGGGCGCGCTCCGCGCGCAGGTATTCCGCCATTTCGGTGTTCGGCTCGTTAACAAAGACCAGTTTCACACCAGGCTTAAGAGGCGGAAGAGTGGTTACACCAGGAGGCGACGAGGAGAGCACTCTCCCCTGCAGCAGCGCATGGTCCGCCAGGGCGGAAACACTGTTTCCCCAGTCCTTCTCAAATCTTAAGTTCGAGGGTAGAACGCACGTAGCTTCGGAATTCCTCGTAAGGATCAGAATTCCCTCTGCAGTACGCTCGAGTTGGATCGCTCCCACTAGTGGGATTTTCGGGAGCTTGCCATAGGTGTCTTTGTCGATCTTCGAAACCGAATTGCAGCCGCGAAGCTCGGTCTTGCCGTTGATCAGAATTTCGGTCGCCTGTACGTATGCGGCGCCGCTTGGCCCATCGAAGAGCTCGATCGCGGTAATCAGAGCATCCTTGGCGTGTGCTGCATGTGGCCAGAATACAGCCGCGATGAGGAAGATCTTGTAAGTGGAAGAAAATAAACGACCAGAAAGGACAAACGTCAAACGTGGCGCCATGCTGCTCCCCGAGGCAAACCCCCCAACTCGCACAAAATCTGAATCAATGCTGCGTGCGTGAATATAATACGCGTCGAACTCTGGAAGTCAACATGGGCCTGCCGGATAGGGGAGCGCAAAGAGTCGGAGTTCCCGCTCGACATTCTTTGCCGGGGCGGCCATTTTTCTCGTAAGCAGTTGGCCTTTCGCTGGCACAATATCATTAGGGTTTCGATGGCTCGGCCACTGCCAAGAACCGATAGTCGCGAATTTGAAGTGATGCAGTCCCAGGCTCCCGCCAGCCCGCTAGAACGGGCAGGGGCGCCAAGGAACGAATACGAGCTTTTCATTAACTTTTGGGGTAAGGACAATCGCGCTGGTGTTTTGCGCGACCCTTCTTGGAATGCCCAAAATGCATTGGCGCGGATGACTGCCGACGTAGTGATTGCCAGTAACGGCAAACTGGCCAATGAACTTGTCGGCGCAATGGTTGCGCGTTTTCAGACTCTAGAGAATGCGGCCACAACTGCAAAACGCATTCATCGCTGTGTTTCGGCTTTCGCTAATCTCCATCCAGAAGGTTCCTGGGCTGTGGGCATTGCCCTCGGCGGCGGCATGAATGCCGGAACAACCACTTCTTACCCGGGCAAAAACCTGATTATTCTGCCCGCTAGAATCGTTCTTGAGGAAGGTATTTGGGAGCGGCTCCAAGCGATTCCCGGTATGCAATTGCGAAAACTGGCGGCCGAGGATACGTCCGGAACGGCCATTGAGATTGGCGAGCTGCTTTGGACACCCACGCGGAATGCGCCAGAGGTCCCGGATTTCGGTCACCAGCCGTTGAGAGTTACGGTGCGAAAAAGACCCGCCAGCGCGGCTCCCCCGGGCGCTGATGCGATTGGGTTTCAGGCAAACAAAAGAACCGACTCTGCTGTCCTGAAGAAAAGCGTATTTTATCGCCCTTTGAAAAACCTGGGCGGTGCTCTTTCAAGCCGGCTCTCGCCTACGACCATGGGCTGGATCGGTACGGCATCGGTCGTGCTGATCGTGTTCTCAGTTCTGCTTTTTCGTCATCAACCACCAGTACCGCCTGTCGGACGGCGGTCCCTGGAAAAGGCAGCGAAATCCGAGATTCCGGGGAACTCGACCGCCTCCGATTCGACTCGGTCCTCTCAGCCAAAGCCAGTCTCAACGCCAGTCCAACCGTTAGAAAATGGCGCAAAATCACAGATTCCGCGGAGTGCTGAGCCCACGAAAGGGTCTGGCCAGTCCAATATTCTTTGGTTGAACAACTCCCCGCCATCCAACCCAGCGGCCTCAACGGCACCCAATGGCGCGGCATCAATCGCTCCCAAACCGAAAGCGACTGACCGACATACCGATTTGCCGCCCACAACCTCAGAGGAGCCTTCCTCGACCCAGGCGACTGGTGCGGCTCCGAGCGCTGCGGTTGCCGGTGGTGCACAAGCGAACGCTTCTCCACCGCCGCAGCCGGATCAGGGCAACGGAGCGGTGCAGCCACAAAAACCAGGAGGGCAAGACGCAGATGTGCGCGAGGTACAGGGTTATCGAAAAAGGGATATTCAACTTCTACTCGATATGGCCGATGCAGATAGGGGAGCTGGCGACTACGAAAAAGCAGCATATGAATACCGAGTCGTTCAGCAGCTGGATAAGGGCAATGTGCGAGCGAAACAGGGTTTGCGCCAGATCCAAATGAGCCAGAAACCGGAATAGTTGCGGTTGCGACCTACTATCCCGAATCACGACGCTACGCATTTCCGGTGAGCGAGCCACGAAAAGCTGCGGGCCCGTGCGCATCCTGGAACTGCGGATCTTCCGAGCCGGCGCATGCCTCTCCCCCAGGCTTTCACCGCGACTCTTCCGGTAAGTTCGTGAAGCGCACCAGTTCGTCCAGCTTGTGAGCGGCGCTTCCAGAATCGATCGACTTCGCCGCGAGCGCTAGCGCATCGGGCAGGTGCCCGGATCGCTCGGCAGCTACGAGAGCGACCGCCGCATTCATGAGAACCACATCGCGTCGGGGCGATCTCTCGCCCTGAAGAATGTGGCGGAGAATGCGGGCATTATCCCGGGCATCGCCGCCCGAAATATCTTCGAGAGATGCGGGTTTTACTCCGAACTCCTCGGGCGTTACCTCATAGGAGCGAACCTGCCCGCGATTGACTTCGGCCACCCGCGTGGGCCCGGTAATTGTGATCTCGTCTAGACCATCCAGACCGTGGACAACGAAGGCGCGTAGGATCCCGAGAATGCTTAAGACTTCGGCAAGCTTCTCCACCAGCTCAAGTGCATATACCCCCACCACCTGCGCAGAGGCGCCGGCGGGATTGGTGAGCGGTCCAAGCAAATTGAAGACCGTACGAAGGCGTGTTTCCCGGCGGGCGAGCTGTACGTATTTCGCGGCCGAGTGAATGACGGGAGCGAAGAGAAATGTGATTCCGACATCGCGCAGACAGCGGGCGGCACGATCCGCTGAGATCTGAATATTCACTCCCAATGCCTCCATAACATCTGCTGCCCCGCACTTCGCGCTCATTCCCCGGCTGTCTACCTTCGAGATGGAACTGCGATTGCCGTGTTTCGCCACCCTGACCCCCGCTCCAGCGACCACTAGGGCGGCAGCGGTAGAAATATTGAAAGTGCCGGCGGCATCACCCCCGGTACCACAGGTGTCTACCAGGGCCTCTCTCCCCGTTCCGCTCGCGTCGATGAGAGGCTCGCCGTTGACCTTGACGGGAGTAGCCGCCCTGCGAATGGCTTCGGCAAAACCCACAATCTCTTCCACGGTTTCGCCCTTCATGTGCAGGCCCACGAGCAGAGCTGCGATCTGCACATCCGTGCAGTTCCCAGACAGAACGTTGTCCATCAGGGACCGCGCCTCATGGCGCGACAGAGATTCACGGTGATGAACAATGCGGTCAAGAGCCTCAAGAATCATAATGAGTTCCAGTATCGGACCTTGATTATTCGCAGGCGCAAAGCAGCTTACAAAACAAATAAAGTTTAAGAAAGACTGCTCCACCACCGGTAACAGTAACTCCCGGTTGGCCGATGAGACCCGGTTACCCCCTACTGCGCCTGTACCTTTTCCCGCGCCAGGAGTCCCTCCCGTACTTTGCCCGGTCGCAACCGACGGGGTAAATAAAAGGTTGGGGATTCGGGCCTAGCCGGCGGTCTCCAGCTTTCGGAGGGTGGATGCAAATCGGCGTCTATGGAGCGGGATATCTGGGTACGGTAATTTCGGCTTGTCTCGCGGACTTTGGAACTCCCGTAACCTGCTGCCATCCCGACAGTTCGCGCATGATCGACATGTCGGAAGGCAAAGTCCCCTTTCACGAGAAAAACCTCTCGGAAGTAATCCGGCGAAACGTGCGTGCCGGGCGGTTGGCCTACTCGACCGACGTGGAGGGCTTTGCCCGCAAGTCCGGACTGATCTTTCTGGCAGAGGATACTCCCGACTATCTTGTTGACCTGGTTCTCCGCATCGCGCGTGCCGTGCCTAAGCCTCCGATGCTTTCAATTGTGACCCCGGCCCCGGTAGGCACGGGCGTCATGCTCGAAAAAAAAATCCAAGAAGCCGGCCTTGAGGCAATCATCGTCTCTCAGCCCATGTTTTTCACCGCGGGATGTGCGCTCGAAGATTTCAACTGGCCCGACCGCATCGTCCTCGGAACCGCCTCGAGCGAAGCCGTACTGGCCATAAAGCACATCTTTCACCCTTTGGTGATGCGTGGCGTCCCCGTTATCGTCACGAATCATCAGACGGCGGAACTGGTTCGGGAGGCCGCGACCGCCTTCGTGGCCACCAAGATCTCTTTCATCAATGAACTGGCTGAACTTTGCGAAAAAGTCAGCGCCGATGCAGTCCATCTCTCTCTTGCACTCGGTCTCGATAAAAAGATCGGGCCGCGCTGTCTGCAGCCCGGGGCCGCTATGGGAGGCCTGTTCGCCCAGTCCGACATGGACGCGTTGGCTCGCCTGGCGGAAGAGAACAATACCGAGCTGAAGATTCTGGCGGCCGCCCGCGCGATCAACTATGCGCTTGCCGACGGCTTGGCCGAAAAAGTCACTGCCTGCCTCAATTCTGTACAAAACAAGAAGGTCGGGATCCTGGGCCTCGCATTTAAGCCGAACACGAACTCAGTGGCCGGATCGGCCGCCCTGAAGCTGGCCCAGACCTTGGCTGCTCGCGGTGCGAAGATCAGCGCCTATGATCCGGTGGCCATCCCGGATGCAAAGATCGAGTTGAATGGTGCCGTGCACTATTGCGCTTCTGCCTACGCAGCGGCGGAAGGTGTGGAAGCTCTCGTTGTAGGCACGGGCTGGCCAGAGTTCCGGGCGCTTGATTTCTCGCGTATCAAGAATCTGCTGCGACGTCCCCTGATCGTAGACACGAAGAACGTCCTCGATGCCGTCCGCCTGCGCGCGATGGGCTTTGAATACGTGGGCGTGGGACGATAGAACGTGCCCGCTCGAGACCTGCGTCGCTGCAACCATTTCCCGTTTTTCTAGTCGCTGACTCATAGTTTCTCGTCCCGGGCGATGCACTTCCTGAAGAGCGTGGACGCCCTCCCTGCTGAATTCGTTCCCGGGCTCCTGCGGCATCTTCCAGTGTTTGTCTCCGCATCACACGAGGTAAGCAGCGGCGAAGACGATGCGGGAGAACGGGGGCATCGCAACTTGACAGCCTATACGTCAGATGTTTAAGTAGTTATTTAATTTTTCAGCCGATCAGGCGGGCGCGGAGTCCGTCTCCCAGGCGAGCTTCGGGCGCGCTCCAGTTGCCGATTTCTCTCATATTTTCTCCCGGAAACGCGGAGGTTCTTTGACGGTGAATGGTGGTCGGTCAGTAGTTTTTGTGCGGGCAACTGTCTCGCTCCTCGTCATCTCGCTTGGGACCTCCATATTGTTGCTGCTCATGCGCGATGTAGGGAACCCGCCACACCCCGGAAGCCGCGTTATGGCCCGCGACCCTGGCCAGGTGATTGGCCACCTTCCCCTGGCATTTGAGCCTAACCTGGGACAGGCGCGCGAAAATGCAAAATTTCTTGCACACGGCAGCGGTTACGGCCTATATCTGAATACCCGGGCGGCGCTCTTAACGCTTGCGGGCCGTGGCAGCCAATCCAGTGTTCCGTCGCCTGGGGCTGTGGCGTTAGAAATGCGCCTAGAAGGTGCGAGCGCCAATGCCGAGCTGTCTGCCATTCACCGCCTGCCCGGCCACAGCAACTACTTCATCGGCAAAGATCCCGCCGGGTGGCGGACAAACATTCCGCAGTTCTCGCGCGTCAGGTACGGACATATCTATCCCGGCATAAATCTCGATTTCTACGGCAATGAGGGCCGGTTGGAGTATGACTTTGAGGTCTCGCCTGCGGGTGACGCCCGGCGCATAGAACTGGGGTTTGGCGGCATGGAAAGCGTGCGGCTGGCGACCAATGGCGACCTGGTACTGATTGTTAAGGGCAGGGAAGTGCGCTTTGAAGCTCCTCGCGCCTATCAAGGATCAGGGACTCAAACCACGGCGGTTTCCGCTTCCTTCGTTCTTCGGGGAGGGAACCGAGTAGGGTTTGACCTCGGCCGATACGACCGCAGCCGCACTCTGGTGATTGACCCGGTCTTGACGTTCTCAAGCTATCTGGGGGGCTCGGGAGCGGAGAGTTGTTCGGCCATCCTGGGCATAGGCTTTGTGGCCGGGTGTCCCGGCATCGCTGTCGATTCCGCATCCCGCGTCTACGTTGCCGGCACAAGCACGTCGTCGGCCGGCTTTCCAGTGCCCACAACCGGGGCGGCGGCAGGACTTGGACCAGGCGGGGCTGCCGACGTTTTTCTGGCGCGCATTTCTAGCACCGGCACGGCGCTGACCCTCGACTATCTCACCTTTATCGGCGGCAGCGGGATCGACTATCCCACTGGCGTGGCAGTCGACAGCGGCTTCAATGTGTACCTCACGGGCACGACCGGTTCGCCTGATTTTCCGACTACCTCGAGTGCTTTTCAGACCACGGCGCCGGCGGGAAATCACGTTTTTATGTCCAAGCTCGACCCATCAGGCTCGGCCAATCTTTATTCCAGCTATCTCGCGGGCAGTGGAACCGACACGGCCAGCGGCCTTGCCGTTGACGCTCATGGCATTGCCTATATCTTCGGCACAACCACATCGCCTAATTTCCCCACCACAAGCGGAGCACTTCAGCCCGCCGCCGCGGCTGCGAGTCAGTTTTTCTTCAGCAAACTGAACCCGAGCACAAGCGGTACTAGCGGTCTGGAGTATTCAACTTTTTTCGGCGGGAGCAGCCCCGCAAACGGCTTGGCGATTGGCGGCGGCATCGCCGTCGACGCGAACTTGAATGTCTACGTAGCGGGCGGTACGAGCTTTACCAATATGCCGGTGGTCAATGCATTTCAGGGGACTGAACAGGGAGGATTTGACGTCTGGGCCGCCAAGCTCACGGCGCCCAATGTAAATACCCAGCAGTATACTGCCGCCTACGAAACGTACTTTGGTGGCAGCGGCGACGATATTGCGTACGGGGTAGCGACAGACGGCACTAGTACGTACGTTACCGGCTCGACGACATCAACGAGCATTGCGGTTCCCGCTGGAACAACAGCGTTTCAGGCAGCAAACGGCGGGGCCATGGATGGCTTCATTGCCAAGTTTGGCGTGCCTGTAACCACCGGCACTACCCAGGGATCAGTTCCCCTGAGTTATTTTACCTATCTCGGCGGCAGCGCCAATGACGCGGGCCTTGCCATTGTCAGCGACCCCGGTTCAACGGGGAATGTGCGCGTGACCGGGTTTACCGATTCCGCGAATTTCCCGGTCGCGAACAGCCCCATCCAAACCAGTTCCGGTGGCGGCAGAGATGCCTTTATCGCCAGAATTCAAACCACCGGCACCGCCTCCTTGAACGCTGTCAGTTATCTCGGCGGGGCGGGTACTGACATAGGAACTGCTGTCGCCGTAGACCAGGCATTGAATACCTATTTGTCCGGGGAAACTTCTTCGTCCAACTTTCCCCTCCTGATCCCGCTTCAGACGAGCCTTTCCGGTCCGAGCGATGCGTTCCTTAGCAAGCTGGGCCCAAATGTCTCCGGTCTCAGCTTCGTCTGTACCGGAACCGGCTGCCCAAGCCCCGCCCCGCCGAATCCTTCTGTCAGCCCCACACCCGTGGGTGTGGGCAATCAAATCACCTTCACGTACTCAATCTTTAATACCGGCGATCCCGTGACCGGAGTTCTATTTACCGACAGCATTGGCCAGCCCGCGAATTCGACCATTGCTTCCGCTAGCGCCAGCCCCGGAACCTGCTCACTTGCGAGCGGCGGCATTACGGCATTTTGCAACCTGGGGGCGGTGCCAACCTCGCCCTTGACCACGAGCGGCACGACGAGCGCGCCTGGCGCTGCGGCAACCGTTACCATCATGGTTTCTGCTACGCCACCTTCTTCGACGGGAGTCATCCCGCCTAAGCCGCCAGATATAGGCAATAGCGCCGTGCTGACGGTGGCGGGAGCAACCTTGCAGCGGACCGCCTCCGGTACAGCTTCGGTGAATGATTTCGGGATTACCGCCACGCCTTCTACGGCTACGGTCATCGCCGGAGCCACGGCCAGCTACGTAATCACGGCCACGCCTACCGGACCGATTCCGGAATCGGTATCGCTTGCCTGCGGTTCCGGTCTCCCTGCCCAAGCGACCTGTTCGTTCTCGGGCACAAGCTCGATCGCCAACCTGAATAATGGCGCACAAAGCCTCACTCTCGATATCTCGACCACGCAGCGGGTCACCACACCCGCTGCCCTGTCTCCCGCCAAGCCCTATCTGTATGTTCTGTGGTTGCCAATCACCGGCCTCGCCGTGTTTGCCAGCGGCATCGGTCGCAGGCCGCGCTTGGTGATCGTGCTCTTTGCAGCTTTCCTTATTTCCCTTGCGGCGCTCGCCTCGGGATGCGGTTCGAGCCGCAGCAGCACCAGCACCACCACAGGCACACCTGCCGGCACTTACTTCGTGACCGTGAACGCGACGTCGGGCAATGCTACGCGCAGTACCACCGTCCAGCTGGTAGTACAGTAGGAGCGCGCTGCAGTCGCTAGGGTGAGACGCGCTTCAAAACCACCGCAGCTGCTTCATCCGAACCGATCACCTCTTGCAGTCTTGCCCACTCCTGGTAGTTCTCCGAAGGAACCGTCAGTTCGCGAATCACATATTCCCGCCAGTAGCGCAGCTTTGATCCTTCGACTCGAATCCTGCTCTCGTAGGCGGCAAATCCAACATCGATCTTCACCGAATCGGGCAGCTCCTCGACCTCATATTCCGTGGGCAGTTCAATTTCAAAAACGTCGGTCTCATCGGCCGTTGAGTGCAACTCGAGCGGATAATGACGCAACTTGCGCTCGACGTGTGAACTCTTCTGGTCGAGCACTCGTGGCCGGATCACCAGCAGCCCGCCGCGCGACTGCGCGTACTGGGGGGCGATGAACTTGTAGCTAATGCTGAGTTCTTTGTCGATTTCATCGGCTCTCTGGATCTCCATCCTTTCGAGTGAGAAGCCCTGCAGCGAGCGGCCCAGCCAGCGTTCGAACTGGTCGGCGCGGCGCCGTTCGTCGGCATATTGCAGGTTTCTCCTCTCCCGGCTCGCCAGGTCCCCGCTACGGTTCTCGCTGACTTCGCCGGTAAGGCGGCCGTCGGCCGTCAACACAAAGTGGCCGCTACGGACAATTCGGTTTCGCTCGGGGGCAACGAGCGGGGTGCGAATCAGTTCTCCGCCATCGGCCCGGACCAGCAAAGCCTGGCTATTCTGAAGTTCCGGGCGCAGCGAGCCGACAGGCGTGTATTCGTCGGTGGGGTCGAAAATAATGTAGCGCTTGCCGGCTTGCGAGTTGACCACGGCGGCGTATAGGTTGGCCTTCACTCCCTCCGGTATCTCGATCGCGACAATCACGTGATCGAACCACAGCGATGGTACTGCCGGGTTGACAAAGCCGCGATCGCTGTCGATCAGAACGTAATCGGACTCGAGGCCCGCGACCTTGAACATGCTGCTGAGCAGCGTGGCTTTGTCCTTGCAATCACCGTAACGATGGTAAAAGACCTCTCGTGCCAGGTGAGGTTGGTAGCCGCCGATACCGATCTCTATACCCACGTAGCGAACCTGGGTCTGTACGAAGCGCGTCAGCGCTTCCAATTTGGTACCGAAGTCCGCCGGAGGCGGAGCGAGGCGCTCAACCTCGCGGATGATCTCGGGCGTTGGATCGCGGCGGCCAGCCGTCAATTGGTTATACCACTGCCCGAGAGCGTTCCACGATCCCGAACTTGCCACTCCATCCTTCGCTGTGAAGTAGGCGATTGTTAATCTGCCAAGGAGAACCGACTTGTCGGGCATTGCGGGTTCGTCCCTAAGGCCCTCGAGATCGTGCGCCGTCCATTCCCAGCGATTCGGGGCACTCTGTTTGGCGGTCATGCGATAGCCTTCGGGCCAGGAATCGCGGAACCCCCACCCCTGGGGAAGGGTGAGAGTGATGCGCAGTTCGCGCACCGGATTCACTTCCTGAAAGAAGCGATTGATCTCGTTCACATACGCGCGCCGCCGCACTTCAAACTCGAAAGCGACCAGCGAGCCGGGATCTGTAGACGTAGCCTGGGCGTTCAGAAAGCGGATGTCGCTGTAGAGTTCATCGGAGGACAGGCTACGTTCGGTAAAATCCTTCTGCTTGAACTCGTATTCCCGGCCGTAACGATCGACCGTCCAGGCATGAATGGAGTTCAGCTTTTCTCCCTGGCGGAGGTCGACAAGAAGATCCCCCCACGCTCGTCCTTCCGGGCGCAAGATTCTTGCCATTCGGCGCGAGTGTTCGACGTACTCCCCATCGCCGGTCACGGTGTAGTCGGTCTGCGAGAGGAGAACCACTGCCTTCGTCTCGGCAGGATAGCTCCCGAGAGGTTTGAGAGAGGCCTCTCGTACCCACTCGGGAGTCGTCGCTGCCCCGAGCTGCGCACTCTCGAAGAGCGCCGCGGCGATCAGACAGGCGACGAACCCGATTTTATTCGCGGATGGCGACACTGGGGATCGCTCTCAGGACTGTCGGTTGCTGGTCATCGCTTTGGACCTCGTCAAAAAACGTTTTCAAGCTCCGGGGACTCGTCGGCCTAGGGGAGGGCCTGTCCCATGACGAAATCACGCCAGGGAACTTGTCGGGTCTTGCTCGGGCACATACCAGGCATAGCTGAACTTGGGATCTCGCAAAACTAAATTCAGAAATTGCTGAACCTCATGACTCTCGAGATATCTGAGATTACTGTCAAGTTTTTTGTTCTCTATTTCGTACCTCTCCCAACAGGCAACGATGCCAGGGAAAGTTTACAGGGACCCCGTTCCTGCCCGGAGGACGTTCAGTTGGGGTTGACCTGCCGAGTGACTGCCCTTGCCCTCCCCCTCCGCCTTTCCCGGGTGACTGGATAGCAGATCTATTCTGACGTCCGTGGCTGTCCAGTAACGGGTGGACTGCGGCGGCATCTGCACAACAACTTGCGGGCAAACACTCGTTTTTCGCGGCAAGTACGTTAAAAGTATCGGTCAAGCCGAAAACGCGGATAAATTAGCTGGAGTCAACGCTTGCGCGTCTCTCGTTCCCAGTCCGGCTAAATTTAGATCTCAAAAATCTGAAAAAAACCTCGATTTTGGCACATCCGCCGGCTCATTTCTTAGCACCGCGAGCCTATACGAATGTACGATGAATAGACTCATGGGCCGAGCCGACGGTACCTGGGATTTACTGCGGCCAGGGACACGTCACCCGGGAAAACAAAGCGTTCATGACCATTCTCGCCCAGTTAGACCGCTGGAGGGAGCAAGGCGCGATATCGCCGGAGCAGCACGCGCATTTGGCGAGCCTCTGCCGTGGCGAACCCTTCTCGGTTTTTCTTGAGCTGAACCTTCTTCTCTATGCTGGTGTGCTGACATTCGTTGCCGGGCTTGGCTGGACTGTTACCACGTGGTCGCGGCAACTTGGTGATGTCCTCGTGTTGGCCATTCTCTCCACTATTCTCCTGACTTGTTTTTGGTACTGCTTTTCCCGCGCGCCCGCTTGGTCGCTCGCGGAAACGCCTGCACCTAGTGCGGTCTTCGACTACGTGCTTTATCTCGGCAGCCTGGTCTGGTGCATAGAACTCGCTTACCTGGAGAACCGGGTTCACGTGCTTACCGGACAATGGGATTTTTATCTGTTTGCCACCACAGTCTTTTTTTTCTTTCTCGCTTATCGTTTCGACAATCGCTTCGTGCTGTCACTCGCTTTCTCCTCACTGGCCGGATGGTTTGGGCTCACGATCTCTCTCCGGCCGTCGCATGAGGCTGCGGCGTATCGACAATGTGCCCTTCTTTATTGCCTGCTAGTCGGCCTGGGCGCGATGCTTTCCCACGAGTGCAGTCTAAAGCCGCATTTTTTGGGAACGTATCTGAACATCGTGGCCAACGTTTTGTTTTGGACATTACTCTCGGGCGTCTTCAGTCTCCCGAACTACGGAGTATGGGTTTTTGCTCTGCTTATTGCCTGCGGCGCGTCTCTCGCCTGGGGCCTGATGCGCCAGCAGTTTGCCTTCGTTGCCTATTCCGTGGTTTACGGCTACATGGGTGTTAGCTCGATATTCATCCGCGAGGTCGGTGACAAAACTTTTTTGCTGATGTATTTCGTGTTTACCGCGGTTGCAGTGCTTGTGGTGCTGGGCCAGATCGCGCGCCGCTTCGGAAGGGCAGGGTGAGGCTCTACAAGGCATCGAGCGAAGAGACTCTGCGCGCCCGCAAACTCCTGGCGGACTGGGCCGGTGAGGGTGTGCTTTCTGACGCGGAGTATCAGCGTCTGGAGCAAGAATTGGTCTCTGAGCTGCGCACCACCAACGTCTTTCTGCGGCTGATCTTGCTCCTCTTCACCCTGATCGGCGTGGGCGCCGCTGCCGCACTGTTCTTCGAGGTTTTTCTTTCGCGGCCATCGCAGCAAACGAGCGGCATTTTTCTGCTGATATTCGCTGCCGTCTGCTACGCGGGCGCCGAAGTCGCCGCGTCCCAAGCCCGTCTGTATCGCTACGGGATTGAGGAAGCGCTGGCCATCTGCTCGGTAGCGTTTCTTAGCGTGGGGATCGAGGACGCTCTTTTCAGCGGCGCACTATATTCGCCCAAGCCGGACGAAGTCCATTTCCTGGTTGCCGCCGCCGGCGGTGTCGTTTCCCTCTGGATCTGGCGTCGCTTCGGGCTCTGGTATGCATTTCTCGCCGCAATGATCTTCGCCGTCTATCTGCCAGGCTACTGGACGCCGTCGCACTCGGCGCAGCATGTGATCGTCGCTTTGTTCTATGTTATCGGTCTCATAGGTGTGACCGTGGTACGTTCCCGCCGCCACTTCGAGTACGGCGAAGATGAGTATTCGCTCGTCGAAGCGTTTCTCTGGCTGGGTATATACCTGGCCATTAACCTACAGCTTTCGCCGTTGAACCTGCGGCCGCAGTGGTGGGACGGCGGCCGCGGGGCCGCCTCTGAATTCGCGAGGTCCTTTTACTGGAGCACGTGGGTGCTAATCTGGTGCCTGCCGCCAATCGTACTGACGCGCGGCATTCGCCAGAAGGACCGCTTTCTGATCGCGGTGGGTGGAATCATCGCCATCCTGACCTTCGTCTCCAATAAACCTTATCTCGGCTGGCCTCGACATACTTGGGATCCCTTGGTTCTTGGCATACTCTTGACCGGCATTGCATTGTCCATTCGACGCTGGCTTAACCGTGGTCCGGCCGGAATTCGCGGGGGTTTTACCGCCGCGCGCCTATCCGGAAAGGAAAAACAGTGGATGAACGCCGGTTCCACTGTATTGGGCCTGGTAACACCTCAATCCATACCCGCGCAAACAAGGAGTGCAGACTTCCGCTTCAGTGGGGGAGCTTCGGGAGGCGGAGGCGCCGGCGGCGATTTTTGAAGGACACTCAACTGCCGATTTATTCCGGCTGAGCGGCGACTCGAAGTAGCCTGTCGCACTAGAACTTCCATTCGGAGCCGGTGAGCGCGCGGGCAAGTTGTTATGGCTGCCACGGAGGACCTCACGCAGCATGGAATTCAGGTTTCGACTGAAACTCAACCGCGGGAACGAAGGGGAGGCGAATTTACCTTTCCTGATTTCCTACTCAGGTTGCTGGCAGGAGCTTCGTTAATCCGCCGCTACCTGGTCCTTGGGTGGTTCTGGCGGGCGGCGTGTTCGGTTTGGGGGGAGCCCGGCGTCGCGGATCTTATAGAGCAGCGCACGATAGCTGATATTCAGGGTGCGTGCTGCCTGCTTGCGGTTCCAGTGATGGTTGTGGAGTACCTTCAGGATGATCTTGCGCTCGAGCGCCCGGGTGGCCTGGCGGGTAAGCTTTTTCAGCGAAATAGGGCCATCCAGATTGATTTCCGGGCTTAGCAGATCGGCATCCCGCGGCTGAAGGTCGCTCGTGATCACGTCTTCGGTGCCCAGGATCACGTACCGCTTGATCAGGTTTTCGAGCTCGCGGATGTTTCCCGGCCAGTGATACTTGTCGAGCACCTCGAACAGTTCCGCCGAAAGCGCCTGGGCGCGGCAGTTGTACTTGCGGTTGTAATAGTCGAGAAAATGATTTACCAGACCGTGGATATCGCCGCGGCGCTCCCGCAGGGGCGGTAGATACAGGTTGACTACGTTAATGCGGTAGAACAGATCCTGCCGAAAGGTGCCGTTCTCGATTTCTTCTTCCAGCTTGCGGTTGGTGGCGCACACGATGCGCACCTCTACCTTTTTGTCCGCCTGCGCGCCGATCCGGCAGAAATGGCCATCCTGCAAAAGCTGCAGCAACTTGGATTGGAGCGGCATGTCCAGTTCCGAGATCTCGTCGAGAAACAGAGTGCCGCGGTGCGCTAGTTCCACACGGCCCGGTTTGGAGCCATAGGCACCGGTGAATGCGCCGCGCTCGTATCCGAACAACTCGCTCTCAAGCAGGGTGCCGGGAATCGCCGGGCAGTTCACCTTCACAAACGGGCCCGATTTCCAAGGCGAGAGTGCATGCACCATCCTGGCAATGATGTCCTTGCCCGTCCCGCTCTCGCCATGAATCAGCACGGGAACGTTGGCGCCTGCCACTTTGGCGAGGCGGTCGCGTAAAGCATTCATCGCGTCGGAGGAGCCAAAAACTACCGACTCCGGAGGGATCTCTCCTATTGACTGGACCAGAGAACTGACTGAACTGGTTGCGCTCGACATGCCGGCTTACGGCTCCTTTGTTACCGGAGGTAGATGCACCCGGGGAGCCAAATCTGGTACTGCGGACGACAATTCTGGCCGGGACTCGGTAACCACGTGCCCTGGCAATCGGTTAGATTGCGGGATGGAGGCATGCCAGGAGAGGGTGGCCAGTGCCGGCGTCAGGAGAACTTCAGTCGCCGGGATGGGAAAATAAATTCACATTTAAGAAGCAAGTTTCCTACCCGTCGGCACCCGCGGGGAGGTGGAACTAAGCAACGGCTGGTTGAACTTCACACCCAGGAGGTGGTATCCCTCGGCGTGGGTTACGCGGACCACTTCTGCCCGCAGGTTGCGAGAGGTTTTCGGTGCCGGCGCCGAAGCGGCCAGAGGTGCGCTGGGAATTTCGAGCGAAACCTGCGCTGCTGGCCGGAGAGCGCGGTGTACGGCAACCAGAGCTCCACCGGCAGATATGTTAAGGGCTGTGGCGAATTCGAGAAATTCTTTACCGCTCTGATCGCGGCTGCGCACAAATACCGGGATTGCAAGCGGCAACCGAACCCACCCTCGGCGTTCCACTGCCTGCTTGCGTCTTACCAAACCCGAGCCCCCCTTTTTCATGCGAATATTCCAGCTGCCGCATCTAAGGGGCCAAACCCCGGGTCCCGAAAACCCGCAAACCTCGCACAATGAGATGGCTGCGAGCGGCGCCCCGCGAAATCAAGCCTTTTCTAGGCGAAGCCTACCGCTTATCTTGCTTGTTTTCAGTGTTGCTACCCTGTTTTACCGGAGCCGCATTGGAAATGATTTACCGAAAGTGACTAACTTTTTTCATTTTCCATTGACAGCCCGCATCTGTGTACCCTAGATTTTTATTAGCGGTAATCAGTCCCGCACCAGCCTGACTGCCGTTCCCTCCCCAATGGTGCCGCAAACCACTTAAGGGCGGAAGGGGACTTACGTGTCAGCATTATCCGGAAAAGAGGCAGCGGGCGCCGCCAGCCGCGCCGTTGCTGCTGCCGGGTTGGATGGGAGTTCGGTGCAGCTTGAGGATTATTCCCAGCTGCGCGAGCGTTATCTTCGCACCGCCCACGCGCTGGCCTCGGCCGCTCACGATCTGAAAACCCCCCTGGCCATTTTGAATGGATATGTTGAGTTGCTGCAGAGCGAAAAACTGGGCAGTCTGAACGAGCGCCAGCGCGAGGTGTTGCGCGACATGCGCTCGAACGGACAGCGTTTGCAGCAGTACATTCAGGACTTCCTCAACTTCAGCGTGCTTGAGACCGGCGAACTGAAGATGAAGTTCGTGGTCGATAACATCAATATTTGTCTCTCGGAGGTGTGCCGACTGTGGTCGCCCAGATTTCAGGAAAAAGGACTCGCGCTCTACTTCCTGGCCAACGAGAAGGTGATCGAGTTCCCCTTCGACGCGGCTAAGGTAGAGAGGGTGGTTTCGAACCTACTTGAAAATGCATACAAATTCACTCCTGCCGGAGGCACGGTGTGGCTCCATGCCGAGCCCAACATGTGGGACCGACGCTCGGTCTCAAGCCCCTGGGCTGTACAGGAGCGCCGTCGGAGTCCGCTCACCCAGCCGAACTCGGTGAAGATCAGCGTCTCCGATACCGGCCCGGGCATTCCTGCCGAATATCACCTGGAAATATTTGATGAGTTTTTCCGCTTGCCTACGAGCGACCAATGCGAAGGCATGGGCCTGGGGCTGGCCATCGCACGCCGGCTGGTGCAGGGCATGGCTGGCAAAATCTGGGTCGAGAGTGAACCCGGAGCCGGATGCAAGTTTTCTTTTATTGTTCCTTTGAAACCCCCGGCGGGCGAGTCGGAAGGAAGGGAGTAAATGAGCGAAAAAGCCAAAATCTTACTGGTCGACGATGAACCGGGAATGCTGCGCTATATCAAGACCCTGCTCGAGGTCGATGAGCACGACGTCGAGACGGCCTCAACCGGCGAACAAGCTCTGGAGAGCGTTCAGAAGGGACTGGTTCCCGACCTCGTGCTGCTTGACTTGTTGATGCCCGGCATTGACGGCCTGGAGACCCTGGAAAGCCTGCGCAAGCTGCAGCCCGGGGTCAAGGTCATCATGCTCTCGTGCGTGAACGATACCAAAAAGGTGGTGCAGGCCATGCGCTTGGGCGCGGCCGACTACATCACCAAGCCCTTCCAGAAAGCCGAACTGGACAATGTCATCGATCAGTGCCTGGGCACCAATCCGCAGAACTATACCGGAGAAGTTGAAGAGCTGGGCGATGAAACCTTCTTCGTGGCCGCCTGTGCCAATATGCGCAAACTGCGTTCCCAGGCTTCGCTGGTTGCAAACGTCGATATCCCGGTACTGATGCTGGGCGAGAGCGGCACGGGCAAGGAAGTCATGGCGCGTCTCATTCACAAGCTGTCGCCACGTGCCCATCGTACGTTCCTGAAAGTGAATTGCGCGGCGGTACCGGCCGATCTGCTCGAGAGCGAACTGTTCGGGTACGAGGCCGGAGCCTTCACGGGCGCCACCCACGCTAAGCCGGGAAAATTTGAGCTCTGTAACAAAGGCACGATTCTGCTCGATGAAATCGGCGAAATGCCGCCCAGCCTGCAAGCCAAACTGCTGCACGTTTTGCAGGACCAGCAGTTTTCCCGTCTGGGCAGCCGTTCCGTGGTCAAAGTAGACGTGCGCATTCTGGCCGCCACCAACATCAACATTCCGGAAGCGCTGGCTTCAAAGCGCCTTCGCGAAGACCTCTACTACCGTCTGAACGCATTCACCCTGCACATTCCCCCGCTCCGCGAGCGCCGGGAAGAAATACCCATTCTGCTAAAACATTTCATGGCGCGGCTGTCCGAGCAGTATGCTCGTCCTCCGCTGCCTTTTTCTCCCGAGCTGCTGCAGGCGTGCGCCGTCTATCCCTGGCCGGGAAATCTTCGCGAGCTGGGCAACTTTGTGAAGCGTTATCTGGTGCTCGGAGATGAGAAGCTCGCTATCAACGAACTTCAGCCGCGACGCGACGGTTCAGGAGCCCAGTTCGACCCGGCGGCTCCCCGCTCGAGCCCCGAACCGGGAGGTGGTGGTCTCAAGTCTCTCGCCCGCAGCGCCAAGGATGAAGCCGAGGCCGAAGCCATCGCCAAAGCGCTCGATGAGACCAACTGGAACCGGAAGCAAGCCGCGGCTCTCTTGCAAATAAGCTACAAGGCGCTGCTCTACAAAATTCGTCAGTACGGCATTGCGCAACAGAACAAGAACGCTCACAAGTTGTCGGCCGGCGCATGAGAAAGCCTGTTGCTGTTGCTGGCAGCTGACTTGAGATGGATCGCGGAACTGCCTCAAGTCTCACGAAGCAACTTTACTGTTTGCGCTTGAGTTTTCGAAATCTCAAGGTTTCTGCCCAAGCATCGGAATTGCCTTCTCCGTCACTTCCGGACTCGTTCGCTAAAATCTTGAAAGATTCAACTCTTCTGCCACTTCTCGTGTTCTTGTGGGCAACGTCGGGCGCCTTCCAGTCATGCTCGTTCCGACAAGACCAAAAGCAGTTACGTTCAGAGCTTTCCTAAAATCGGATGGGCCACTTCCGTCCGCACAGCCTAAAGCATAAGTGCCTGCTGTAAGATCAAAAACTCAACGCTTCAGGTAAGTGGGGTTAATCGATCACCTCCATCGGAAAGTGCCCGGAGGGTGAATCTTTGCGCCTCACTTGATGAAAGGTTGCGAGCGGAGGCCACTATGCAAACCAGAATCGGTTGTGTCGCGATTTGTCTTTTTATGCTCGCCACGCGCATGGCGCTGCTATCGGCAAACCAGGCCTCGAGTCAGAACGTCGGGGAAGATGCGGTAAACGGGGAGTGGCTGGTTACCAGAGATGTTTACGGCAATCCTCTGTACCAGAAGCTGATACTCAAGCTTGAGAATGGCAAGCTCACAGGCTCGTTGGCGGAGGACAAACTGGAAGGTACATTGCAGGGGAGGACGCTTCATTTCATCGCGCGAGATGCGGACAACAACACCTCGGAGTTTACGGGGGTGCTCAGCAATAGCGTGGTCGAAGGCAACATTGTCGAAACAAATGCCAGCGATCCCAGCGACAGGATGGAGACCAGGATGACGGCCACGCGTGCGCCGAAGCGCCAACCCGGCCCTCCGCGGCGGCATGAGTTCACGCCCACGAGCTTCTATCGACAGTTCTCGGCTTCAAACAAACCTGTGCTCGAAATTGCTCCCGGCGATACAGTCCACACCACCACGGTAGATGCCGGCGGCGCCGACGAGCATGGAATCAGGCGGGTGCTAGGGGGCAATCCGGAGACCGGCCCATTTTATGTGCTGACGGCGTGGCCGGGAGATACGCTGGTTGTTCATTTGAAGCGCATTCGCCTCAATCGCGATTACGCCATCAGCGACGATGCCATTGTCGAGCGGGCGCTCGATAACGATATGTCAGTCAAGATGAAAGACGCCGGCAAATCAGTACGCTGGTATCTTGACCGCGAGCGCATGGTCGCAAGGAGTGAAAGGCCTGGTGACCATCTTCGGAGTTTCACCGTGCCGCTTCGTCCGATGCTGGGATGCGTGGCCACGGCGCCGGGGTTTGCGTCCGCCCCGCCGCCTACCGGTGACTCCGGCCACTGGGGGGGCAATATGGATTTTAATGAAATCGTCGAAGGGGTGACCGTATACTTGCCGGTCAACCAGCCAGGGGCGCTGCTTTATGTCGGCGATGGCCATGCTGCTCAAGGAGACGGGGAACTCAACGGCGACGCGCTAGAAACTTCGATGGAAGTGGAATTTGCGGTGGATATTATTCCGAATAAGCGCATTCGCACACCGCGCGTGGAATCCGATTCCAAGATCATGACCGTTGGACTGGGCGGCTCGCTCGAAGAGGCGCTGCGCGCCGCCACCAGAGGCATGTCGGAATGGCTGGAGCAGGATTACAGCTTAAATCCGTCAGAAGTCGCTCAAGTCCTGGGGACTTCGGCGCAATTCAATATCAGCGAAGTCGCGGATCGCAACGTGGGTGTCGCCGCCAAGCTCAGCACGCAACAACTTCAGCCACTCAAAAGGCGTTAGTTACCCATACAATGGCAGGGCCGGCAAAGACTTTGGCGCCAATCACGTAGGGTCACGATGTGCACATGAAGACTATTACCATCCGGGAGCTGCACCTCGAAACCGGTCGCTGGGTTCGGCGGGTCGCGACGGGAGAGGTGATCGTGGTAACCGATCGCGGTCGTCGGGTTGCCGCGCTGCACCTCTTTGATGCGCACAATGTTTGATCGAGTTTGCGCATCGTATTGTGCCCCTAAAATTGTGAGAGCATGGAAATCGGCCGCAAAGCACAGGCCTCGTGCCGCAGCTTTGCCTTTGTGTATCACGAGCATTCATTGACTTAATGGCGGCCGACCGCCTACCATGCTCATCGCCTGCGTGTTGAGGTCCACCTTTTGATCGGCCAAACCGTTTCGCATTACCGCATCCTTGAGAAGCTGGGCGGAGGCGGGATGGGTGTCGTTTATAAGGCAGAAGACATCCGCCTGGGGCGTTCGGTTGCCCTAAAGTTTCTGCCTGAAGATCTGGCCCGTGACCCCCAGGCCCTCGAACGCTTTCGTCGTGAAGCGCGGGCCGCGTCGGCTCTGAATCATCCCAATATTTGCACGATTCACGACATCGGGGAGCAAGATGGGCAGGCGTTCATTGCCATGGAGTTTCTGGATGGCATGACGCTGAAGCACTGCATTGCCGGGCATCCAATGGAAATCGACACCGTATTATCTCTGGCGATAGAAATTGGGGATGCGCTTGACGCTGCCCATTCGGACGGTATCGTTCACCGGGATATCAAGCCCGCGAACATCTTCGTGTCCAAACGCGGGCACGCAAAGATTCTGGATTTCGGGTTGGCGAAAGTCACACAGTCGCCGAATCGGTCGGCGGCATCGTCGGGTATAACTGCTGGACCAACGCTGGCGGGCGAACATCTGACCAGTCCGGGATCAACATTAGGGACAGTCGCCTACATGTCTCCCGAGCAAGCCAGGGGCAAAGAGTTGGATGGACGGACTGATCTGTTCTCATTTGGCGTGGTGTTGTACGAGATGGTTACCGGAGTGCAACCCTTTCGCGGAGATACTTCGGCGCTGATCTTTCAGGCCATTCTGGATCGGGCGCCCTTATCACCCATACGATTGAATCCTGATCTGCCGGCCAAGCTGGAAGACGTAATCAACAAGGCGCTGGAGAAGGACCGGAATCTGCGTTACCAGCACGCGGCCGATATGCGTGCGGACTTGCAGCGCTTGAAGCGGGATACGGACACAGGGCGGGCGGCAGCGGTCAATTCGGGCGCAGTTCTGCCCCCACAGGATTCTGCTTCACACCCAAGCGGATCGGGGCGGGCTGCGACCCAGGATTCCCTTTCCCAGAGTGCACGAGCGGCGCCGTCCGACTCTGCGCGGCCGACAGCTGGCTCAAGCAGAAATCCTTGGAAGTTGATTGCGCTTGCTGCAGCAGTGATCGCCGTAGCTATGGGCGGGGCACTGTTTTTCCGATCAAGGCGAGCGGGGGCCCTGACGGCAAAAGACACGCTCGTGTTGGCGGATTTCGCGAATACCACCGACGACCAGGTGTTTGATGGGACGTTGAAACAGGCACTGGGAGTCGACTTGGAGCAGTCTCCGTACCTCCAGGTAGTCCCACAATCGCGGGTGCAGCAGACACTCGGGTTCATGGGGCGACAGCCGAACGAGCGGCTCACGAATGACCTGGCGCGGGAGTTGTGCGTGCGAATGGGGAGCAAGGCGATGCTTTCGGGGTCGATTGCGAGCCTGGGCAGCCAATATGTGCTCACGTTGGACGCGATCAACTGTCAGACCGGAGACTCGCTGGCGCAGCAACAGGAGCAGGCGGCCAGCAAGGAGCAGGTCCTCGCCGCTTTGGGCAGTGCGGTGTCGAAGATGCGGGGCAGGCTGGGCGAGTCGCTCGCGTCGATTCAGAAGTATGATGTGCCAATTGATCAGGTGACAACATCGTCACTTGAGGCGCTGAAGGCCTTCGCCCTTGGCAACTCCGAGTTCGATCAGGAGCGTGAGATCCAGTCCCTGACGTATTACAAGAGGGCAGTAGAGCTGGACCCAAATTTCGCCTGGGTTTATGCACGCATGGGAATCGTTTACGCCAATTCAGGTGAAAACGAGAAGGCAATTGAGGCGACCCGCAAAGCCTATGAACTACGAGACCGGGTTAGTGAACGAGAGAAGCTTTACATCCTCGAGCACTACTACCAGATTGTTACCGGAGAGAAAGATAAGGAAATGGAGGCCCTGGAGCTTTACGGGCGTACCTATCCGAAGGATGAGGTTCCACCGAACAATCTCGCGGTAGGTTACGCGATGGAAGGAGATTTTGCTAGATCCGCGGAACAGGCGCGAGTCGCGGTGCGGAATAATCCAAACTCGGCAGGCGGCTGGAGCAATCTAGCGTACGGCTATTTGGGGTCGAACCGGCCCGATGAGGCGTGGCAAACGACGCAAAAGGCGCTGACAAAATTTCCGGAAAGTGATGGGACGCACTTTTTCACTTATTGGATTGCACTCACGTTGGGCAAACAAACCGATGCCGACCGGGAATTAAGATGGTCTAAGGGAAAACCGTTTGAGTATCGTTTCCTCGGAACACAGAACCGATGGCTGTGGGAGCAGGGAAAACTGCGTTTAACCGAAGAGAACACGCGGCGGATGCTCGAGATGGAAAACCAGCAAAGCCTGAAGGAAACGGCCGAGGGCGATCTCGGACTTCTGGCAGCGGTGCAGGCGGACTTCGGAGTGTGCGATCGCGCGCTCAAAAATGCAGAGATGTTGGCGGCAAGTCCCGATCGTGCCGCGCTGACGTTCACGGGATATGTGTTTGCGACCTGCGGACAGGGGCAAAAGGCGGAAGCGAATGCAGCGAAATTGAATAAGGAGTATCCCCTCGACAGCTTCCTCCAGAAATCAGAACTGCCGCAAATACGCGGGCGACTGGATTTGCGGCGAGGCAACGCTGAGAACGCGATCGAAGTTTTGCGTCCGGCGGAGTGGGCTGAGCTGGGATTCATTGAACTAGGCGTTCCGGTGTATTTGCGCGGCTTGGCATATTTGCAGAATAAGCGGGGCGAAGAAGCAGCCGCGGAATTCGAGAAAATCCTGGAACACCGTGGAGCTCTTGGCCCATGGCCGTATTGGACACTCGCGAAACTCGGGCTCGGCCGGGCTTTCACGCTTACGGGTAATCCGGCGAGGGCGCGCACTGCGTACCAGGATTTCTTCACGATGTGGAAGGATGCTGATCCCGATATTCCCATCCTGAAGCAAGCAAAGGCCGAATACGCCAAGCTGCAATAGCTTTCCTTTAAATCCCTTCCCAACGGGGCAGTTCTCAAGTAGGTGAATCCGGCAACAAGGTCAGGGAGATGAGGCAGAGCTCACAGGCTTCATAGACTTTTTGTTGTCCTGAGCGCGTCGGACGGGGTGCGGGCAGAGTCCGCGGCAATCGAGCTCAGGAGCGAAGGACGTATCTCATCAGCATGGTTGCTTCCCCGATCTCATTCGGCACTAAGCCGCTGAATTCCGGGCACAAAATCGAAATGGGCGTCCCGGCTCAATACGGCTAGAGAGTGTTGGCGATACAGTGCGGCGATCCAGGCATCATTGGTCGGAATGGGTCGGCCAATTTTGTTCAGTTCCAAACGGACCTGCGCGTACTATCGGTGATCCGCTTGTCGATTTCGACAACTCGTGTCTCGGCGATGAGCTTTCGCAGCCAGCTCTCATATCATTACGTTTGCCCGAATGTGCAATACCAAAACGAAATTCCTTCAGAACGATCACGGCCAGCGCTATTGTGTCCGCATTGTTGTAGCGTTCAACGGTTTTCGGTTCGCCGTCGGCCACAGCCGAGAGAGCATTGGTATCGACAATCAAGGCAGGTCCTCGGGCTCGATTCTTTCGAACTCCTCCTCGATAATTCGATTGATGCGCTGCGTTTCCTTGTGCAGGTGTTTCAGACCAGCAGCGAGCTTTGTCCAGGGCGTTTCGGAAACTTTGGCATCAGCCGCCAGCTTGTCTTTCACGGCCTCGGTGACGAATTCGCGCAGCGGGATTCCGCGAGCCGCAGCAACCGATTTGGCGCGCCGGAAGATTGTGTCCGGGATTTCGAGCGTTGTCTTCATAAGAGCAATGCTCCCATAAATTGGGAGTACGTCAATTGGTAGTCTTCATCTCCAGTTGAGCGCCTTTTTCTTCCCTTTTTTAATCCGGGATCGAACGGGCGCCACGTGCACAGGTCCGCTCTTTGTGCCGCCACAGGACTTGCTTACATTGGTAGCCATTGCCAACAAGGCGGACCTGTTTGTATACCAATAGTGTGTCGGCAGATTTTGAAACCGGCAAGATCCTGGGAGGTGTCAATCCATGACAGTTGAAAAGGGCAAGGAGACCAGTGCCAAAACGGTGATCCGTGGTCTCGGATTGATTCTTAGTGGGGATCTCCGGCAGCCACTTCTCGATGGAGATACGATTCTCGTCGACGACGGGCGTATCCGAGCTATCGGAAAAGAAAAGGACATTGACGGTGAGAGCGCAACGACCGTCATTGATGCAAATGGATGCGCACTAGCTCCCGGCCTCGTTGACAGCCACGTTCATCCGGTGATCGGTGACTGGACACCTCGTCAAAACCAGATCGGATGGATTGACAGCTGCCTGCACGGTGGCGTGACGACGATGATTTCCGCAGGGGAAGTGCACACGCCAGGCAGACCCAAAGACGTAGTGGGCCTGAAAGCGTTGGCAGTCGTAGCCCAGCGGACGTTTGCGGCACTCAGACCTTCAGGGGTAAAGATCCTGGCAGGCGCGCCGGTTATCGAGCATGGCATGGCTGAGGAGGATTTCCGGCAATTGGCCGAAGCTGGCGTCAACATGCTGGGCGAGATCGGTTTGGGCGGAGTGAAGGACGCGTCTACAGCCAGCCAGATGGTGGGGTGGGCGCGTAAGTACGGAATTCAAAGCACCATCCACACCGGAGGACCCTCAATCCCAGGCTCTAGCCTGATCGACAGCGACATTGTTCTGGCCGCAGACACCGATGTCATTGGCCACGTCAACGGTGGACACACAGCATTGCCCGATCGGCAGATCATCCGCCTCTGTGAACAGTCCCGTCGCGCGCTTGAAATTGTTCATAACGGCAATGAGCGCGCGGCTTTGTTGACCCTGAGGACCGCAAGGGAATTGAATCAGCTGGACCGCATTATTCTGGGCACGGACGCGCCCGCGGGTTCCGGCGTGCAACCCTTGGGCATCCTGCGCATGATTGCAATGCTGAGCGCCGTTGGAGGAATTCCTGCAGAAACGGCCTTCTGCTTTGCGACAGGAAACACTGCGAAAATGCGCAAGCTGGCTGGTGGTTTGATAGAAGTCGGCCGCTCTGCCGATTTTGTGTTGCTCGATCGTGCACAGCATTCAGCTGGCAACAGCCTGCTCGAGAGCGTGCAATTGGGAGATCTCCCTGGAGTAGCGATGACGATCATTGATGGTGTGGTCCGCTCTGAGCGCAGCCGCAACACGCCCCCTGCGACACATTTGCCTACTGTTACCAGACGAGGACGTGAGGCACAAGCGCGTGGCTGAGAGCGTTTCCATCACCCTGGCTGAGAACTCTTGGTTTCTTCTGAGGCGAGGCATAGAGAATGAATGAGTCGCGATATCGGCCGAGTCTTGGCATCCACCACTCAGCTGAGTCTCGGTGACTGAGAAACGAAAGGGGAGCGGTAGTTCATCTCAGACCATCTACCCCCGTAATTTCCTGTTTAGTCAGCCCTCCTACGCGCGGCAATGGGCGGCCACTATTCGTAAAGGCCAAAGCAACCATAACCTCGTCGGCCCGGGGTGCGTCGTTGATTCGCACTTCCATTCCATCAAAGTGACTCCGCACGAAGGCCGCATCCTTGTGTC
>JAFAWX010000339.1 GCA_019241535.1 Acidobacteriota bacterium | reverse complement strand
CCGATCTGCAGCGCGGTTTTTCGAGTCATCTTAATTGCCATCCTTCGAGTAATTTTGAGAATGCGCCTCACCCTGACAGGGCTGGGTTCGCAAATTGTCTTATCGCAGTGACCGCAATCCTCATGCGATTGTGAACGGCCTTTCGGTTGCCATTACGCAACTGTTCGGCCATGCTGAAACGCAGAGCATCGTCGAAATAAAGCATCACCTGAGCCACCGTCATGGTCTTCATCTTTGACCCCATTGTCCCTCAGCGATCATAGGCCGATTCGGCCGAGGAAAGAGGTTATCTTCCTTGGTGCATATTTGCCCTGGGTCCATCGCGTTCAGTTGATTAACTCTAGTGTTCCCTAAACGGCCGCGTCGTGGCCGCCGCTCCCAACAGGTGCGCCACGGTGGGCTAATGCAAAGCTCCATTGACCCGTCGGTCCCAGGGCTTTCAGACCATAGCCGGGCAACGACAGAACAAATAGGCCTTCCTAACTTCCGGTCCTCTTTGGCGCTGACCTCCCTGACATCTTCAGGGCCAGCCAGCGAAGCCTCACTCACGTGCGGCAACCGCGGGCAAACAGCGTCGCGATTGACCTTTCCTCCGGTCACCCTAAGATCCTTTTTTTAAGGCCCTAGAGGTCGGCGTGCAACCCAGTTTTCCACAGGGAGGGGCAGGATGTGCAGAGAACGGGTGCTGAAAATTGTATTGGTTCTGGCGGGGTTGCTCTTTTCGGCTGGCGTTAACCATTAATACTGGTTTCTATCCCGGGAACCTGCATTAGCAATGATGCTCAGTCTGTACGTTACGCTCGGGATTTGTTTGCTGCTAGCTGCGCGTAACCCGTCTGCAAATCGCAACTGGATCGCATTCACGCCTGGTCGAGTCTTGCTCACGCCGCTCTTATGGCGGTGCAAGCATCCGAAAAATGGATTCAACGCGAAGAACTCCTGGGCGTGGTTGTGCTTGTTATGCTGGTGTAGCCCTGCTTGCGCTCGCGCTCGCAAAATCATCGAGCAAACGGGCATCGGCTGCCAATGCGTAGCCCTGTCGTGGCAAACCATCATAGGTCCAGTCGCGAATTGTTTCCTGAAACAAGCCGGTGAGCCCGGGAAGCTGACCCACGACAGTTCACTTTGTAGGGGGACACCACGGGGTGAGGCTCAGGGCCTCATTGTGCTGCATCGCTACCTGTTTGCTATGAAAACTGTACCGCTGCTCGTACCAGAAGCAACACCGGCTACAAGTTGGTTTGTGACCCCGTCTGACAGCAGATAGTCCACGGCAATCCCGGACGATGTCTGATTCGCCAGTGAGCAAGGGCTAGCGCCATAGGTCAGAGAAACATTAAAGAAGTTCTTGCCCGATGCATCAGGAGAGAGGGTTCCCGAAAATGAACAACCTGTCGAATCAGAACCGCTGAAGGCACCGGTTCCATTCACGCTTATCGCGGCCGAGGTTCCGTTAAGAAGCGTACCGCTCCAAGCGCCACTGATATTAGCAAGATTTGCCGGGCTGTTGTAATTGAAAGAAGAGGTTGGCATGAACGTGCCGTTGAAAGTCACTGACGTGCTTCCACTCTCACTGAGGGTTCCACTAATGCTCGACCCGGTTACGTAAGAGGCGGACACCGAGCCATTATCACTCGTGCCTGTGTAGTGGAAATCCGTGACTTTTGCAGTGTACTTGCCATTATTGGAGGTGCCCTGGCCGGTCAACATTCCCGAGACAGTAAAGACATTGCCGCTCACGGTTCCGAATATCGCCCAATACGTATCATTCGGTAGGATGATGCTTTCGAAAGAGCGACTTTGTGAGTCGGTTCCCGAATAGACACCCTGTGCTTGTCCAGGCGTTGAGTTGGACTGTGAGCTGGTGGAGCTGGTGTTGCTGCTTGTCTGGTTGCCGCCGCCGCACCCAATAATTGAGATAAGCACTACAATGGGCGGAATCCGTTTTATCGCTTTAAACATAACTATTCCTCTTCTTCTTTGCTTGAAGTTACTACGGCGGGGTCACCGGTCATAGGTAACCAAAGTTTGCGCCAGCCCGCGTTTAACGGCGCCGCTGGCGCTTGAACCGCCCCTTGTTGTGTTGAGGTCGCGAGTATGTCGCGAGTAGGGGGCGTACAAAGCGAAGTGCGGGGATGCGGGCCAAGGGAGGCCTAGGAAGAACTTAGTGATCTCTACGACTGAGCCGCATCAGCCCACCTGATTTGTTCTTTGGTATGGGGCGAGTCGAATGAGCGGCTGAACTCGTTATTGCCAGCAATGACGCTTCAAAGTTGTCTCATTGCGCCGTAGATCCGATGAGAGCACGGCCGGGGCTTACGCCTGCGACCAGTGCGCCACGATCGACCACCATTGTGCCGTTTACTAGAAGATAGCGCACGCCGGTGCTGGGTGTAGCCGGCTTTTCAAAGGTGGATTGATCGCGGAAAGTCTCCGGATCAAGGATGACAATGTCAGCGTCAGCTGCGACTTGCAAGCGCCCTTTCTTGCCGGCTTGCGGAGTGCTGCGCTCCAGTCGCAGTGCAGGCATGTACGACATTTTGCGCACTGCCTCCATCATGCTGAGTGTGCGGCGCTCGCGTACATACCGGGAGAATACGCGCCCGAACGTTCCCGCATCCCGGGGATGGCCGGCAAGGCCGTCGCTGGCAATCATGACCAGCGGATCGGCAATCACCTGATCCACGACTGCCTCGCTGTTGTTGAAGATGATGATAGGCTGCGGCTGCGGAGATGCATGCAGCTCGTCGAACCGATCTTTGGTCAGGCGTTCGCCGGTATCAGGAATCATCAGGTCTGAGTAACTGACGCCGAGTTTTTCTTTCCAGCCGGGGTTGAAGAGCGCGGAGTTGATTTGTGTCATGCCGGCGATGTAGGGATACGCTTCAGTAGTGATGTCGAGCCCACGAGCACGGGCTCCGGCGATCATCCGCAAACATTCAGGAGCGTCGCGCAAGCAGCTGCTATTGACATGCACTACATGTAGTGGCGCACCGGTCACCGCAGACGCTGCTATTGCCTCTCCCAGAGATGGAACACGATCGCCCCGGGCATGCACAAACACCGGAACGCCCCGTTCGGCGGCGACGCGAAACATTTGAATGATTTCCTCGAGTGTTGCTCCAGGCGTGTATTG
This sequence comes from Acidobacteriota bacterium, assembly GCA_019241535.1. Taxonomy (GTDB): domain Bacteria; phylum Acidobacteriota; class Terriglobia; order Terriglobales; family Acidobacteriaceae; genus Gp1-AA145. Next base: position 11,919 of record JAFAWX010000339.1, on the reverse strand, counting down.
AATACCCATTCCCACGCCAAGCGCGCCCGCTTGGAGTTCTTCTCGAAGCCTCTGCTGCATGCGCTGTATCTGCTCGGGGGTGGCAGGGTTATTGGTCGCCGACCCTGTGGGCGGCACGATGGCGGCATCGGGGGCGGTGCCCTGACCAAGGACCTGGGCTCGTGCCCAGGGATGACTGGCGCTGGTTCCGTAATTGATCAGGGCCGTGCCGTTGCGCTGATCGAGAAACTTTCGTACATCGGGGGCGCCAATTTCAAGCTCGAGTGCAGTGGTTACTCCATCCATCGCCTTTAGACGGTACCCCTGGGGGGTGTGGTCGTGCTGGTGCAGATCGATGAAGCCTGGTGCGACGATCAGGCGGGAAGCGTCTATGACGCGTGTACCTGCGAGCGGAGTTTCGCTAATAGCGACAATCTGTTGACCGCGAATGCCTATGTCGCGCACCCCGTCGAGCGACGTTTCAGGATCGAGGACTCGTCCGGCGTGGATCACCAGGTCATATGGCCCTTGGGCAGAAAGCCTGCCGGGAAAAAGGGAACTAACGAGTACAACCGTCATTGCTGCGATAGTTAGCACAGGAGTGCGTGGCATATCCGCATCGCCGGAGTTTCTCGTTGAGAGGAACACACTGAGCCGGTCCAAGGGAGTGCCCATTTTACACGGATGACATTTCGAATGGTCGAATGGACTGGCAATCCAAAGCGGCGCAACTGAATGCAAGTGTAGAGTGTTATTCGAAAGCTGCTCGAGGCCGGCATCGTCGCTGCAGTCGGCGCCATGATGCCCATGCGGAAGAACCGATGGAGGTTACAGTGCGGCTGAACATGAGCGAAGCCTGGCTAGCCTTCCTGTGAGAAAAACATTGGACTCAGGCCGGCCGTCCTTAGCCCTGCCGATTGTGAATTATTGCTGCTGCTTCACGCACTAGCCCTTTTGGACAAGGCGACGTCGGCAAGTTCGAGCCACTTGCGGATCCTGCCGAAGGACGGAGAGTCCTCTTCTTCAGGGGAAGCCTGTTGCCCTGGCTCTCCCTTGCCAGGCTTCGGCTTCTTGGGGTTCATATTGGGGAAAGTTTCAGGCAAGTGTCACCCTTCTACTTTGCAAGCATGATAGATACGGTTAACTTCGGTTCTTTTCTGGTTTTGCTATTTTCTTGGATCCTATCGTGAGTTGTGCGCAAGCCTGAGACCCTAGGACGTGTTAAACCCCGGGATCTTAACGCCCGAAGCTGTGACTATGATTCTGAGTGGCTGGATAGAGTTGCACGGAGTGCGTTGAATGCCAACCTCATACGCTAGCGGTCGTAAGTCCCACTAGCCGATCGATCCAGCATATCCCGCTGCGCTCAGCGCCTTCCATGCATCGTATCCCCCGGTCAGGTTAGCAATATCGCGAAAACCGGCGCGCCGCAGAATGCTGGTAGCAATCGAACTTCGATAACCACTCTTACAATGGATCACTACCAGTTTGTCGCGATCGAGCTCGCTGGTCCGCGTCTGCAGCTGACCGAGCGGAATCCGCACCGAATTGTCGATGGCTCCGAGTGCGACTTCCCCTGACTCGCGCACATCGAGCACGGTGGGGCGCTCTCTCTGGTTGAGTAGAAGCTCGGCAAGCTCTTGCACCGTAATTTGAGGAATGTAATTCAGGTCGCGCCCCGCAGCGATCCAACCCCGGATCCCATCATCAAGATAGGCGTCAACGCTCTCAATTCCAACACGCGCCAGCCGCATCTGCGATTCCCGTACGTGGTCAAGGTCTTCTCCGACCAGGATGATTCGTTTGTCGAGGCCGACAACGCGGGCCGCCCAGGAAGCGTACTGTCCGGAGAGCGCGATATGAACCGAGCCGGGAACGTGCCCAACCGCAAACTGCATCGTCGGACGCGTGTCCACGACGACCGCCCCTTGCGATTGCAACCTGGACACTTCAGCCGCACGCACCGGCTTCGGGGGAGGTATCCCGTCAAGGGCCGCCGCGCCCTGCCGGTTCAGTTCCACATCGCGAATAAAATACGAGGGAAGAGGCGGAAGGTCATCCGTGAGCAGCCGCACAAACTCCTCGCACGATCGCGCCTGCAGCGCGTAATTGGTCCGCTTCTCTTTTCCAATGGTCGACGACCGTTCGGAACTCATCTGCCGTCCGCAGAGCGACCCGGCTCCGTGTGCGGGAAAGACCTCAGTGTCCTCGGGAAATTTCAGAACCTTGTCATGCAGGGTGTGATAGAGCATCGCTGCCAGTTCCTGCGGACCATGAGTACCTGAAAGGTCCGGGCGCCCAACGTCTCCGACGAACAAAGTGTCGCCGGTGAAGATCGCCCGGGGGCGGGAAGTGTCGCCGAGATCTGTCAGCACAATAGAAATGCTCTCGACGGTGTGTCCCGGCGTTGAGAGAAAGTCAAATCGGCACTGTCCGAACTGAAGAAAATCTCCGTCCTTCGTCGGCATGTGGGGAAAAGTTGCGCCCGACCCGTTGCCGAGGTAAATGCGAGCGCCGGTGCGCTCGGCCAGTTCATGATGACCGGAAACGAAATCGGCGTGGAGATGGGTTTCGATAATGTGCTCGATCTTGAGGTTGTTCTCACGAGCCCGGTCCAGGTAAATGTCGACATCTCGCTGCGGATCGATGACTGCGGCGATGCCTTCTGAAGAGATTAGATAGGAAGCATGGGCCAGACATCCAAGAAAAAAATGTTCCACAACAACGGCCATACGTTTTTGCCAGGCACAGTGTAACCGAAATTGAGGTGTTCGTTAAGCTCGGATCAGCGAGGATCAGCGAGGATGAGTGCAGTGTAGTGGGACCGTACGTTAGGAATCACCGAAGACATCGCTTGCGCACAGCCGGCGGGAAGGTTTTGTTCGACGGTCCCGCTGCAATACCAGGGGCTCTTATTCCTGGCGACAGGCGATTGTTCCCGGATGAGATTGGTTTGCATCTCATGACACGGTTCAGCAACTTGTCAGCCGGAGGTGATGCGAATTGCCGTCCTGATTACAGTTGCAGTCCCAGATGCTAGACTGAATTGCGAACGTTCGAAGAGCGCATGCAACCGAACAATCCGATCGAGCATGTCGTCATCATCGTTAAGGAAAACCACACCTTCGATAATTATTTCGGTTCTTTTCCCGGCGCAGACGGCGAAAAACTTCCGCCGGCGCAAGACCCGCCCCAGGGCGGCGACCCGCCACACGATCACACGGCATGGCTGCAGCGGGCGAACGGGGCAGTGAAGCTGCAATACAGCGAGAACGATATTCCCGCCTATTTTTCCTTCGCACGCCAATTCACACTCTGTGATCACTACTTTACCGAAGTAGCCAGCCAGTCCGAACCAAACCACCTGATGCTCATTGCGGCCGCATCGCCGATAATCGACAATGCGAGCAAAACCCGCATATATCAGCCGCAGGAACCTTTCGCACTTCCAACCTTGCCGAAAGCACTAGAAAAGGCACAACTCACATGGGCCACGTATGGAGATGCCGCCTTCAGCTATTTCAATCACATCGAGGAACTGAAAGGCAGTGCAAACATTTTGCCCTGGACCCGGTTCGACGCTGACGTAGCGGCGGGGACATTGCCGAATGTCAGCTGGCTATATGCGCCGGGCAGTCCTGTGGATCTTTCCGAGCACCCCCCCTACGGGAAAAATGCCGGGCAGCAGACGGTGAGGCTGGGAAGCCAATGGACAGCGGAGCGCGTTAACCAACTTGGACAGAGCAAACTATGGGACACATCGGCAATCTTTATCACGTGGGACGATTGGGGTGGCTGGTACGACCACGTTGATCCTCCGCTGAAGGATGACTGGACGGGAGGGGGACCGGCGAAAGGACCGAACTACGCCAACACTCAGTTTAGTTACGGCAACCGGGTTGGGTGCCTGGTAATTAGCCCCTATTCGAAGCGAGGAATTGCCAAGGCTTTTCATTCGCATGTCAGCCTGTTGAAGTTCTGCGAAGTAACGTTTGGGCTAAAGTCGCTCAACGCGAGAGATCAGGCTTCTGACGACATGTCTGATTGCTTCGACTTCAAGCAACAACTCGTGCCACCGCCAAGTTAGTCATATCCTCCCAGCAGCTACAGAATGCGATTGGGACTCCCGCAAACTGTTTCATGTGTCGCGGGGACGCATTCCCTAGATCGAGTAGGTTACCTCGATGCGCAAAGTCTCACGAAGCCACTCCGCAACCGCGATCATTCGCTCGATCTGCGGAAGTGGCTTTGCTGCCTGTGGTTTGATTATTGTTGGCGCCCGCGGGCTGATTACCATTCGAAATGCTACAATCCGGTTCTCCAGACTGTGTACGACACGCACCTGATCTGGTGTTTCAGTTCGCACCTGTTGCCAGCGCAAGGGGGAAGGAAGGAGCTGCATCAGAGGCGCATTAACGTCAATGAGACGCGTGCCATGTTAGCCCGCCCTGGGCGCAGTTTTGAAGGTGAGAGTCAGCCACATTGAATCCATTACCGATGCGACTTCGGCAATGCGGGAGAATCCGTGTGAAATCGACAGTTTGGAATTGCGTACTGATATTTACCGTGCTGCTTGTGGCTGCCGTGTTTGCCGCCACATCGAGCGAGTACCACCTCGCTAATTCCTACAAATTTGCCGCGCCTCCGGGAGGTCGCGAGTATTTCGATTACATCACGTTTGATCCCGAGGCGCGTCGCCTGTTCCTGTCGCATGGCACGGAAGTCCTGGTAGTCGACCCCGACAGCGGCAAGGAGGAAGGAAAGATCACCGGATTGAAAGTGAGCCACGGCGTAGCCGTGATTCCCGAGTTGGGCCGGGGCTTCATCAGCGATGGTGCGCAGGGAAAAGCAATCGCCTTTGACTTAAAGACCTTCCAAATCGTGGGCGAGGCCAACGCTGCTCCGGATGCCGACTGTATCATCTACGATCCGGCATCGAAGCATATTTTCACGTTTAACGGCGACAGCCACAACGCGATAGCCATTGATCCAGCGACGACCAAAGATGTCGGTACAGTGGAGCTCGGCGGCAGCCCCGAATTCGCCGTGGCCGACGGGCAGGGCACTATTTACAACAACCTCGAAGACAAGAGCGAAGTTCTAGCCATTGATTCTCGCAGTCTGCATGTGAAATCGCGTTGGCCGATTGCACCCGCGGGCGCGCCGGCCCCGATCGCTATGGATCGCGAACATCGGAGGCTGTTTATCGCCGGCCGGGAACCTCCGACGCTGGTCGTGATGAACGCTGATGATGGGAAGGTCATCCAGTCCTTCCCCATAAGCCAGGGCGCCGATGCCGAAGTGTACGATTCAATCACCGGCTCGATATTTGTGTCCACCCGTGAAGGCTGGGTACATATCTTTCATGAAGACTCGCCCGATCACTTCAGCGTGGCTGGCAAGGTAAAGACTGAATTCGGCGCGAAAACCATGGCATACGATCCAAAGACAGAGCGCATTTTCGTCGATACGGCCGAGTTCCGGAAAGCGCCGGCTCCTACCCCGGAACATCCGCGCTCCCGTCCTGCTGCCATACCTGGCACCTTTCACCTGCTCGTGTACGTCCGCTGATCTACTGCGGGTGGCGCGGAGTTTGGAACCCATCAAAGGGGTGCTAATTCAAGTTACGCTGCGAACCATGGCTGGCTGAGGATTCCCCGGAGGGTTTTTGCGCTAGTCCAATGAGCATCGACATGTCCTTCGGATAGACGACTTCGCGGCCGCGGGAAAGAAAATGCGAGCAGACCGATTTCCCCGCACCGTAAAAACCGAGACCCCTGCTGAGGACGCGGGAGTGGCCGAGAGCTCCAGCGAACATTCCAACCAGACGGAAGCCGGATATGCCGGTGAGAGCGCCGTTGCCACCGTCGCCGCCGCCGTGCAGAGCGCCATCGCGATCGTGATCCGAGTTCATCGAAGAAGCGGCGAGTACGACCGACAGTGCCGTGCTGAAATAGCGAGTTTTGGGCTCCGTGGCCTGCGCACCGCCTTCCGAATCAAGTGTCAAATGCTCTTTTTGCGCTACTTCGATGGCATCTAGGCTTGCGGCAATGGTTTGCTCGACGCCCTCAGGCGGTACGATCTTCTGGAACTCAATGCGAAGCAGGCCGTTGCGCGCCAAAAGGCGTGCCGGTCTGACCTGAGATACACGTCCCTCCAGCCGGCTGCCCTCAGGGAGGACCAAACGTTTATTGGCAAAAACCGGAGCCGTAACCGCCGCCTCCACACGGTCCCCTGTTTTACTGGTGGCGGAGCTGAGTGAAGTCAGCAACTCGGCTTGCAGCACAGAACCAGCAGGCGGAGCGCTACCAATGCCAGTCAGAGAGTCTGCCGGGAAGATCTTCTTACCGAAATCCAGCGGCTGCTCGAGGGCTGCCTTGAAAATGGTGCCGGCTTCCATGTATTGCGGCCGGTAGGGAAGCTGAGCGATACCCAGGCGCTCCAATCGGTGAATCTTTCCGGGTTCGCGAAGCTGAGCCTTCACCGCGTCCCACCCATTCCGGACTTGCTGTCTGGCTGCGAGGATGCGACGCGACAATGCGTTTCGGGCGACTTCGGTTCTCGTCGGTTTCGCAGTACCTGCGGCAACAAACTGCAGCACGCCACTGGAACCCGGCAAAGCATCGGCGTGAATGGCAATTTCGCGGCCATCAGGCAATTGCAGTTCATCAAAGGTGACGAAGATTCTGCGGACGGGCGAGAAGTCGGCGTTCATGGCGGCTGCCGTACGTGCTTTTTTCGAAATGCCGGCGATTTGCGAAATTCTTCCCCGCGCCTCGGTGCCGGATGGAATTACCACTTCGTCGAAAGCATAGACAGGCTCAATTACGTGTCCGCGAAGGGGCTGACCGGCTTTGCGGATGCGAACTTCCTCGGTAATGGCAATTTTGATGGGAGTGCCGGCAGGAATTATAAGAGGAACCGCGACACCTTTTGCAAGCGTTGCGGGCGGCAGGCGGGGTTCGGTGGGCTGCGATTCGGGTCGCCGCTTCAACACTTGTCCTGATGCGAGGCCTGTGGCCCAAACGGAAGTGAGCAGAAGGCCTAAGGCGAGATTCATTTTCCAATTTCCAGTGAGGGGTTAAATCAGTATACCTGAGCCGCCCGGCCGATTTCTCGCTACGGCGCGGGACTTTTGAGACGTCAGGCTTGGAGCAGGCATTCTACGACACGACACTCAAGGGGCATGACAAGACACCTTATGCAAGGCTCAACTGACAAATTACGTGTCTAGCAACCGTTTAGCAGCAAGCCGTTGCGCGAGCGGCCGAATGCACCAGAGAACAGGTGACCGCCGCGAACCCCGATATTGCTGATTCAATTCTCTCAGTACCCGGGGTCGGGCGCTTGCCGAAATTATGGTATCAATTTTCGTGGTTGATGAATCCAACTGGTTGTGAAATTCCGAAGGCGTTTCATCATTTTTGTCGCAATTTTGCAGTCGGTTCTGTTCTGCGTGCATTTTTTGCTCTATGAAACCTGGACCTTTTCACCATTCCAGGGCCGAACTGCCGCACCGGCGTGGCTGAAGCTGGTCCTCACCACACTCTCGCTCACATTTGTACCCGCGTCCCTGCTGGCGTTTCGATACACCAACATGGCAGTACGCATGTTCTACCGGGCCGCCGCCGTCTGGGCGGGTCTGTTGAGTTTCTTCTTCATTGCCGCTGCTTGTTGCTGGATTATCTTCGCGGTTGCGTCGGTGGCGGAGTTGCATCCGGATTTTCATCGCATCATGCAGCTTCTATTTGGTCTCGCCGCACTCGCGGGACTCGTTGCAATTATCAATGCCAGCTGGACACGCGTGACGCGGGCCACGGTGCAGCTGGCGAACTTGCCAGCGCCATGGCGTGGGCGAAAAGCCGCGCTGATCAGCGACTTGCATCTAGGCCACGTGCGCAATGCCGGCTTCCTGCGACGCATGATCAGGAAGATCTCACGCGAAGAGCCGCATGCCATTTTCATCGCCGGCGACCTATATGATGGCACGGCGATTGATGCGGCGCGAGCGGCAGAGCCACTGAACCAGCTGACGGCGGCACCGCACGGCGTTTATTTCGTTGCTGGAAACCACGAGCAATTCCGGGATGATAGCAAATACCTGCGCGCCGTCGCAGCGGCCGGGGTCCGCGTGCTCAACAACGAGAAGATTGAGGTAGATGGTCTACAAATTGCCGGCATACCGTACCGCAATGCCTGGCATCCTGAATCCTTCGCCTCGGTGCTTCGTGGCATCCGTCTAGATCGTGAACGCGCGAGCATTTTGTTGACCCATGCTCCCGATCATCCCGAAATCGCAGAGTCGCAGGGCATCTCTCTACAACTCTCGGGACACACACATCTCGGCCAGTTCATTCCCTGGAGTTGGATAGCACGGCGAATTTACCGGCAGTTTGCTTACGGGTTGAGCCGTATAGGCAACATGCAGGTGTTTACTTCCAGTGGAGCAGGGACCTGGGGGCCACCGATGCGGTTGGGTTCAAATCCTGAGATCGTGGTTTTGCAGTTCGAGTAAATATCCGTCAGACTTCAAACCGGCGGAAGTTCCACCTCCAGAACCCTTTGCATGCTGCGCTTGGGATACATGGAAATCCTGCGCGTTGATTATGAGTGGGTCACTCATAGCGCAGAGCCACGATGGGATCGACCTTGGTCGCGCGCCGTGCAGGTATGTAACCTGCCAAGGCGGCTAAGCCAAGCAGTGCAAACGAGACCGTAGCGAAGGTCAGGGGGTCTCCCCAGCCAACTCCATAGAGAAGGCGCGAAAAACTCACTACAGTTCGTGTGAGTATGAGTGCTCCTAGCGCGCCAATCGCGACGCCAGTCAGTACCAACTTCAACTCCTGTCCTATAAATAGGCGAACGATGTTTCCTTTACCCGCGCCAAGTGCCATGCGAATGCCAATTTCCCGCATCCGGTGCATAACAGAATAGGAAATGATGCCGTAGATTCCAACCGACGCCAGCAGCAGCGCCAGGCCCGCAAATCCACTCAGCAAAATCATTGGAAAGCGCTGCGCAGACATAGACTCCGAAATAATCTGCGACATCGTCTGAACATCGTATATGGGCTGATCATTGCTGGCCTGTTCGAGCGCTGCCCTGATCGCCGGGATCAGCGTGGCAACATCGAGCGGACTGCGTACAACTACGCTGGCGTCGGGATAATTACGAGCGACCCACTGGTCTGGATCTTGACGAAGGCAATAGTACGTCTGATATTGGTTGGCGAGACCGACGTCATTCAGCCCCCCGTTCTTCACATGATTTACGACGCCGACAATTGCACAAGGTCCAAATGCCGCGAATCCAGCAGTAATCGTGTGTCCTAAGGGCCTTCCTTGCGGAAAAAACCTTTCTGCAAAATTTCTGTCAATCACTGCGACGCACGGTGTGTTTAGGTTGTCTTCGTCGCTGAGAAAGCGCCCTTGTAGCAGTTGCATTCCCATGGTGCGAAGGTAATCTGGCCCCGTGAGAAACGGCTGCAGGCGTGGCGCACCCTGCAGTGATTCGGGTTTGCGCGAGTCTAACCAGAATGGCAGATATCCGGCCTGTCCGCTCAAAGGGACGGCGGTAGTAAACTCGGCGGCTTCCACTCCGGGAACTTGACGAATTCGTTCAATCAGCTGCTGATAAGCCGACCGAGTACCGGAAGGCGTTGCCGTCAGCGTGTGTGAAATTCCAACTTTCAAGGCAATTATGTTCTTGCTGTCGAAGCCGGGGTCAACATTCCATAGGTGAAAAATCGTGCGCAGCAGCAAGCTCGTGGCCACGAGCAGCACGAGCGTGGAAGCCACCTGCACAATTACAAAACTGTTTTGAGCACGACGATGGGCCGTCGTCGAGCCTCGAGTGCCATCCTTGACCGATATGTGCAGAGCGTGGTTCCAGGTCTTGATTGCCGGCGTGAGGCCAAACAGAATTCCAACCACCAGCGAGACCAGCAATGTATAAAGCAGGACGGTAAGGTTTATGCCAATATTTTCGCTACGCGGCAAAATCCCCGGAATAAGAGGCAGGATGAATCTGATTCCCAGGAAAGCAATCAATATCCCGAAAGAAGCGCCAATTAACGAGAGCATCACGCTTTCCGTCAGTAGTTGCTGTGCCAGGCGTGCCCGGTTTGCCCCGAGGGCGGAACGAATGGAAAACTCTTGACCGCGTGCCGCTGAACGGGCGAGGAGCAGATTGGCAACATTGGCGCAGGCGATCAACAACACCAGCGCAACTGCGCCTGAAAGCAAGACCAGGGTTTGACCGGCGTCGCCGACGATTGCCTGCTTCAGCGACTCAACATAAACTCCCAAGTCGCGATTCTCGTTGGGATATAAGCGATCGAGATGATCTTGAATTATGCTCATCTCCGCCTGACTCTGAGAAATGCTCACTCCCGCTTTTAGGCGTGCGAGCACGAAAATGCCGTCATGAGTTCCCCGATTGCGCAGTATCAACGGGTCGAACTGGCCAAGGGGGAGATAAACGTCGGCATCAACATTCAGACGAAATCCGGCCGGAGCAACTCCTGCTATCGAATAATCTTTGCCGTCCAAAGTTACGGTTTTCCCCAGCGCTTCGCTCCTACCACCGAACCTTTCCTTCCACACTCGATTGCTGATGACGATTGTAGGCGGCCCGCCGGGCTGATTTTCCTCCAACGTGAATTCTCGTCCCAGCACCAGTTGAGTGCCCAGCGTGCTAAACAAGCCGGCTGAGATTTGGCTGGCCGTGAGATGCGAAGGGGGACCCGGAAATGTGAGGTCCATTCCTTGCTCTCTAAATGCGGCCATCTGCTGAAATGACCAAGCGCTCCGTTGCCAGTCTTGAAAGTTTGGATATGAATCCCAAACCCGTGGAAAGCGTGGATTGCTTTCCCAAACCATAACTAGGCGATCAGGTTCAAAATAAGGTAGGGGCGCAAGTACCACGCCCTCCAAGATGCTGAAGATTGCTGTATTGGCACCAATCCCTAAGGCAAGCGTGACCACGGCCAACGACATGAACCCAGGGCTCTTGCGCAACTGTCGCACGGCGTAAAACACGTCTTGGACTAATCGGCTCATTTCAGGTGCTTCCTACTCGGCGCGGCACCACAATGGCGGAGCACCTTGTGGCAGAACAGGAACTCACGTCTAACCCTCACGCTTACAAGTTCTGTATCGGTTTTCGACATTCGGAAAGAGAGCCAACCCGCTTATAGTCGTACGCAATTACCGAAGTAAGCCTCTTTGGTAACCATGCCAGCGATATCCGTTTAGCAGAATCATACAATCTACATACTTTTCTCGTCCGGCAATACAACGAGAAGAAAACCTTTAGTCGGCCACAGAGGGCCGCTGTTTAGAGGAAAAGTGTCATGCAGATTGCGCGTTTTAGCCGCTATTCATGCTTGGTCCTATTGATCGTGGCAATTTCTCTTTCCTGCTTTGCTGGTGTTGTGGTGTCGGTCACGATTGCGCCTCCAGTGCTACCGGTTTATTCTCAGCCGCCGTGCCCGGGTGATGGATATATCTGGACGCCGGGATATTGGGCTTATGGTCCGGACGGCTATTATTGGGTCCCGGGTACCTGGGTGGCTGCGCCGTCGCCTGGCCTGCTCTGGACACCGGGCTACTGGGGCTGGAACGCAGGCTTGTATGTTTGGCACCCCGGCTACTGGGGTCCGCACATTGGTTTCTACGGCGGCGTTAATTACGGCTTCGGTTACTTTGGTGTTGGCTATGCCGGGGGATACTGGCATGGAGGAACGTTCTTCTATAACCGCGCGGTCAACAACGTGAACGTCACCAATATTCACATCTATAACAAAACCGTGATTAACAATGTCACGGTGAATAACGTCAGCTACAACGGCGGAAGGGGCGGAATCAGGGCGGAGGCCACGCCGGGTGAGCAGATCGCATATCGTGAACGCCACTTTGAACCCACGAACAGCCAAATGCA
>JAFAWX010000179.1 GCA_019241535.1 Acidobacteriota bacterium | reverse complement strand
GGGCTTTCAGGTTGCTATGAGAGTGGCTCGACCTTGTCGACGTGAATGAGATTGATTTCGCGATCCAGGCTTCCAACGACGCGCACTCGCTGCCCTTCAAACTCCTGCACCTGGCGCGAATTATCCAGCTTGTAGGAAGTTGTGTCGGAGACTTTCAATACAAAACTGTCTGCTTCCTTGGCGATCGTGCCCACAAAAGTCTCGGCTGCCGCTCGACCGCGGTCTGGAGTCGAGCGCGGGTTTTCAGACGGAGGACTTAGCCTCCCGGGAGGTGGATTCTGCGGGGATTGTGTTTCCGGGGTCGGCTCGGGTGTAGGCTGCGTACGAGGCTCCGGCTGGCGCGGCTGCTGCATGAAGGACCAGGCAACCAGGTCAGATGAAAACAGCCGGTCACTCGCCCCAGGCGGCTGCTGCCCCACGGCGGTCAAAGCCGCCAGCAGAAAAACCGCGACCAAGTACGAACGTTTCATCTCGCCTCTTCCAGGCCTTTCGCGGTGACACTCCGGAGAACCACACCGCAGAGGCTCTTTTCATGGTTCTACACCCACGGCGAGCGAAATGGCTGTACTGCGCATGCTGTAGGCAAAACTAAGGGACGAGGGACACCGATTGGAGAGCAAGGTACCTAAAAAGTATATCTTTGCAATCGCAATTACCGCCTATGATGTCGCAAATGGAAATTTCCGGAGGTCCTCCCACCATGGCAGCCAATCAGGTGATCCTCTACTTCGATAAGCAGGAAGATGCGCTGCAATTCACGCTCGCTGCCAGCTCGATCATTGCCGACGGAGCTCCATTGCGCGATACCGCGCTGAAAGTCGCAAAAGAAGTTTCCAAGGCCACCCGCATAACCGCCGCAGGCAGCCTTAATCCAGGAGAGCGGAAATCCAAGGCGGCTAGCAACCGCTTCTGACGTCCTCACTCCCTACATATCGAGAATCTAGTCTGACCATGGAGCTGGTTTCCGGTCCCAGCGATGATTTTTCAATTCGCGGAGCAACTCGGGGCTGAGGGGACCCTGCTCGCTGATTCGCAGGTTCTCGCGCACGTGCTCGAGCTTGCGCATGCCGACGATCACCGTGCTTACGGCCGGATGCGAGAGCGCAAAGCGCAGCGACATCTCCGCGAGCGACATGCCGGCCGGAAGAATCCGTTTCAACTTCTCCACCCGCTCAAGGGTCTGCGCCAGGTTCTGCGGGTTGAAATAGCGCGAGCGCCAATCGGCAGCAGGAAATCTGGTCTCTCGGGTGAAGTGTCCCCCCAGACTGCCCTCATCGAGCGCCACGCGAACGATGACGGCAATGTTCTGCTCGCGGCAGGCGGGAAAAAGCTGATCTTCGGGAGACTGATCAAAAATGCTGTAGATGACCTGCACGGCATCAACCAGCCCGGTCCCCAGTGCCCGCAAGCCGTTTTCCGGTTCCCAGCGATTGAGGCTCAATCCGAAAGCGCGAATAATGCCGTCGCGCTTCAGCTTCTCGACCGTGTTGCGGAAGTCCGGCTCCTCCGTCCAGTGATCGTCCCAGACATGAAATTGAAGCACGTCGATCGCGTCGGTGCGTAGCCGGTCCTGAATGAGGCGCGCGTACTTGAAGACGTGATCCGGGGGAAAGACCTCCCCGTAACGGTAGCTCGGTAGCGCCGGCCAGCGCATGTTCCGGGGCGGGATCTTCGAGGCGGCGTAAAGCCGACGCGTGGGATTATTAGCCAGCGTCTTTCCCAGCAGGCCGTCGCTTTTCCCTTCGCCGTAGGCCCAGGCGCTGTCGAAAAAATTGCAGCCAAGCTCGACCGAGAGCTCGAGGGCGCTCATCGACTCGCCGTCGTCGGAGTCCGTCCAGCCTCCCATGCCCCAAAGTCCGTGAGCCATCTCGCTTACCTCAAAACCACTTTTTCCAAACCGGCGATATCGCATGCGCTTCCTCAAGCCTTCTGGCGGCCACCGTCTACGATGGTCTCGCCATGTCTCACACGTTTAGTGGGCCCCTGCGGCTTCCCCGGCTTTCGTCCGGTAGAAATCCTGCAGGATATAAAACGCCTGCTTGCGCTGACCGCGATCGGAAATCAACCCTTTCCGATTGTAGGAGTCCTGAATGCCGGGAAGATTTCTTCGCGGGGAGCGGAAATCCATCAGCAGCCACGGCGACATGCCCGCAAGTTGGGGAATACGGGAGAGCATTTCTAGCTGCCGGCGATAGAGGTTCGCCTGGTATTCCTCGCTGAAGCGGGTCTCTTGGTCGGCGTGCATCCCATACAGGGCATCTCCGCCGAATTCGCTGATTATCACTGGCTTGCTGTATGCGAACCGCCACCGGAGCTCGGTCGCGTCTTCCGGCCTGCGCTTTCCATACCAGCCTATGTACTCGTTTAGACCGATCACGTCGAGAAGTTCTCCCAATGGATCATTGAGCGCCATTGTCTGGCTGTCGACCGCTTCCGACTTGTCCGAGGCGGAGGTGATCAAGCGCGTGCCGTCAAGCGTTCGGGCATAGGCGGCGAGCGTCCGCAGAAAATCGTTGCGTGCCGCAGATACAGGAGTTTCGTTTGAGAGTGACCAGAAAACAATTGCAGCCCGGTTTTGATCGCGCGCCACCATATCTCGCAGCTCGAGCTTCGCCTCCTGAAGCACAGACGGGTTCTGCCAGTCCAGATCCCAGTAAACGGGAACTTCTTCCCAGACCAGTAAGCCTAAACGATCGGCCAGCCTCACCATGTCCTCATTGTGAGGATAGTGCGCCAGCCGGACGAAATTACATCCAAGCTCCCGTGCCCAGGTCAGCAGGGTGCCGTCGTCTTCGGGAGAAAAAGCGCGCCCGCTGCGGAAGGGCGCCTCTTCGTGAAGCGAAATGCCCCGTAGAAACACCTGATGGCCGTTCAGGAGGATAGCGGTCCCGCGCGTCTCGATGGTGCGGAAACCGATTTCGTCCGCAATGTTGTCCTCGCCGGCGGCAATGAGAACACGATACAACCTGGGTTTTTCCGGCGACCAGAGTTCTACTCTCGCCGGTACGCGCAAGGCCGCCCGGCCCGAGCCGTCGACCACCACCGTTTGATGCACGCCGATTTCCGGGATGGCAACGCGGACCGCAGTTCCTGCCTTCGCACCAGCCAGTTCGACGAAGCCTTCGATCAGGTCGGAACGGCCTCTGGCCAGTTGAACCACATAAGTTTTGACAAACATTTCTGGCACTTCGAGAAGCCTGACCGGGCGCGTCAGGCCACCGTAGTTCCACCAATCGGTATGCCCGGCGGGAACAGCGTCGCCGCGCCGGGTGTTGTCAACCTCCACCACTAGGCTGTTTTCGCCCTCGACGATCTGTTCGCTGACTTCGAAGTTAAACGCCGTGAAACCGCCGACGTGTTCGCCCAGCTTTGCGCCGTTCAACCATACCCGGGCCGCGTAATTGGCGGCACCGAAATAGAGGAAGGTCCGGACCCCTGGCCGCTTGTGATAAGGGAAATAGCGTTGGTACCAGAGCGGCCCCTCGTAGAAAAGCAGGGACTCGCGCTGCGTATTCCAGTCGCCAGGTACCCGCAGCTTCGCCGAATGATCAAAGTCGTATTCGAAGAGTTCGCTCCTGGTCTTCGGCTTGGCATTCTCGAAGTAGCGGCCGGCGAGTCCGCTTTCGTAGGGGTCAACGATCACGCTCCAGACACCATCGAGGCTGATGGCCGCACGACTGCCGGCGCTCGCGATCAAGGCAGTGAGTTCTGTTTGGGCGAGATCCGGCACCGGCAGAAGGAACAGAAATGCCAGGCACGCCAGACGACCACGGTGATCTCGGCTGGCCATATTTTGTAAGGCTCTCCGGGGCCCAAGCTGGCGATCATACATTCCTTTCGCTTATTCTCAAATGCTCAGCGTTCTTCGGGCGAAAGCGCATCCTCTTTGGGAGAGCTTTCAGCTCGCAAGCGTTGCAGGTTGAGGGGCACGGCGGAAGCCCCTGACTGCCCGCCACGCTATCTCAGCTGGACGGGCATGGTACCGGACAGCCAGCGAATGTTCTCGTCCACCCGGGAAACGATTCGCTTTCCACTCCAGTACTGATCTTCAAATGCAACGTGGAAGATGGGAACAGGTGCCCTGCGTCTCGGCCGGCGAGGAGCCGTAAATCCTAGGTCACGTGCACGGAGTCTTCCGTCTCTTTATAACTGAGCTGGGCGGTTCGCTCGAGTTTGTCCCACGCGAAAGGCTCACCTTCGAGCGCGCGCTTGACCGTTTTCAGCAGAACCAGAGAAAACAGCTGGCGATAAGCGAATCGCTGCAGCCAGACCTGGCTGAGCAGCCAGGAATCTTCGCGGGTGTCGGCCGTGCTGCGCTCAAGAGCAAAAGCAATCGCCGAGGTAATGAAGTCAATCAACAGGAAGGCGGCAAAGAAGATAACCAGCTGGCGGAAGTCCGCCGGGCTGGTGGACTCGGGATGAAAGTGCTTTTGTACCAGATACCAGACCGTGCCCGCCGTAAACATCAGGTCGATAAAGGGCGATACCAGGGGGAGCAGGATCTGGAACACGATGATATTCGGCAGGGCGACCCAGCCGAGCACGCCCTTGCGGGCGAACACCTCACGGTGCTTGTAGACGGCCTGCAGTATCCCGAAGGACCAGCGGAAGCGTTGGCGCATCAGACCCTTGGCATTGACCGGAGCTTCGGTATAGGCGAGCGCCCGATCTTCGTATTCGACCCGGTATCCTTTCCTCAACAGCGCCATGGTGAGGTCGGCGTCTTCGGCCACCGTATCGGTCGTGAAAGCCCCGATCTCGGTTACGGCCGAAACCCGCCAGGCTCCGATTGCTCCAGGCACTACGCTGACCGCTCCCAGCGTGTTCAACGCCCGCCGTTCGAAGTTCTGGCTGGTGATGTACTCGAGAGCCTGCCAACGAGTCCACAGATTCACCCGGTTGCCTACTTTGGCATTTCCCGCAACTGCGGCTACCGCCGGGTTTCGGAAATGTGGCACCAGTCGCGCCACGGCATCGCGCGCGATCACGGTATCGGCATCGATGCCGACGAATATCTCCTCGTCGGCAGCAAGGTGAGCGAGTCCGTAGTTGAGCGCATCGGCTTTTCCCGAGTTCGGTTTGCTGAAAATCAGCAGGCGGCCAGCCGCTTCCTCGCGGGGAAAGCAGCGGCGGGCGACGGCGAGCGTTTCGTCGGCCGAGCCGTCATCGACAAGTATCACCCGTAGATTCAAGTAGCTCGAACGCAGGGCGGCACGGATGGTTCGTTCGACCACTTTCTCCTCGTTATAAGCCGGAATCAGTATGGCGACTTTCGGCTCATAACCGCCGTCGGCGGGGGCCGAAGGCTTGCGGCCGAGGCGGTCGTAGATGGCCAGGGCGCCGATCATTAGCAGGCGCGCGGTCATCAGCAGGTCGCCGAGGAAGAATACGATGGTAATGAACTTCTGCCCGGCGCCATACATCCAGAACCCCACGAATGCCAGCCAGGCGGACCAGAGTTCGCTGCGCGGAATGGGAGGCATGATCTCGGCCCGGCTCTTGTGCAAAAGGGTGCTGACGGAAACGATCTGAATACCCTTGGCGCGGATGCCTTCGATAATTTGGGGGAGCGCCCGAACCGTCTCCCGCCGGTCTCCACCGCCATCGTGCAGAAGAATAATATTTCCGCAGCCGTGCTCGCCTGGCTGGCAGGGGGGGAGATGGTCGAGCACGAAGCCTGCGATCTGCTCGGCGCTTGTATGCGGGTGCCAGTCGTTTGGATCGATCTTATCGCCGATTGTCAGGTATCCCATATTCTCGGAGATTTCAAGCGGGCGAACCTCGTCCTCGGTGTCCGGCTCGGAGTCAACCGAGTAGGGAGGACGAAACAGGACGGTGCGGATTCCCAGGCGGCTGGCGAACAGCCGCTCGGTCAAGTTCAGTTCCAGCCTGACGAAACGCGGGGAAAGATCGCTGATGTCCGGATGAGTAAAAGTATGATTGCCGATCTCGTGGCCCTCGTTGTAAATGCGCGACGTCAGGGAAGCAAATTTGTCGGCCTGGTTTCCGATAAGAAAAAAGGTCGCCGTGGCGTGCTCGCGCTTCATCACGTCGAGAATTTTCGGGGTCCACTGTGGGTCGGGACCGTCGTCGAAGGTAATTGCTACCTGGTTCGGACTTGCCCCATATAGCCCCACGCGGTAGGGCTCCGGGAGAGAATCGATGGTTTCGTCGGTGATCAGGCCGCTCGATTTGTCCACCGTGGTGGTGCGACTTCCATTGCCCGGAGTGGCCTCGACGTTCAGGATCTCGCCGTCGCCCTCCATGTCGACATCCTGACCGGGAGGCACGTCGGCCAGCCTCGAAGGCGCCGCCGGGTCGAGGGGGAAATCCCAGATTTTCCACAGCGAGCGATCCTCCGACCCCAGCCGCCACAGGGCGAAGGTGCGCAGGCCGAGCTGGCGCGCGGCGCGCATCTGGTTTAGCGCCGTAACCCCATCGAGAAACCAGATGTCATGCCGCCGGTTGTTGTCGTCGAGATAGCGGATATGGGGGTTGAGGCTGTCGCCGTCGAAATCAACGTCCTCTTCAGAGTCCCGCGCCGAGAGCCATGCTTCCTGAACCGATACGACGTGGTCTTTCACCGCTTGGCTCTTCCCATCCTTCGCTGGTGGCGCCCAGTCGTAACCGTAGTTGGCTATCGCACAGATCAGCTTATCGGAGGGAATGAGCTTCTTCGCGTTCCCCAGATTTCTCGCGAACCAATCCTGCGAGGCAACCGGCCCGGCCGTTCCTCCCCCACCGGCATAGTGCTCGTCATAGTTCATTAGAACCACGCCATCGGCGGAGCGAGCGACGGCTGAGTATGGAAAATCGCTATTGCCTGCCGGAACGCTTACGTAAAGCTTCAGCCCTTTGCCGTGCAGCTCCTGGGCAAGCTCGGCAAGCAGCGCCAGAAATCCCGCCCGCGCCCGGGCCAGGGGAAAGTCCTCGAAGTCGACCATCAGCCCGTGAAACTTGTCGCTAGCCAGAAAGGATTCCGTTTCGCTGCGAAAACGCGCTCGCGCGGCAGGATTGTTCAAGAACTCGGAAATGTCGAGCCAGTTGCTGCCGTCGAAATTGTTGACCAGTGGAAATACTTCCGGGCCGCCATCTTCGGTCCGCAAAAATGCCATGACCTTGTCGTCGACCGGGTGCACGACACCGTTTTGAACCACCGGGAACGGCTTGTTGGTCTGCTCATCCACGCTTTCCACACTGCCGTCGGAGGAAAGCACATGCAGCCACTCGGGATAGAGCAGGTCGATCTGTCGCGCGTACTCCCGCAGGGAGGAGAAGCTCGCGGCGTCCCAGGCGACGTAAAAGGCGGCGCGGACGCCTTCATCGTTATTCAATTCGACTGCGGACGGCGGCGTCTGACCCTTCCGGCGGCCGCGACGGACGAGCTGCTTCCGGCGCTCTTTCGCCCGCTCGCGTTCGTTCTCCCGCAACGCATGGTAAGGATGTTTCTGGAACTGCAGAAACAGCTTGGGCAGGGGCTCGCTCTCAAGCGCCGTGTAGATGAACACCACAATGACGGCACTGAGCACGATACCGACTACGTCAAGCAGAGTGCGCAGCCGCTTCCAGCGGGCACGCCGGGGATCATAAAAAACCGGTTTCGTCATGCTTCTAAATCCAGAGACATCGTAGCGGGAGCACCAGGGAGGGTCAAACCCTGGAAGGATTACCTCTTTGGGGGCCCGGTACCTACATTATTAAGATGCTGCCCCGGCAGCAAGGACCGGCCGGGGGATTCGGGCAAACAGGTTATATTCCATCCATGCGCGAACTGGTTCGCCGCAATCTCGGATTTTTTCTGGCGGTTTCCGCGGCGGCACTCCTCCTGCGACTAATCTTTGTGATCCGCTTTCCCGGGGTGGTCAACGACTCTTTTGTTTATGGGGATATTGCCAAGAACTGGCTGGAACACGGCATTTACGGGCTGAGCGGGACCCAGGAAATCTCCCCTACCTATATCCGCCTGCCCGGTTACCCGGCATTCCTGGCCCTGGTGTTTGCCATTTTTGGCATGGAGCACTATCGCGCCGTCCTGGGCGTGCAGGTGGTTGTCGATCTCATGACCTGCTTCATCTCGGCCTCCATCGCCCGCCGCCAACTCGGCCCCGGTCCGGCAAAAACCGCATTTGTTCTCGCCGCGCTCTGTCCTTTCCTGGCCGACTATTCCGCCGCTGCCCTGACCGAAACCCTCGAGGTATTCGCAACCGCCACTGCCTTCTACTGTGCCCTGCGCGCCCTCGAGCAGGAGAGCTTCGGCCACTGGGTTGGATGCGGGCTCGCCTCGGGGGCCGCAACGCTGTTGCGTCCCGACGGGGCGCTCGTTCCCATTTCGATTGCGAGCTATCTTACCCTGCGTGCAGTTGCGCGGCGACGCGCGGCAGCGCCAGGTATTCCTCGGCGGCACCTTGTCCAGGCGGCCCTGGTGGTTGCCGGCGTCTCCATGCTTCCGCTTGTGCCCTGGACGGTGCGCAATTGGCGGATCTTTCATCAGTTTCAGCCGCTGGCGCCGCGCTACGCCAATGAAGAAGGGGAATTCATACCTGCGGGTTTCAACCGGTGGGTTAAAACCTGGATCGCCGACTATGTTTCGGTCGAAGAAATTTACTGGCAGGAGCCGGGAAACACGATCGATGCACACCAGCTGCCTCGGCGTGCCTTCGATACGGTTGACGAGCAGCGGCAGACCTTTGACCTGATCTCTGACTATAACCGGATGCTGCGGGTTGCGCCCGAACTCGACGGCCGCTTCGAGACGCTCGCCGCCGACCGGATTCGCCGCCACCCTTTCCGCTACTACTTCGGGCTGCCTATGCTCAGAATCACCGACATGTGGCTTCGTCCGCGCACGGAAATTCTGCCCGCCGATAGCCGGTGGTGGGAGTTCGACGATGAACCGCGATGGTCAGTTCTGGCCGTCGCTTTCGGGGTAATTAATCTGGGCTATGTTCTCTCGGCTGCCGCTGGCGCCCTCCTCTGCCGGAAATTGCGCTTCACCGCCCTGTTGCTGCTCTTCATTGCACTGCGTTCGGCATTTCTCGGCTCGCTTGAGAATCCAGAACCGCGATACACCCTCGAGATGTATCCGGTCGTAACCATCCTCGCGGGCGCCGCCCTTGTGCGCCGGCGCAAGTGATGGTGCGGCCTCGTCCCAGGAACAAGAAAAAATGCTAGCCGAGGGGAGAGTCGGTCATGCGAAAGCGAGTGCGAACATGCTCGGAGAGCAACTCGATGGCGTGCCGATTAGCGATCGGATCGCTCTGCGCGAGGTATTTCATGGCCTCGACCAGCAGGCGCTGGCCGTCAACATAGCGGGGATCGGACGTCCGTTCACGGGCTTTTTTTCGGCTAATGTCGGGGGGGACAGGAATAGTGAAGACCTTGGCCATGACTCTCCGCATTCAAGGTATGACTAAATTTCGTCGATCCCGATGGCGCTCCCCGAGTATAACCCGGGGGAAAGTTTTGTGCAGCTGCGAAATTAGCCCTCAGAGGAGGGGAATGTCTTTTATATTCAGTGCGTTACCACCCTCGCCGAGGCCGGCGTCTTTAACTTGAAGGCATTCTCCGAGATCTTGTGATTCAGCTGAATGGCGGAGTATTTCGCCAGACGGTAGTCGCCGTTGCTTTGAAACAGCTGCTGCTGGACGGAGAGTCCGGTTTCGATGCTGATCCAGAGTTGAATGTGCGAAAACATCTGCTTGACTTTTTCCGATTTGGGGATCAGATCAAGTTCTGCCGCATGTACTCCGGCTAGCGCTTCTTCTTTCAGGTACTTGACTTCGAAAGATTTCAGCATCTCGTGCCCCCCGCCCCCGAAGCCGAGTACCAGGAAGCTCTCAAACTCCTCGCGGTGGCTGCCGGCGTCGTACACATCCACGGTTCCCGTCCTGGTCTGGAAAATCTGGATTTTGCCATGGGAAAACATGACCTGCTTCTGATCTGGCTGCGCGATGTCGGCCGCCATCTGAATTTCCCCGTCCGAGCGGCGAAAATAGATAACTCCGGTCTGGGTGTCGGCAATGTCATTCACCACGCTGTTGTACTGAATCCAGGTGAACTTTGCTTGGGCACTGCGGAAAGTCGCGGCGGTTTGATCCATGCGCTTTAAAACCGCTTCGAGGTCGCCGCTCTCCGCTGGCGCCGGGGCAGCGGCAAGAAACATTGAGCATAAAACCCTCAGCAGGTAAAGCCATGTCGGGCTTGTGGCTTTGAATTTCATCTGCCCCCCAGTCTCGAAGCTATTGCCGCTCGACCCAAACTTTATAGGCGGTGATGTGTCCCTTCCTGTCGCTTACAGGCTCGTATCGTGAAATGCTGGTTTCGCCCGAGATGGGTTCGATCACACGAAGCAACTGATCCCGCAGGGCGACGCCGCTTCCCGTATCTACGGCCTTGGCGTCGAGCTGGTAGACGAGCCCGCCCCGGCCGTCCGGATATACGACGACCCCCGTGGGAAGCGGGTTGCGTTCGACCGGACGATCGTGAAAGTTGATCAGGCGAGGCGCGAAGAATACAAACAGCAGGATCAGCGTGACCATCACATCGTACTGCACAGTGCCGCGCTCGTACGACCACAGGACGAAGCCGCGAATCGTGCGCCAAACGCCGGAGACGGGCACAGGTGTTGCCCGGCTCTCGGCCCGGTTCAGCTCTGCCTCCTCGGTCTTAATTGCCGCCTCCTGCACGATCGCCACGCCAGCGGAACGCCGAATGTTGGGTAACAGTGTAGATCGTTTCCCGCCGTCCGGAGTTGCCTTTTAAAGGCTTCGCGGCAGGATGCGGGTGTTCCCCATGTAGGGTGCAAGCACCTCAGGCAGGACGATGCTGCCATCGGCCTGCTGGTAATTCTCAACCAGAGCGAGCCAGGTGCGTCCGATAGCCAGTCCGCTGCCGTTCAAGGTGTGAACGAATTCTGACTTTGTCTTGCCCTCCCGGCGGAAGCGGATATTGGCGCGCCGGGCCTGAAAGGCCTCGAAATTTGAGCAGGAGGAGATTTCGCGATAGAGTTGCTGGCCCGGAAGCCAAACTTCGAGATCGTAGGTCTTGGCGGCGGAAAATCCCAGGTCGCGGGCGGAGAGCGCCACTAGCCGGTAATGCAGGCCGAGTTTCTGCAGAATCACCTCCGCCTCGTGCGTCAGCTCTTCCAGTTGTTCGTAGGACTCCTCCGGGCGCGCAAATTTCACGAGTTCAACCTTTTGAAACTGATGTTGACGGATGATGCCCCGCACATCCCTGCCGTAAGAGCCCGCCTCACTGCGGAAACATGGTGTCCAGGCAGTCAGCGAAATCGGCAGCCTGCCTGCCTCGAGCACCTCGTTGCGAAACAGGTTAGTCAGGGGCACCTCCGCCGTAGGCACCAGCCACAGTTCTTTTTCTCCGTGTCGCACGCGGAACTGGTCAGAGGCGAATTTTGGGAGCTGCCCGGTGCCGTACATGGATTCGGAATTCACCATGAAGGGGGGCAGCACTTCGGTGTAGCCGTGCTCGCGGGTGTGGATGTCGAGCATAAAGTTCGCCAGGGCCCTTTCAAGGCGTGCCCCCGCATCCCAGTAAACTGCGAAACGAGCGCCGGTAAGTTTCACCGCGCGTTCGAGGTCCAGGATCCCGAGCTTTTCCCCCAACTCCCAGTGCGGCTTAGGTGTAAAGGCGAACCGCGGCGGCGTGCCCCACGAGCGGATCTCGATGTTTTCCGCCGAGGTCGGCACCGACTCGTGGGGTAGGTTGGGAATAGCCAGCAACATCTCGCTAAGCCGCGTCTCGTAAGCGGCCGCCGCCTTTTCCAGTTCCTGGATCTCGGCCTTCATCTTCCTGGTCTCATCGACCAGTTCGCTCGATTCCTCCCCCGATTTCTTGCGCATCGCGATCTCATCCGTCAGGCGGTTACGAGAGGCCTTCAGGGTTTCAGCCGAAGTTATAGCCTGGCGACGGTCGCCATCAACGGTGCGCAAGTCTGTGAGAACCGAGTCAGGTTCGAGGCCGCGATGGCGCAGCATATCCTCGATTTTCTGCGTGTTGTCGCGGACAAAGCTCAGATCCAGCATGGGGAAGCCATTAATTTAAAGGATAGCGACAATTCTTTGCACTGGTTAAGAATCGCCGTTTCGCGTGTATTTTTTCTGTAAGAGCGTCGGTCCCAAGTCTTCTATCGAACCACAAAGTCCTAAAACGAAGCTCCACTCGCAGATGTAACTCAGCAATCCTACAGGAGAACGACTCCGTCGATCACGTTCACGTCGAAGTGAACTCCTCCTGCGCATTCTGCGGCTTCAGGCCATTTGACGTCCCCCTGCCGCAGCGGGTCTAAAAGTCATTCCCTGAATCGGCTTTCAGTTTAGCCTCAGGCCATCTGAGCCGACCCGAGCCTCACCGGAACCAGAGCGACCACGCCACATCTACGGCGGTGTGCGTCAGGAGCGCCGGCAGGAGTTCTCGATTGGCCCGCCAGGCCCGGCCATAAAAATAACCGGCAATCGCCGCCAGCAGTACGTAGCGCCCGTTGAACACGGCGCCGTGATGGAAGTGCGAGAGCCCGAAGAGCAGCGCGGCGAGAAATAGGGCCGGCTCGCGCCCCAGGCGGGTTTCTAGGAAATTCTGGAGAATGGCGCGGAAAAAAAACTCTTCAGGCAGGGCGATGAGCGAAAAGGTGTAAACGACGGCGGCGATTAATTTAGTCGCGCCGGGCAGCGCGGCATGGAAATGGAGGAAGCCGGTCGCCTCACCAAAAACGATCGCAATCGGCGCGTAGAATGCCCACTCGCGAGTGCCGACAAGCAATGCCGACCGGGTTGGGATCAACTGCTCGCCCGCACCTTCGAGCCTGCGCACGACGAGAAAACAATAGACTGCAGTGTCGGCCAAAAACAGCTTGGGCAAAAGGTTCAACCGGGGAGAAGGCCAGGCGGGCGCAAGCCAGTTGAGAAAATAGGCGGCGGCGATGATGGCCAGCGCGGTCCCGTCACGCCACGTCATACGCGACGGCGTCGCGGCCCGGCCCACAAAGGCGGCCAGCAGCACAGGAAAGGCGATGACGATCAGGCTGGCACGCCACTCTAAGGCGGGCGTGCCCAGGCACAGGGCAAAGTAGGGCAGCGCCAATGCCGCCGCACCCAGGATTTTCATGCGACTGGGAAGCGGTTTCAGCATCTCGATCAGGCCGAACGCGGAAAACCATAGGGGAGCAAACAGGAGAGCAAAGCTCAAGAACGCCCGTGCGAATGAGTGCCCCAGAACCGATGCCATCGCGGACTGGCGGGCTCCCCACCAAATGGCCGCGATCAGCAGGGCAAAGTTGAAAGCAGCGGCGATCACGCCCCTGATTTTCACGGTGCTCCGATTTTATTCGGGACAAATTGCGCGCCGTGTAAACTATCTTCCTCTTTGCCGGGCGCTTACAACATGACCCCCGATTTGAGCGTGGGCTTTGCCGGAATTGAGCTGAAGAACCCGGTCATCGCGGCCAGCGGCACCTTCGGCTATGGCATTGAATTTGAAGACGTCGTGCATCTCGACCGGCTTGGGGGAGTGGTGGTCAAGGGGCTTTCGCGCGAACCCATCATCGGCAATCCGCCGCCCCGGCTTTATGAAACCGCTGCCGGAATGCTCAACGCCATCGGACTGCAGAACATTGGAGCCCGGGCTTTCGTCACGGAAAAATTGCCGCGCCTGCGCGAGATCAAAGGCATCGTGGTCATCGCCAACGTATTTGGGTACACACATGAGGATTACGAACAGACCGTCCACATCCTGAATGACGGCGAGGGGATCGCCGCCTACGAACTGAATGTCTCCTGTCCCAATACGGAGCGTGGCGGAATCCAGTTCGGCAGCGATCCCAGAAGCTTGGAGGACGTAGTCAGGGCTGTGAAACGACGTTCACTGCGCCCATTGATTGTGAAACTCTCTCCTAACGTCACCAGCATCGGGCGGATGGCACAAGTGGCCGAGGAGGCCGGGGCGGACGCGATCTCGCTGGTGAATACCTTCGTTGCCATGGCCATTGATGTGGAATCGCGCAAGCCGCGGATCGCCAACGTTACCGCGGGCCTCTCCGGCCCCGCCATTAAGCCCATCGCCGTCCGCATGGTTTACGAAGCCGCCAAGTCCGTCGCTATTCCCGTTCTCGGCATGGGCGGGATTGCGACCGCGGCGGATGTAGTCGAGTTCATGCTGGCTGGAGCAACCGCGGTTCAGGTGGGCACGGCCAGCTACTGGGACCCGCGCGCCACCGAGAAGATCGTCACCGAACTCGCTAACTGGTGCACCGAGCATGAGATCCCAACTATTGCCGCTCTGGTCGGCGCGATGCAGTCCTGAGCTCGCACCCCTTCAAAGGTCCCGCGCATCCAATTCCCGTTATCATGTTTAGAGGAGTTGAATCAATGGAAAAAGCTACTTTCGCGGCTGGCTGCTTCTGGGGCGTGGAGGCGACCTTTCGACAGGTTCCGGGAGTCATCTCGACGCGTGTAGGCTACACCGGTGGGAACTTGGCAAATCCGAGTTACAAGGACGTTTGCACGAATAATACCGGCCATGCAGAGGCCGTCGAGGTCGAATATGATCCGGCGGAAGCGTCCTACGACGAGCTACTCCGGATTTTCTGGGACAATCATGATCCCACGCAGCTAAACCGCCAGGGACCCGATTTTGGAACCCAGTATCGTTCGGCGATCTTCTATCACTCGCGCGAGCAGGAGCAGGCGGCCCGCGCTTCGAAACAGGCGCGTGAACGATCTGGAAGCTACTCCCGCCCTATCGTTACCGAAATCGTGCCCGCCGGGACTTTTTACCAGGCCGAGGATTATCACCAGCAATATCTCGAAAAGCGCGGTCTCGCCGGCTGTCATGTGAAATCCTAGCCGGAAGGGTGCCTGAAAGAGGGCGTAGAGTAAACGGCCGAAATACCATGCACGCCCGGGTCTTCGATGCTTCACGAACAGTGAATCTACGAGCTGCACATACGTGCGCGCCTGATCGTGATCACGAGTAAAAACGAAAGACCGGCGGAGGGTTCACAGCACTGGATTGGTCGTCAGGATCCAGTCAACTTCATGCGCAATTCTTCCGGCAGCCGTTCGCGGATCTCCGCCGGCAGACGGTCATGCACATGGCGGGCGCCCACTTTGGCGACGTCGACCACCGTGGCCGGAGCGGGGGTGGCAACCGCCACGATAAGCCAGATCAGGGCAGAGAGCGCAAAGCCAAAAAGCGCCGCGAGCTCGAGAATCAACGTGTGCTTGGGCGCGAAGTGATGAATGACACCAAAGGCCAGGAGAAAGACTGCGGCAGAAACCGAAGCAAGCACGATCAGGGCGACGTCGATCACGCGATGAAGCCGCTGTCGCGAGCGGCAGTGGTCGCAGGCGGCGAAGTGGGCCTCGTAGTCGCCGCGCATTTCCGGCGCTAAGCTCGATATGTCGTAACGCCAGCCGGCCAGGATTTTACCCACAACCGGGTCAACACATGCACTCATATCTACAATCGGATGCAGCCGCTAGGCGCATCCTGGGTCGCAAGCAAAAGACGGTTCTGTAAAAGTGTCCTGCGCGGTCCCAGTGCCATCTCCGCCGCGCGCCACGCCAGTTCGGGGTGGTTGTTCTGCTCCGATAGATGCGCCAATACTATGTAAGATGCAGCTCCATCATAATCTTTCGTAAAAAAACGGGCGAGAGAATCGTTCGACAGATGCCCTACGCGGCTCATTACCCGCTGTTTCACCGACCACGGATAGGGCCCGACACGCAACATCTCGACATCGTGATTGGATTCAATGATGAGAACATCGGAATTGCGTAAATGGTCGCAAACGCTTGCCGGCATATAACCCAAATCCGTGGCAATAACGATTTTTGCGCCCTCCGCGCGGAACGAAAACGCCACCGGGTCGGCAGCATCATGCGGGATGGTGAAGGGCGTGATCGTGATATCGGCAATTTGGAATGAGCGCCCGGAGGCAAAGATCTCGAGCTTCGGCAGTTGGGCACGTTTACCGCTCTGCTGGCGGAGCGCTCGCGACCAAGCCTGGTAGGTTGCGTCGGTCATGAACACCGGCCCGCTCAGCTTGCGCGCCAGCGTGGTCAGTCCATAGACGTGATCACAATGCTCGTGGGTGATGAGCACGGCCGAGATTGTGTGGGGATCGATGCATTCAGAGCGCAGTCTTTTGAATGTCTCGCGACAAGAAATGCCGGCATCGACCAGCAGACGCGCCTTCGAGCTCTGTACCACCGCCGCATTTCCGCGGCTGCCGCTGGCCAGCACATGTACGGCTACAGCCATGACCTGCAGGATACCTTTCGAAGCTTCACATGGGGAGTAACTCCCTGGTTAAGCTGGTTAGGCCCGTTGTAGTTGGGCCCGTCGTAGTTGCGCCGATCGTAGTTGGGCCGATCAATGAGACCGGAACAGTTCATCGACACTCCTGCGCGCAAAAGCTCCGCAGTAGGCGCCTGCGCTTCCGGTCACAAAGCCCAGAGCGGACTCCCATATCTCGGTCTTGTAGGATTTTTGCGAGAGCAGGAGATAGGCCGCCAGGCGCGCCAGCGGCACCCCCGCACATACGACCAGAATCCATCGCCATGCGCGCTCGGGGCGCACAAACCCGAGCACCAGAGTAGACAGCAGCACGAATAGCGCGGTGACCAGCAGGTCACCCACCGTGATCTCGGTTAATCCCGCACCCAGCCCGAGCAGCAAGGCCAGCGCGTAAATCAGAAAATCGGCTTTGAGCATGTCAGTACTGATAGAATCCGCGCCCGGACTTGCGGCCTAGTCTCCCCGCATCCACCATTTTGACCAGCAGCGGACAGGGGCGATATTTGGGATCGCCGAGCCCGCTTTGCAGAACCCGCATGATGTCCAGGCAGACATCGAGACCGATCAAGTCGGCGAGGGCCAAGGGGCCCATTGGATGGTTCATTCCCAGTTTGAAAACTTCATCGATTGCGGTCGGCGTGGCGACGCCCTCCATAACCGCAAACATTGCCTCGTTGAGCAAGGGCATGAGCACGCGGTTTGAAACAAATCCGGGAGCATCTTCAACCTCCACGGGGGTTTTTCCCAACTTCATGGCCAGTTCTCGCGCCAGGTTCGCCGCTTCCTCCGAGGTGGCCAGGCCGCGCACCAGCTCAACCAGCTTCATGACCGGCACGGGGTTAAAAAAATGCATTCCGATGACCTTCTCCGGCCGCCGGGTTACAGCCGCCAGTTTGGTAATTGAGATAGAGGAGGTATTCGAGGCCAGCACAACCTCGGGGCGGCAAATGCTATCGAGATCGCGGAAAAGCTCCGATTTGATCTCCAGCTTTTCGCTCGCGGCCTCGACAACAAAATCACATTCCTGAAGTCGGGAACGGTCGCTGGCGGTCGTGATACGCTCGAAAGTCTCTGCCTGCTCGGCAGCGGTGATTTTTCCCTTGCCAAGCTCGCGTTCGAGGTTCCGACGAATGTTTCCGAAGGCGCGGTCGAGTATCGCCGCTTCGAGGTCGCACAGAATGACGGCGTGGCCCGTGCGGGCAAACACCTGGGCAATGCCGGTCCCCATGGTGCCCGCACCGACGACTCCGACTCGCTGAACAGTCACCCTGGCTGCGCCTCGCGCAACAATGAAAGTGAAAACAAAAGAGTCTAACACTCGGAGCAATTTCAAGCGGCCCGCTTTACTTCCTTAGCGACGATGGCTCCGTCTAGTCTGCCGGGCAGGTAGCCGGCAGTGCCGAAATCCGGTCCCGCCGTCAATCGTGTTTTGACTAGTCGAAGCAGCCTAAGCTTTTCGGTGGCTGACGTAGAGATCGACGCAAGCTCATTAACGCCGTGAAACATATAGACCATCCCCGTCTCGAAACTTTGCCCGAGCCTAGGTGTTCAATTTGGTGAGTCGATATGGGGAACAGGGACCGCAGGGGCGGGGACCGACGTTTCCCGGTGGAGGGTGCTATGAAACTCAGGTTCAAACTGGCCTTGCTGGCCTTTGCGCTTGTGGCCGGCATGGCAGGTTACGGGTTTGCTCAGGATTATCCCTACTACGGCGACCGCTACGGCCGCGACGATTACTACCGCCATGAGTTCCGCGAAGGCATGCGCGTGGCTCAAGAAATCGGTTATCGCGACGGCTCCGAGGTGGCGCGCCAGGACATGTGGAGAGGCAAACGTTTTAACCCCACCCCGCGGGGACGTTACGATGATGCCAACCACGGCTACCGCCGTGAATTCGGCAATAAACACGAATACCGCGAGCACTACATGCAAGCGTATCGCGATGGTTACATGAGTATCTACCGCGACCGCGACGATAGATACTACGATCACCGGGATCGCGATTACCGTTATGACCGCTACTAATCGTTGAAGGTTGCGAGGGGGGGAAACAGGTCACTGCGCTTCGCGGTGGCCTGTTCTGTTTGGTCGTCTATTCGGGGAGCAAGCTCTCCTGAATGAGCAGCTTCTCACCTTCCTGAAGCACGATTACCCTGTGTAGGTCGCGGTAGCCGGCCATGGTGATGTCGATTACGTAAGTGCCGGGATTGAGATAGAAATCAAACGGGCTGGTCTTGTCGAGCGCACGCTTGTTCACCAGGATCTGCGCGCCTTTGGGCTGCGTCTTCACGCTGACGATTGCCATGCCGGTTGTGTCTTCGTGGCCCAAAACCTTCTTGAGCCGTCCCGCCGCCGGGCGGATCTCCTCGGTCATACCCAGATGCTTCAAGGTCAAGTTGACGGTCGCCTTTTGCCCGAGCTCGACCGTAACGGAACTGCTCTCCTCGAGGTACTGGTATCGCTCGAGCGTGATCGTGTGAGCGCCCGCGCTATCGAAATTGAATTCAGACGGCGTCAGTTTGCCGGTGTCCTTGCCATCGATCCGGATCACGGCCCCGGCTGGGGTGCTCGCAACCGACAAGCTGGCTACTAGGCGGTTGAGTTCGAGCGACACGCTTTCGCCCGCCGTGGCCGTAAGCGTCAGATTTCGGGTTACGGAAACAAAACCCGGTTTGCTGGCCGTAATCATGTGTTGGCCCGGGGCGATGCCCTTCAGTTTGCAGGGGCTCTGGCATAGCGAGGAGCCATCAAAGAGAATCTCCGCTCCTGGCGGGTTAGAATCAACGGCCAACTCGACCGCCGGCACGCTCTGCCGCGCTTTGCTCTTCCGGGTTTCTGCCCGCGCCCGCGGACTGGGGCGCGTCGTTTGTTGCTGATTGCCAGCCGGAGTCTCGGCTGGCGTCTGCACGGCCCGAGCCTGCTCCCCAGTCGGAGCCGCTGCCACTTGCGGAGCCTGCGATTGTGGCGGAGATTGCGCCGGAGGTGAAACCTCTGCGGGTGCGGCCGGCACAGATGCTGGCGGAGTGGAGGCGGCTGCTGTCCCACTGGAATCAGGTGCAGTTGCGGCGATCTGTCGGACAGCCCTCTGCGGTCCAGCTTCGGCCCGGTCTTCAACGTAGTTGTGCAAAGCTATTGTTCCGGCGATGAGCGCAATGATCACGGCGGACGCGGCCATTGCGAACAGATAAAGCCGCGGAGGTGTTCTTCGCATTTCCGCGACTACCTTCGCCACCAGCTCGCGCCCTTGGCGTCTCGATTTGTCTGGTTTGGTCTCTCGCAGCAGATTGAGCGCGCCCGGGATTACGCGCTCGAGTT
>JAFAWX010000125.1 GCA_019241535.1 Acidobacteriota bacterium | reverse complement strand
GTAGCCTTTGGTGCCCCCATTGATCAGCACGCGGCCATCCTGCATGATCGACATACCGTTGCAGAACATATCCCATGTGGTTGCCATAGTGCGGATGGAAGTATTGGATAAGTCAAGAAGTGCTGCGCCCGGTGAATACTGCGGCCCGTGGGGACAGCCGACCTGCTGCGGAGGACAGTTGCCGGAACCGGATACGATCAGAATCTTTCCCGTGTGGAGCAATGCGGCATGGATCGGATTGATAGGCACCGTCTGAGTTAGTGTCGACCACAAGCCGTTCGGATGAGGGGCGTAGCTAACCGCGCTCGACGGAGCAGGAGCAGCGCCGTTGCCACCTCCGCAACCGCTAAATGAAATGGCCGCGAACACTACCAGTAAGACTTTCGCTCGCTTGTTCATTGACTCCTCCCCTCAGATCGTGGTGCTTTGTTCAACTCGTGTTCTGTCTCTGCCCCCAAAAAACTCGAATCGCCCTCTACCCCGCAGCCTTCACACGCAGTTCCCCAGAGTCGAACGAGATCGTGTAAACGCCCGCCTTCGTCGGATGTAACTCTCGTTTGCCCTGATAAATTCGCAGGTGGGTTCCTCCTCCGATCGTGACCTTCAGCATTACCCCGGAAGGAAACGGAGTCGGCACTTCCCATAGAAATTTCTCTTCTCCGTTTTGCTGCTCGGGCTTCGCCCCCTCGACGATCTTTTCCGCGCGCAAGTAAGCGGCGACTTCGCCAAAGGGAGCGACCCAGAGGCCGTCGGCTTGGCGGGCCCGGAGATAGTCAAGGAGCGTCAGGAACGTAGCGGTAGGAATGGGTTCAAAGCCTGTTGAGGGATCGCCTATGCCATGAATCTGCAGCGTGGTCCAGGCATGGAGCGCCATCGCTTTGTCGATCCACCCCTCGTAGACCGCCGTGTCGTAGTTGCTGTATGCCGGCTGGCTGGGCAGGTTGTACCAGTCAAACGTGCTGTCTGCGGTGACATAGGGCTGATCGCCGTCTCCTCGCCAGCCCCGGGCCGCGAAGTCGTATTTCTTCACCCAGAAGACCAAGCCTGGAGATAGCTCCGTATATGGATACGCGAAGGTGATTACGTTCGCGTTGAAATTGCTGTCCAGGAAACGCTTGGCATCTTCTACCTGGGTCTCCTCGTCCGCCGCGCTCAGGGCGGCGGGATGCTCGTGGGTTACGGAGTGATTGCCGATTTCATGGCCTTCGGCTTGTGCTCGTCTCCAATCATCAATGCGCGTGAGTTTCGAGATGATAAGAAAAAACGTTGCATGGAGATGGCGCTTATTCAGCTCGGGTACGGCGACATCCAGGTGCACTAGCCTGGCGTCGTCGAAAGTGAGCGAAACCGCTGCGGCATGCTGGTTCCAAGGCAGCACATGTAAATCGGGTGCCTGAGCGAAGCTGCATCCCATCCAGAAAATGCACGCCAAAATCGTATGCACCGGTTTTCGCATGGTTTGCGAAATCGAACGGTGCAATTGCGCTGCCAGCAGTTGCGGGCGCCCGGGTTGGCGCAGCCTTGGCGTGACCGAAAAGCTAAAGCCAATTGAAAGTCGAACTACGACAGGGACTTATCGGGCACGGCCGCTTTGTCGATGACCTCGGAGCCATCCGACAGTACTCATGGCGGCACAGGTTACTTCGTCATTACGGCGATATTACGAGGGTAACCAGGTTACGGAACAATCAGGGAAGGTTGTTTCCATAGAAGAGAAAAACAATTCCGGTGAACCCTTTTTGTCAACGTACGAATGTCGCGCGATTTCTGCGGCAATAATGTGCTCACGGGCGCACATCTGTCTCAGGCCAAGAAAATGAGACAAACGTGAACGGAAGAAAAATCCATATTTGTAGCGTCCCGCGCTTCTGAGATCAGGCAGAAGGCGGTCGCAGAAATACCAACCGCCCATTGGCCAAAAAGCCCGCCGGACGTGGCTTCCGAGCGAACGCAAATTTAAAAAAAATACTCGAAAGTTCATCCCTAATCTTTTTGCACATCGAGTGGGCAAAAGCCGCTTCTTTACCCGTATTTCCAGCTACTTAGATTGAGAAATGCTGTCGATCGTTGTGTACCGATGGGAGCTAGGCAGACCGAAAACTCTGCCAAAAGTCCAGTTGGGAGCTTGCGTAATAAGCTCGCATGACTAAAATACGGCGTTCATTCCGGCAAAGCATTTGGCGATGGGGCGGGAATCGCGGAGATCCACGATTTCTGAAACGCATCAATTTTCCCGAAACTTACATCGCGAGCTTTCGTCTTCGCCGGGCTGGCAATCCCCCGGGCCGCGGCTTGAGCGCGATCTGCGATTTTTCACCTCTTCTGAGGCGGGGCGTAGAAGCACGCATGGATTTGATTGGCATGAGTTCAGTTTCTTCTGTTCGGTAGGCCGGACCTGTTAAGCCTCATTGTGGCTGGCCGAGAAGACAAACACTTAAAGACGAATTGCGTAATTGCCTTACAGCTGTAGCTCGATTTTTTGTATCGCGACAGATATTCCGACGTCGAGAGAGGCAAAGCCCGTGGTCAATTCCAAGACGCTGACTTCAACAATTCTTCCTGTTTGCATATCTACCATCTGCTGCGTTTTGACGACCGCCTCGATCGCGCGTGCGAGCGGTGGCGATGTCGTTCTCTACGCTTCCAAGGCTCCCACCAGGGCGGGAACATGGAAAGTGACCGCAGATTCCACTGCCGCTGGAGGCTACGCGATGGAGAATGCCGTCGTCGG
The DNA here is from genome assembly GCA_019241535.1 of Acidobacteriota bacterium. Taxonomy (GTDB): domain Bacteria; phylum Acidobacteriota; class Terriglobia; order Terriglobales; family Acidobacteriaceae; genus Gp1-AA145. Next base: position 15,960 of record JAFAWX010000125.1, on the reverse strand, counting down.
AGCTCCAAGGGTTATGCTGCCCTTGGCGCAACCGGTTAATTACTTTCAGCTGGCGTTTCCCGCCTATGCGGGTACTGTCTACCATCTATGGATTCGCGGGAAGGCGGCCGATAATTCGACCAACAATGACTCCGTGTTCGTTCAGTTCTCTGACAGCGTGACCGCCAGCGGTTCCGCGATTGACCGCATGGGCACAACGTCGGCGATGACGGTGATTCTTCAGTCTTGTGCGAATGCCACTGTCGACGGATGGGGATGGGCGGACAACGGTTGGTGCGGCCTGGGCGCGAACGTCTCTTTTCAAACTACCGGCACGCACGTCATGCGAATCCAGGTGCGAGAACCCGGGCTTTCTATTGACCAGATCGTGCTTTCTCCCCAGACCTACCTGAACGCCATGCCGGGTAAGGCGGTAAACGACGTCACCATATTGGCCCAGACCGGGGCCATGCTCCCATCGGATGCTCAAGTCAAGGTGGCTGCAAATCCATCGTCAGGTGCCGCTCCCTTGAGGGTCAGATTTTCGTCGACGGTAAAGCTGACGAGTGGCTCTGTCAGGGCTTACCAATGGAACTTTGGTGACGGCCAGACATCGACCGCGGCTTCTCCCACTCACGTGTTCCAGAACCCTGGGAGCTACACAGCAAAGCTCTGGGTGACGGTCAGCAACGGAAGCAAGGCGAATGCGACGACCCTGATCACAGTAAGCGGCGGCAACGGCTCCTTCAGCGATAACTTCAATAGCGGCTCGCTGGACACCTCGAAGTGGCTGGCGTCGAACGGATTCGCACCGGGCACGATTTCCGGAGTGAACTACGGCTCGTTTGTGCCCAGTAATGTCGATCTTTCAAAAGGAATGCTGTGCCTGAAACTGCAACAAACCCGGGGGAGCTCCGGGGTACTGTCGGTTGGAGGAGAACTCCAGTCGCTCAATACTTACGGGTATGGCACCTACGATTGGGTGATGCGAACCAGTTCCACCTCATCCACACCAACCGGCCCGGGCAAGCCCGTCTCAGGACAAATCTCGTCCGGGTTTAGCTTCATAAACAATTCCCAGACGGAGATCGATTTTGAGATTGAAGGCCAAAACCCCGATACCGTCTGGATGACGAACTGGATCAGTACCACGCAGAAACAGTACAGCAGCGTATTCCTCGCGGCTCCTGATGCCGGCTTCCACCATTACAGATTCATCTGGGCGCCGGGCCGCATCGACTTTTATCTCGACGGAACGCTGGTCTCGACGCACACCTCAAACATCCCCAGTGCGCCGGCCTATATCATGATGAACCACTGGGGAACAAACAGCACCGGATGGGGTGGATTGGCCACGGTCGGTGTTCAGCGATATTTGTATATTTCCAGTTTTACCTACACTCCTTCGCAGTCCTCGGGCCCCTGATCATTTGAGCGCCAGCGGTTCGTTTTGATGAGTTGAGAGACGGGTGAGATAGGGAAAGAAAGGCGTGATCTCAAAGGGCATATTCCCCTCACCCGCGACCACCGGAGCGACCGGCTTTGCCTTCGTCATTCTGAGCTGATTGGTCCAGGGATCGATCACGATCCGGGTTCCGAGCGGCAGGGTCGCTATGGCCGTGCTGGGGCTAACCGGCACCCGCGTGCGCCCCGCCAGGGCCGAGCGCAATGCGTCGTTCGCGCCGCTCAGGCTGTTACCAAGGTGTGGCCGAATGAGACTGGTCAGACTTGGTGCGCTTGCCCTGATGGCCTCAAGGAACAAACCTGCATTTTGGAGCTGGTCTTTATAGGGCGAATTCGCGAGCAGTTCCATCGCTTTCCGGTCCGCAGCCTGCTCATCGGGTCGATTGCGCTCAAAATTCATACGTTCGAAGGTGTTCTGGTCGGGAAAAAAGAAGCGATCGGAGAAGGCAAAGGTGGTATTGGCCGAATGCCCGAGCACAACGTGACCAAGCTCGTGGGCCAGGACTAGGGCCAGCGACGCCTCATCCGGCAGCACATCGAGCAACCCTCGGCTCAGGACAATGGTGTGGCCGATCGTGAAGGACTCAAGCGGCGATGTCAAAAGAACGCGGCAGCGCACTTCGGGAACGATCGCGAGGTTGTTCGCGACTATTAGATTGTTGACTGTATTTTGGAGAATCCTGTCCACTTCGCCCGTCGGAGCCATCAATCCGACTTTTTCCAGATGGTCGGCCACGTTATCTGCGGCCAGCTGTTCCCACCTCCGCTGCGCCTCCATCGGAGCGGCATCTTCGACCGCGACGCTCTGGTCCTCAACGGCGTCGACCTGGATTTCGGAAAATTCCTGCTGATGCTTGAGAGATCCGATGTCATAACCCCACAGTCGCGTTTGGGCCTTTAAGTACAGGCTGTGAAATGGCGCAGTGGTACGTTTCTCGTCCGACTCCTCGATATATACATAGGCAGGCAGCCATTGTCCGGGCGGAAGGTTCGACCTCCAGCTGTCAAAATGCAGGTAGTAGGAATAACGAGAATGAGGCGTGTATGTGCCCTGGAACCGGACAATGGTTAATTCTTTGTCTTCGACCCAGATTCTGCCGACGAATAACCCCTTCGGTGCTGACTCCTTCGGTTGAACGTCAATAACCAGACAGCGCACATCGCCGAGGAATTCCCGGCGCACCAGGGTGAAATCGTAATGGCTTTTCTGGAAATCGGAGTCGAGCATGATCATCTGGGCGAAGCCTTGAGGCATGAACTTGCGGGAAAAAATGCCGGTAAATGGGTTTAGGAAATAATCGCGCAGCCCGATGCCGGCGTGCGGATCTTCAAACAGCTGTTCATCCGGCCCCTCGCTCAGATCCAGCCGGCCGAGGAAGTACTGATCGCTGGTTGCGGCGAGCTTATGATTTTTGTTTTGCTCGAGATTTTGAATGTAGGTCTCGACGACCGGGTGCATGTGTTTCATTTGAGCGACAAATTCCCGCTCCCGCTCCACAATCCGATCGATGGTCTGCGTGGAAGAGACTGGGGGCAGGGCTTGGAAGGAGGCATGCTTAGTCACGCCGTAATTTCCATAGATCGTCACTTTGAGATCGTCTCCCCCGAGAGAGAAATCGGGAACGCTGGTGCGGATCGGAAATTTGGCGCTTGTAGCACCAGCGGGTACTACGACCTGGGGTGGAATCGAAGCGGAGTTTTCGGGATCGGCGGCCAACGACACTTCAACATCGAAGGGGGCGGCCATGTTGAGGGTCACTGCACCCTCAACTCGGTTGCCGGCCACAACCGCGTCGGGGTTTACGGTAATTGAAGAAAGAGCCGGAGTCTCAGCCCGGCCGAGGCCGCTTATAAGCAAGCATGCAAGCAAGGAATAAACAAAGGTCTTCAATTGATGCATAATGTTCCTCGAAAGCTCACACCTTCCCACGTCAGCTCCAGCGATTTCACTCACCTGCACAACACCACAATGACCGAGCAGACCAGCGCCGTCCTTGTAACAAAAGGCAATCTAGCCAGAAGGTGAATAATTCCCGAGATGCTCCCCAGACCGAGATAAGGCACGTCTATCTCCTCGCGACCGTTCTACCCAGAAGATTCCAGGCGAATGAAACATTCATAAACAAGGTCAACCCACCGGCGGAACGGCCCGAAGCGAAGCGGTTCTCGTGGAAATATGCAGCCCCGAGTTCCGAGTAAAGATCGCCACGGGGAAAGACTGCTTTGATACCGGTCCCGCACAGCAGCTTGTTATCCCAATCAAAGTGTTTGCTGTCCCGCCAGTAAATGAATTCACCGTAAGGGACCAGCGTTGTTTTTGACAATTTCTTGGCAACAATCCCCTGGGAAAGATCGACTTGGCCGATGATGTTCCCCTGCTCGGCCGGCGAGATATTTCCCACCGCCGCCCAAGTCGATCCCGGGAACCGGCTTCCTTTGCCAGTAACCGGTTGCCAGCCGAACCAGTCTTGTGCATAGAGGACCAGTCCTGATCTACTCAGGCCGTTGAAGCGGTCTTCAAGGGCGTATGCGGAGCCGATGCTCGCGACGCCGGAACGGAAAAACCTGTTCAGCTTGATCCCTACCCGTGGCTCGATCTGGTTATTCCATTCATAACCTTGGGTGTCGAACACGAGGCCGAGAGATGCATATGGACTCAATGTCATTGAGCCCGAGCGACTGGCGAATACGGCGGAGCTCTGCTCTATGTAGGATTGAAAATAGCCGTCGTGCTCGATCGGGCTCAAGTTGCCGATCGTGGTCCATGCCTGTCCGGGCAAGCCGGTGCCATCGAGGATCGTGCCCTTCAGCGCAGGCGCAGCCTGCTGGGCTGCCACTGTGGAGGCTAGCACCAGCGCGACAACAAACGTAAGTGGAAGCTTCAGTTTCGCCATGACGTTGCTCTTCAGTATCGTTTCACCGCAAACCAGCCTCGAATCTGTTTCCGCTGGATCACCACATTCCAGAAGCTATAGAGAAACACCGAACAATCGATGAAACGCAGTAGTTCATAAAATGGCAGTGCCGTGATTACGTCACTTCTGCGCTCGTGCACCGCGCAAACCAACGCCAGGACTATCAGCACGGCAAAGTCCATTCCCGCGGCGCACGCGACTACTCGTGGGCGCACCAGCAGCAGGGCGGGAAGCAACATATACAAAGCGGAGAAGATCAGGCCTTCCCCCATCAGAAGCTTGTATTCCCAGTCAATTCTCGCCAGGCCTGTTGTCATGCCGTATTTCTCTCCGACCTGCCAGGAACCACTATCCCAGCGATAAATCTGCTTGATGTAGTCTCGCAAGGTGCGAGGATCTTGGGTGGAAACCACGGCGTCTTTCTGGTACAGGATGCGGCCAAGTTTTTTGCGATGAATCTGGATGGTGCAATCCATATCCTCAACAATGGTGTCCCGGTTCCAGTCGAGTTGGCTGAATACGTCGGCGCGGAAGCTGGCGGCGCATCCCGGGCTAACCGTAATTACTCCCATGTTGCTTTGCCCTACCTTGTAGACCGTATGGGACATCCAGTAGGCGAGGCAGCGATAGGCGGTGAGCCAGTTGTGGGGGGTGCTCTTTGCCCGCCCGCAGATGGCCGCGACCTTCGGATCGCTGAATCCCTGTCTCACCACGCTGAAGTAGTCTGGGCAAACCTCTGTATCAGCATCCATGAGGCATATATAGTCATAACGGGCAGTTAGGTCGAAGTGGCGCGCCCCGCGGCTTAAGGCAAGAGCCTTTCCCATGTTTTTCGAATTGCGCAGCACATTAACTTCGAAGATACGGGCAATTTCCCCGGTTCCGTCGCTCGAACCGTCATCGATCACGTAAACATCGGCGGCAGACACCCCCGCACGGATCACGCTCTTCAGTGTCTTGCTTATGCCCAGTCGCTCATCCTTCGCTGGCAGCAGTACGCAGAGTCGGCTCACAGCGCACCTCCCAGGGAGAGCCGGACGGAGGTGTTCAGAACAGCGGAATCCTGGTAGTAGGTTGTGGTGAAAGTCCGAGTTCCCCGTTGCTCGGCTCCCGTCGGTTTTCGCGTGCCGGCGTAAAAAAGTTCCGCGCTGAACGCTCGCATCGGCGTGTGGCGAGATGTGTTCAAGCAGACACTCATTGAGAGAACGTCAAGAGCCATAGCGATCACCGTTGTGCGAGGGGAGTTCGCGGGGGGAGGCCGGTGGTCGTTTGCCTGAAATGCAAGCTGGTTACCAACGGCAGATCAGGCTTGACGAATCGCACGTTGGCGTTTGCTGCTGCGCAACTGGACAACTAGAACCCGAGATAAACAGGGCACTTACCATTGTCCCGACCGGCTAACAAGTGCTTGGAAAATCCATAAGTTGGTGTGGCTCATAAGTCACCGCCCGCCTAGGTACGCGGGTAACTCAGGCACTGTTACCTGGAAGCTATTTTCGAAATGAAGGACAAAAAACTTCACACGTCGGCAACTGCCGACCTCTCGATGCAGTTTTATGCGAGCGCATCTGCTCAGGATGCGATCTCGAGCGCACAAAAAAACCATTACAGCGGGAGTCAACATGAGCATTCGGCAAGCGAAGCGAAGGCACGAAATGTGTCGACGCTAGCATGGTTCGAGCCACTCCTGACTGGTTACTGTGCACGTACAATGGAGATATAAACCGTCAGATATGAACCGGTTGACACTCTTTGGCTTGATGGCAATTACGGCGATGTTGGTCTGCTACGCGCTTGAAAAGCGCAGCCCGTGGTTCATTCTCGCCTTTGCGGGAGCATGTGTTCTTGGGTCGGTTTATGGCTTTTTACAAGGAGCCTGGCCTTTCGGACTTGTGGAGGCGGTTTGGTCGATCATCGCCATCCGACGATGGTGGTTAGAGAGGACCCGTCCAGCTTAATGTCGGAACTGGATTAAGATTCAACTGCCCTTCAAACTACGTCCGGAACGGGAGCGTGCTCCGATCTCTCTGCCCGGTCACAGGCGTCTCTCCTCGACGAGGGTCCGACTGCAACAGATCATAAATATGCGTTTGCTCTACAGGATGTCAGAATAAGGTCGCTTGGCGCGAAAACCGTGCCCGAACGGCTCACGGGTTCTGGGGAACGGCCCTGGATTTCACTGAAATCTCAAACAATGGGCACTGAACTGGAGAAAAGGCTTCGGAGCCGCGGAATATAGTTTGCACAGAACAGCCTCGCTGCTCAACGAGCACTCTACCCGTGCTTCGCAGCTAAGCGTTCTGTGACCAGTTTTGCAGCAACGATATCCTCGACTGCGAGACCGAGGGACTTAAATACAGTTGTCTTCGAAGCCGGGCTGGGCTTGATTCCAGCGAAAATCTCCCCTGCCTCGGCGTAGATGCTTGCCTTTGACAGGATCACATCGCCGGACTCCTTCAGCGCCGCCTCGCGCGAATCGACGATGATCATGTTTGCCATAACGTGGTCGTCGAGTTCTCGCCACGTAGGCCGCGGCGCGCCAATGGCGTTCACGTGGGCTCCGGGCTTTAGCCAGGCCCCCCTAAGAACCGGCTGCCGCGCGGTTGTGGCAACGACCACCACGTCTGCTCCCCTGACTGCAGATTCAGCATCGGTTGCCCGCACTCCGTATTGTTCGGCGAAACGCCTGGCATTTTCAGGAGTCTGACTCCAGACCCGCACATCATCAAACTTGCGCACCTGAGCGAGCGCTTCAAGGTGCGATCTGGCTTGAACACCGCTGCCGAGAAGAGCGAGAACGTGGCTGTCAGGCGACGCCAACCGGTTAGTCACGGCCGCGGAGACGGCGGCCGTGCGCATCTCTGTGATCAGGCGGCCGTCCATGATAGCCAGAGGCTCGCCCGTATCGGGCCGGAATAAGAGCACGACCGCCATGTGTGTCGGGATGGCACTGCTGGCGTTTGACGGATAAAACGTGACTGCTTTCAGGCCCATAGCTTCAGGTGTAACCGCGGGCATCAGGCCTAAATACCGGCTCTCTTCCTCGATCGTAACGATGCTTCGCAGTGGCTGTATGACGCGGCCAGCGGAAAACTCGGCGAGCGCCTTTTCCATGGCGGCAATGAGCTCGCGCCAGTCGAGCGCAGCTCGAATCTCCATCTCCTCAAAACACATGAGCATCGCAACTGTCCTCACCGTTTCTGCAATCGCGCCAACAGGGGAATATTCTATTTACCTGAACGGCTCGAGGCGGTCCAATTCTCGAGGTCCAATGCGCAAGAGCTATGACTTTATCATTGTCGGCGCCGGCGTATTCGGCGCATGGACAACACTCTGTTTGCGACAGAGCGGCTTTGCCGTGGCCCTGCTCGATGCTTATGGAGCCGCCAACGGCCGTGCGAGCTCGGGTGGCGAGACCCGCGTCGCCCGCACCGGCTATGGGCCTGACGAGCTTTACACCCGTTGGGCCGCACGTTCCCTGGTTTTGTGGAAGGAGTTTGCGGATCGCAGGAAGCGGGAGCTGTTTCACAAGACCGGCTTCTTATGGCTCAGCGACGATAGCGATCCGTACACCGGGCGAATTTTCGATGTACTGACGCACAATGGCATTCCGTGCAGGGAGCTTTCCGCGCCGGAGATCCGCCAGACCTATGCCCAGTTTTCATTCAGCGACATCCAACGCGGAATCCTGGAAACGGAGAGCGGCGTCCTGATGGCTCGCGAGGCTGTTCAGGCACTTGTAAAGGAAGCCATAGAAAGCGGAGTAGAGTACCGGCAAGTATCCGCGCTGCCGCCTTTGGCCGATCGGCAGCTGAAGGAAATCGAGACCACCGCCGGTGAGCGCCTCTCGGCAGCAGTGTTCATCTTTACTTCCGGTCCTTGGTTGCCAAAGCTTTTTCCAGATCTGCTTGCGAACCGCCTTCGCCCAACCCGGCAGGAGGTATTTTTCCTGGGAGTGCCTCCGGGAGATGATTCCTTTCGCTCGCCCAGGATGCCCGTGTGGCTTCATCATACGCATCCTAAACGGCCCTATGCGCTACCGGATATCGCCAATCGGGGCTTCAAAATTGCTTTTGACCGGCACGGCCCGGAGTTCGATCCTGACGATGGTTCGCGTGTGGTTGCCCCAGGCACCATTGACGAGCTGCGCGCATATCTGAGGGAAAGCATTCCTGCCCTAAAGAATGCTCCCATTGTGGAGACGCGTGTGTGCCAATATGAAAACACCTCAAACGGAGACTTCCTCATCGACCGTTATCCGGGTTTTGAAAACTTGTGGCTCGTGGGCGGTGGTTCCGGTCACGGCTTCAAGCACGGGCCAATGGTTGGCGAATACGTGAGGGACTTAGTGCTTGGGAAGATCTCTGCCGTGGCGCGCTTTTCTCTGGCCACAAAAGAGATCGGCCCCATGCGCGCTGTTTTTTAAGGCGAATTCTGCGATTCCAGGTTCGTTCCTACGCGTCAACTTGTCTTCATGTGACCCACTACATGGCGGCCGTGATTTCGCGTAGGTTCTTGCCGCCGGAGCGAACCCCATGCCAGGGACCGTGTTGCGTCATGTCGTAGGCATCCTAATCTCGCGCGCGCAGGTTTAAGTGGCACACCAAAACCGGCGCTACCGAGGCGCTCGAAAACATCTCGTTGTAGAATTCCTAGCCATTGCGTGTCAGCTGGAGGCGCAGGTTGAACAACTCCCTTAGAACACTTGCCTTCTTGGCTTTCTGTGCAGCTGCATCTGCGCAAGTAATCGTGATTAAGGCAGGCAGATTGGTCGATCCCGATCAGGGCACGGTCGCCATCGATCAGAGCATAATAATTCGAGGAAACAAGATTGCAGCAATTGGATCGGGGCTGGCCATTCCCGCTGAGGCACAGATTCTCGATCTCTCTCGAATGACCGTGCTGCCGGGACTAATCGACTGCCATACCCACCTTGCTGACGGAAAGTACGGCGAGGGCGATCCGATGTTCCAGCTAAGAAAAACCGCCTCGCAAACGGTCCTGGAGTCTGTGCGGAACGCGCGTGTGACGCTCGAATCGGGTTTCACCACCGTTCGCGACGTTGGAGTTTACCGGGCTTTGAACGACATTGCTCTTCGCGACGCAATCAATCGCGGCGATATCATCGGCCCGCGCATGTACGTGGCCGGAGCATACATCACCATCACCGGCGGCGCCGGAGCTATGACCGGAATGGCGCCCGATATTCAGCTGCCTTGGGATTTTCATTACGGGGAAGCGGATAGTCCCTGGGAGGTGCGGCAAAAGGTCCGCTTGCTGGCCCATGATGGTGTGGACCACATCAAAGTGCTCGCGAGCGGGGCTGTCCTCACGCACGGCAGCAATCCCAAGTCGCAAGAATTTACGCTGGAGGAACTTCAGGCGGCGGTCGACGAGGCCCGCCATTTCGGTTTGCGTGTAGCGGCACATGCCCATTCACCCGAGGGAATCAAGAACGCGATCCGCGCAGGCGTGGCTTCAGTAGAGCACGCGACGCTTATCGACGATGAAGGGATCGCTCTTGCCAAGCAGCGCGGTACGTATTTGGACATGGACATCTACGATGAAGAGTGCATACAGGAACAAGGCAGGACAGGGACGCTTCCGGCCGACTTCCTGCAGCACGACCGTGAACTCGGCGAGATCCACAGGCAGAACTTCAGGAAAGCCGTACAAGCCCGCCTGAAGATGACCTTCGGGACCGACGCCGGCGTATGTGACTACGGTACAGCGGGGAAGCAGTTCGCGTTTATGGTTAAGTACGGAATGACCCCGATGCAGGCGATTCAGGCGGCAACTTCCTTCGCGTCTGATCTCCTTGGGCGGAGCGCGGAAATTGGGTCCCTCAAAGCGGGGAAGTATGCCGATCTGATCGCCGTGGCCGGCGACCCTGTGAAAGACATAAGCCTGCTTGAGAATGTGCAGTTCGTGATGAAAGATGGCAAGCTATACAAAGAAATGAAGGTCAGCACGCCAGAACGATAGGCCAGAATGATATCGGCTGGGACGAGCATTCGACATTCAGGAAGTGCCAAGTTGCTGATCTGGGACAGAATTTCATTCGCAGGGTGCACTTGAACGACCAAGCCCATCTTTGAACCACATTTTGGATGAAATGGATTCAACAGGGAAAGCCGAACGTATCCTGCGGATTCTGAGCAGGTACGAAACATGACGCCACCACACTCGGCGGGTCTGCTTCGACAGGTTGATGGGAACGACGCCGTAGGGACAGAGGGCATGTTCGGCATAGCGATTATGAAGCGGAAGAGCTTCGAACTTGCAATTCGAGGGTGACATGGACCGACGAAGTTTTCTCCAGGGTGCGCTAGCAGGGGCCGCAAGTTTACCTCTGAAGCATCGTGCCCATGCGCAGCAGGCCGAAGTGAATTTAATCCTGGCCCAGATTGAGAAGCACCATGACGAAAGCGTCCAGCGATTGCAGGAATGGATCAAGCAGCCTTCGATCGCAGCTGAGAACAAAGGCGTAAGCGAAGGGTGCGACCTCACCATGCATCTACTTCGCGATGCCGGGTTCGGGGAAGTACGAAAAATTCCGACCGATGGCCAGCCCGGTATTTTTGCAACTCTTGATGCAGGAGCGGCACGCACTTTGGGCCTCTATTTTATGTATGACGTAAAGCAAGTCGATCCGACGGAATGGTCCTCACCCCCCTGGGCTGCCGCGCTGATCGAAAAGCCGGGACTAGGAACCGTGCTCATCGGCCGAGGAGCGGTAAATCAGAAAGGACCTGAAGCTGCCTTTATTGCGGCGCTTCATGCGATTCGTGCCGCTGGCCGAAGGCCGCCCGTGAACCTGGTATTAGTGGCGGAAGGCGAGGAAGAAATCGGCTCTCCGCATTTTCCACAGATCGTGCATCGGCCCGAAGTGACTGCGGCGCTTCGGCGTTGCACCGGGATTTTTATGCCGTCGGCCGAGCAGGACCTTGATGGCGTGGTCATGATGACACTCGGCGCCAAGGGCGTAATTGAGCTTGAACTCGTATCCAGCGGCGAGCATTGGGGGCGTGGACCGCGCCACGATATCCATTCCAGCAACAAGGCGCGTGTCGACAGCCCAGCGTGGCATCTGGTAGACGCCTTGATGACGCTCGTTTCGCGGGATGGCAATGAGCCGGCCATTGAGGGCTTTGCCGAGAGGGCCCGCCCCCTGTCCCCGGCAGAAAAAAGCATGATCGCCGATGCGGCCCGCCGCATGGATGAAAGCTCGGCGAAGAAGCAGCTGGGCGTCGATCACTGGGTGCACGACGTGGGCTGGCAGGAAGCTCTCGAACTATTGGTGTCACGTCCCACGGTCAATATCGAGGGCCTGGTGGGCGGTTACACCGGACCCGGGGGCAAGACGATTCTTCCACATCGAGCCGTGGCCAAAATCGACATGCGATTGGTGCCCGACATGAAGGCCAGCGAAGCCCTGGGGGCCCTTAAAGCGCACCTCGCAAAACATGGCTTTGGCGATATCGAAGCAAATATGACCGGCGGGTACGACCCCAACAGCACGCCTGCCGATGCGGCGCTGGTTCGCGCACAGAGTGCGGTCTACAAACGCCATAGCATAGATCCGATTGTGCTGCCGCGCAGTGCCGGTTCCTGGCCCGGATATGTATTCACCGACGAACCGCTGCACCTGCCGGCCGGCCATTTCGGCCTAGGACATGGCAGCGGAGCACATGCTCCGGATGAATACTACGTGATTGAGTCCAAAAACCCAAAACTGTACGGCATAGACGGTGCTGTGCGTTCATTCGTCGAGTACCTTTATGAACTTGCAGTCATAAAGTGAGCTAGGGAACAGGCTGCGTTGTCACTCGGACCTCCGGCCGTCCTTCCCCAGCGTTTGACTAGAATGCTGCTTGCAACGAGCACAATCGGTCCACCCAGAAGACCCGAGAAGCGCACATGCCGAGCAAGATCGCAGATTCTGGAGCTAACAGAACGCAGAAATGCTGTTACGGCAAGGCGCAAGTATCCGCTGTGTGCTTGAATTCGAGACGAGAAATGCCTAGCCGTAACTCTCGCCTGAAGGCGCTCGGTTTAACAGCTGCAGCTAGTCCCGGGAGGAAAGAAGGGTGCCTTGTTTTGCTCCGTATCCTGCTGTTGTTCATTGCAATTGGGAACCTCTGGGCACAGGGAGGTCGTGGCAGATCATTCGTTCTCACGTCGCCGGCGTTTGCCGCGGGTGACATGATTCCCAAGAAATTCACGTGCGACGGCGCTGACATCTCGCCCGGACTGACCTGGGCCGGTGCACCGGACAGAACACAGTCGCTTGCGGTTATTGCGGACGACCCGGATGCCCCGGCAGGAACATGGACACACTGGATAGTGTGGAATATTAGGCCGCAAACAACGATACCAGAGGCAGTGGCCAAAGTTGAAAGCCTGAGTAACGGCATCCGCCAAGGAAGGAATGACTTCAAGAACATCGGCTACGGCGGGCCCTGTCCACCTCCGGGTAAACCGCACCGTTACTTCTTCAGGCTCTATGCGCTGGACTCTGAACTCGAAATCAAAGCGGGTGGGGACAGAACCGAATTGGAGCATGCAATGAAAGGGCATGTGTTGGCGCAGGCGGAATTGATGGGCAGATACGGAAGGTAAGATCCGACATCACATGTACTCTCTGTATCCCTGGACGGGATTGAAATCCGGGTACACGGGTTGGACGACTGGAATAAATGCACGGAGCAGACCCAGTACTTATCGATGGGGTGAACGGGCACGGTCAAAACTGTTTCCTTGCTGACGCGCGACCTGAATGAGGCGGTGCGGCGGTTCCGCAAGCGCAGCTGGAGGATGACTGGGCTTAACTCTTGTTGGTGGGGCGCTCGCGGATCCTAGCGAACCGGCGGTCGGAAGCGGGGTCGGACGTTAGAGGCCTATGGGTAGGAGGAGGGACGGCGGCGGCTGCTGGCGCTTAGGGGTAGCGGGGGAGAAATCCAGGCCGATTGGGAAGCTTTGCTGAATGGTCTTTGTCGTCGGGATGAGAGGGAACCAGTTTGCAGCTGATTGTGAACGATGGCAGCCGGTTGGCCGCTGCATCGGGATCATTTAACCCCGGCTGGCTTATCAGCGACGTTGGGTCCACAAAGACAGGAAAACGTATTGCGGAAAAGTGCGTCGACACGACTACCGTGAAAGCGGATGCACAAAGGCACCCTTTGGCCGACTTCCACGCCCGGGCGCAAGCTGCATTTTCGCAATTTCGGACACGCTGGAAAAGAGAATGCAGCAGCATGGCGAAGCATTTGAGCCAGACCGGCGGAAATTGCGCACCACCGAAATCATTCAGCGTTGTTTCGTCCAGGTTCGTAGGCGGACCAGGCCGATGGTCTGCTTTGTCAATGCGAATGTTGTTCAATGGCATCGAGGGATAACAGCACCCTCAGAATTTTTTGCAAACAAACCCGGGGGCTTGACATCACCGGCCATTTCTGGCGCTTGACGCAGGAGTAAGCATCGCTTATCTAGTGTTCGCGACACTGTTGTTTTAGCTTTGCTACTAATCCCTCTCACCCCAACCAATCCAGCGAGCTTTCCAGTCCGTGATCATCTGCAGGAAAATTTTTCATTGCTCTGCCAAGGAGGCAAGAAATATGCAATCAGCGCCTAGGAAATTCATGTCCATTCTGTCGGCCCTCTGTGCGATGTTTGTCGTCGGAATATTCTGTCCGGCAGCTGCGAGCACATTGTGCGTGAACCCAGCCGGTTCGAATGGCTGCTACTCGAAAATCCAGTCTGCAGTAGATCATGCCGCGATAAACGACGTGATTCACGTCGCAACGGGTACCTACAAAGAATACGTAACCATCGGCATCCCACTGTCGCTCCTCGGTGCCGGCGCTGATTCCACGGTAATTGACGCTACTGGTCTCGCACACGGCATTTTTGTGAACGGCTTCGACCACGCTCGCCTTCACGATGTGACCATTGCCGGGTTTACCGTGCGCAACGCCTTGTTTGAAGGAATTCTGGTCGTAAGCGCCGCGGACGTCATAATTCGCGACAGTAATATCGAAAACAATGACAAATCTCCGACCTTGCTGTTCACAGGGGCGAACACCGGTTGTCCCGACCAGCCCGGCAACGGAATTTATGAGACCGATGAAACCGGCGACTGCGGGGGCGCCATTCACCTGGTGGGCACAATTGATTCGATCATCTCTGGCAATCGCATTACCGGTAATGCGGATGGCGTCCTAATCAGTGACGAGACCGGCGAGAGTCGCGGCAATTTGGTCATTCACAACGTGGTTAAGGACAATCCCCTGGAGTGCGGCATCGTTCTGGCTTCGCATCCTCCTTCCGGCCACACTTCCCCGCCATTTGCTCCCCATCACGGCGTCGATGACAATACGGTGGCGGACAACATCTCTTCCGGGAACGGTGTGCAGATTGGGGGCTCGGGAGCAGGGCTTTTTTCCGACGGTGCCGGCCCCGGCCGCGTTACCCGAAATGTGATCGTCCGGAACACACTAACGAGCAACGGATTGGGGGGCGTAGCTCTGCACACGCACGTGGGGCCTGCTTTTGGCCTGCCGCCCGATGACATGGACGGTAACGTAATTATCGACAACTTTATTGCTGGAAATCTCGCCGACCTGTTCGATACGAAAACCCCCGGCTCGGTGGGAATTAATATCAACAGCGGCGATGGCGGCACGCCGGTTCGCGGCACCGTAATTTCGCGCAACATAATTCGTGACGAGGACGTCGACATTGCTATCAACACCCCTGCGGTGGTCAATGTGCACCTGAATGATTTGCTGGGTGCCAAAATTGGCGTGACAGACGTCTGTGTCCTGGATGGTTCGAAGGTATGCACTGGTCACATTGATGCGACTGAGAATTATTGGGGGTGTGCTGGAGGCCCGGAGGCGCACGAATGCAGCACGGCCAGCGGATCAGATGTTCGTTTTACTCCTTGGCTTCAGCGCCCTGTCCGGAGCGGTAGCGACAGCTCAGGTGCGAACTAGGAATATCGGGGGCCGCCCAATTTTCGTGTGACGCGGCTATCGCTTGAATGTTGAGGTTACCTCCAGTGTCGTTGAAAACGGCTCTTTGACGAGTTGATTTACATTGGCATGGGCGGCCATCTTCAAAGCGAGCCTGGATATATTTCCTCGAATCTATCGATGCGGATGGAAAAAGAGATTAACGTTTTATCTGATAGAGGTGCTCATTTACTGCTTATTTCGGGAAATCCTAGACCGAGGCAACCAATTATGCAGGGCCGCTTGAGAATGTTTTGTCATCGCTGGGCTCTCTCCCCTGACTCGTTGATCTTTTGGTCATAAACAAAGCGAGTGTGGCGGAAGAGATTGTGGTCAACCGCCTACAGCGCCTAGAGGCTTCAAACATTCTCTCCACGAAGGCTGTACCGTCTGGTTAGAGACAAGGAATAGGACTAGGTTGCGGTTTGCGGTCAGGTTTCGTAAAGATCCCCGGCGAGATATTTCAGCCCGGTGTCCACCGCGACTGTGGCGACTGTCTTCCCAGGCCCGATCTCACGCGCTAGCTGCAAAGCCGCGACGACGTTGAGTCCAGAGGAGGTCCCCGCGAAAATGCCTTCCTCGCGCGC
>JAFAWX010000272.1 GCA_019241535.1 Acidobacteriota bacterium | reverse complement strand
GTACAGTCTTGCGGGCCTCTTCACACGCCGCTAAACCTTCGGGCTAAAGCAAAGTTTTTTGTTCGCAGCCTCCACGGTCCGATCGCTTTCCGTCAGGAAGCATGATGGCTGAGCGCTCGTGCCACCAACTCGCAAGCGTACCAGGGTGCCGCTTGCTGCCTGAAGTGAACGTCGCGCCCCTCAGCAGCAATCGTTATATACCGGTTGTCATCGTTGCCGCACCGCTGAACAGATTACCGGCTTCGCGAATGGCCGGGATCGGGGTTGCATAGGCAACCGCTCCTGCTTGCATAGTAGCTTTGTTCGCACGGCTACAATACGTTGCCTTCGAAGCCTCGATTTTACCTTCCCGAGCATGCAACCGGACCACTCTTGGTATGTAACTGCATCCAAGTCGCTGATGTGTGCCGCTTGTTTTTCTACGGGAGTCGTCCGCAAGCTCAGCCATACACTTCCGGCATCGCTGCTTCTGCTCTTATGCCATCTTCCTGCATACGCCAGCGATGACGGCAACAATACCGCAGGAATGCTACTGCCTAAGACCGAATCGAATTATCAGCTTCGTCCCTACCCGGGGAAGCTGGCTGCCGATGACGGCCAATGGCTGCGGCCGGCTAAAGATTTCGCCAGCACGCGCTATAGCAGCCTTGAACAAATCACCGATCAGAACGTGCAGAATCTGAAGCTGGTTTTCACATTCTCAACCGGTCTCACGCACGGTCACGAAGCCGCGCCCCTGGTCGTCCAAAACACCATGTACATTATTACGCCCTGGCCGAACAAGCTTTACGCGCTCGATCTGACCAAACCAGGTGCGCCAATGAAGTGGGTTTATCAGCCATTACCCACGCCCGCAGCCCAGGGCGTTGCCTGCTGCGATGTCGTGAATCGCGGTGCCTCCTATTTTGACGAGAGGATTTACTACAACACGCTCGATGACCAGACCGCCTGCGTGGACGCGAACTCGGGCAGAGAAGTCTGGAAGACTCGGGTCGGAGACATTAACAAAGGCGAGAGCCTTACCATGGCTCCCCTGGTGGTAAAGGGAAAGGTACTGGTAGGGGTCAGCGGAGGCGAGTTTGGCGTTCGCGGCTGGCTAAAAGCGCTGGATGCACGGACGGGCAAGCTGGCATGGACAGCCTACACCACTGGGCCGGACACAGATGTTCTTATCGGATCCCGCTTCAAGCCGTTCTATGCACAGGACCGGGGTGCCGATCTAGGTGTAAAAACCTGGCCTCCCGACGCATGGAAAATTGGCGGCGGGGGCGTTTGGGGATGGATCTCGTACGATCCCGAACTCAATCTTATTTATTACGGTACCGCGAACCCCGGGCCCTGGGACGCCGATGCACGTCCAGGGGAAAATAAGTTTACTGCCGGCATTTTCGCCCGCGACGCAGATACCGGAGCAGCCGTCTGGTTTTACCAGTTCAGTCCCCACGATCTTTACGATTATGACGCGGTCAACGAAAACATCCTCCTCGATCTTCCGATAAACGGCCGAACACGCAAGGTCCTTATCCGACCGGAACGGAATGGTTACGTCTATGTTCTCGACCGCACCAGCGGAGAAGTGCTATCCGCGGATCCATTCGCGCCCATTACCACTACCCGCGGAGTCGACCTGAAAAGCGGGTTGTTGCAATACGTTGCGGAGAAGAAACCCACGCGGGGGAAAGCCCTCCGCGGTCTTTGCCCGGCAGCCCCGGGAGCGAAGGATTGGCAGCCCTCCGCATTTTCGGCAAAAACCGGCCTGCTTTACATTCCTCACCAGCACCTGTGCATGGACAAAGAAGATGTTTCCGTCAACTACATCGCTGGAACGCCGTATGTAGGTGCAGATGTGGTGATGTATGACGCTCCCGGTGGCTACGGCGGCGCGTTTACCGCGTGGGATCCGGTGAACGGCAAAGTAGTGTGGACAATTCCCGACCATTTCCCGGTGTGGAGCGGGGCGGTGGCGACCGCCGGCAACCTCGTCTTTTACGGCACTATGGACGGCTGGTTCAGGGCAGTTGACGCGGTTACCGGGAAACAGCTCTGGCAATTCAAGACCGGCTCCGGCATTGTCGGGCAGCCGATCACTTATAAAGGTCCGGACGGCAAGCAGTACGTGGCGGTGCTGTCAGGAGTAGGTGGGTGGGCGGGCGCCATTGTCGCCGGGGGACTCGATACCCGCGACAAATCGGCGGCTTTGGGATTTGCCAATGCCACCCAGGATCTTCCGAAATACACCAACCCGGGAGGCATGCTGTATGTGTTTGCGCTTCCCTGACGCCTCTTTGTTGGTGGCGATTTGCCTGTGTGCGCTGATCGAGATCGCCTCGGCGCGCGACCTCCGGGTTTGTTCCGATCCTGACAACTTGCCGTTTTCGAACCAAAAACAGGAAGGATTTGAAAATCATCTTGCGGCGCTTGTTGCGCGCGAGCTCAATGCGAGGCTCGAGTATGTGTGGCAACGCATGGGGCGCGGCTTTGTGCGGGAATACTTGAACACGGGCAAATGCGACCTGCTGATCGGAATTCCCCGAAACTTCAAGCCGGTCATGACTACGACTCCCTATTACCGTTCCAGCTACGTCTTTGTCACCCGACGTGACCACCACATCCAGCCTGCATCCCTGAATGATCCCGCCCTGCGGCATCTGAAGATCGGAGTGCAGGTCCTCGATGAAGACTACGCTCCACCCGTCAGCGCGCTCGCCCGTCGCGGACTGCAGAATGAGGTTGTAGGTTTTGAAAGCACCGGAGAACAGGCCGATGGCATTATTCGTGCCGTGGCCGACCGGCAAGTTGATACGGCGATAGTTTGGGGCCCTTTGGCCGGGTACTTCGCCCAAAACTTTGGCAATCTGCTCAAACTCAGGCCCGTCAAGCCCGCGGTTGATGCCCCGGCTCTGCCCTTTACGTATGCCATATCGATGGGCGTGCGCAAGGGAAACTTTCAGCTTCGCGATGAGATCGAGGGCGTGTTGGGCAGACGTCGATCTGAAATTTGGCAAATCCTTGATCGCTATGACGTCCCTCAGCTTGACCTCGCATCGATGTCGAAAGTGGAAACTGATGTTGAGTGAAGCTCTGTTTGCGCTCTTTCTGACGGCAACGCTGATGCTTGCCGGATGCAAGCGCGAGGAACGTCAGTTGCGCCCCTCTCCTCAAGCGTCGCAGGTAATAAATGAGGCGCAGGTCAGCGGACTCAATCCTGGAGCCAATCCGCTTCCCGGTCCGCCCACGCCCACGATTTACGAAGAAAGCGCCTATGCGGTGTCAGAAGGTAAGCGCCTCTTCAACCAATACAACTGCTCAGGGTGCCATGCCCATGGCGGTGGCGGTATTGGTCCGCCGCTTATGGACAACTATTGGATCTACGGCAGCCAGCCGGAAAATATTTTCGCGACCATCGTTCAAGGCCGGCCAAACGGAATGCCCTCGTTTCGCAATCGCATTCCCGAATTCCAGGTTTGGGAAATTGTCGCCTACGTGCGCTCGCTGAGTGGACTGCTGCCGAGCGATGTGGCCCCGTCGCGAAGTGACGAGCTCCATGTAAAGCCTCCCGAGCAATCGATGCCAAAGCAGACGCCGGTTGGCATTACCGGCGCTCCGGAGCCAAGTAAATGACGCTGGCCAGACTACACTCCGGGCTTGCGCTTTTGGCCCAGTTCACGGGAGAGCACAACAGCCTTCATCCCGCCGGACCCCAGGCAAGCGGCATCGAATGGCTCTACTGGGTTGTTTTCTGGATAACGTTCGCCGCATTCGTGCTGGTCGTAGCGGGATTTACACGTGCGGCTGTGCGTAATCGCAGCTCCACGAGCGAAATGCTGCCGCTGGTCAGAGACCTTGAAGGGGATCGTCGCGCTAGCTGGGCCGTAGGAACTGCCGTCTTCATTACTGTCCTCACCCTGTTTGCAGTGCTCTTCATGAGCATCATTACCGGCAAGAAAGTTGAAGGGCTCACCTCAAAAAATCCCGTCACCATTCAGATCACCGGACACCAGTGGTGGTGGGAGGCGGTTTATCCGAACACGCAGGCAGACCAGACGATAACTACGGCGAACGAAATTCATGTCCCGGTGGGTAAGCCGGTAGTGATTTTGACCAACTCGGCGGACGTCATTCACAGCTTCTGGGCGCCCAGCGTGCATGGCAAACGCGACCTGCTGCCCGGCTATTCTTCCGCCTTCTGGATTCAGATCGACAAACCGGGAACCTACGCAGGCCGCTGCGCCGAATTTTGCGGCTTGCAGCATGCCCACATGGGTTTCTCCATCGTCGCCGAAGACCAGGACACATTCCAGCGCTGGGAAGCGCAGCAGCTGAAACCTGCTGTTGAACCCAATAGCAGCGAAACCGTCCGCGGCCGACAGGTATTTCTCACGCATGCCTGCGTCATGTGTCACACCATTCGCGGGACTGATGCCGGTTCCCGCATGGGACCCGACCTGACGCATGTTGGCAGCCGAAGAATGATCGCCGCCGAGACGCTGCCGAATACACCCGGGGCGCTGGCTGCATGGATCATCGATCCGCAACGGAGTAAACCCGGCAACAAGATGGCGCCCAATCTGCTCAATCCCGGCGACCTCGGGGCACTGGTCACCTATCTGGGAACACTTCAATGAGGTCGGACTTGGCAATGAGCCAACAAGTCGCTGTTCCCGAGAGCACCAGGGAGCCTATCTTGGCGAGAACGTGGCGGCAGCCGGGCGGTTTTTGGGGATGGTTCCAGAACGTCCACCATACGGCGATTGGCGTACGCTTCATGGTGACCGCGTTCATTTTCTTTTTGCTGGGTGGAGTTTTGGCGGCCATCATGCGCTGGCAGCTGGCGACACCCGAACACGGAGTGATCGGCCCGGATCTTTACAACCAGATCTTTACCGTGCACGGCAGCACCATGATCTTTCTCTTTGCCGTGCCCATGATGTTTCAGGGCTTCGGCGTCTACCTGGTGCCCCTGATCTGCGGTACCCGCAATATCGCTTTCCCCCGACTGAATGCCTTCAGCTACTACGTTTACTTGGTCGGAGGTCTTCTGCTCTGGGCCGGATTGCTGCTGAGAACCGGTGCCGACGCCGGCTGGTTTGCTTACGTACCCCTCTCCGGCCCGGAATTTACTCCCGGCAAGCGCTCGGATTTCTGGGCGCAGATGATTACCTTCACCGAAGTCTCCGCATTGGGGGTAGCGGTTTCGATTGCTACTACGATTCTCCGCTATCGCGCTCCGGGAATGACGCTGAACCGCATGCCGCTGATCTTGTGGGAAAAACTTGTGATCTCGATGGCCGTCATTTTCGCCATGCCGGCGGTCATGGTGGTGAGCTACATGCTGCTCATGGATCGAACTATCAATACTCAGTTTTTCAACCCCGCGGTCGGCGGCGATGTCTTGCTTTATCAACACCTGTTCTGGTTCTTCGGTCATCCCGAGGTATACATCATCTTCTTGCCGGGAACGGCAATTGCTTCCACCGTGATTCCGGTTTTTTGCCGGCGGCATATTTTTGGTTATGTTCCGATTGTCACCTCCGTGGTCGCGACCGGCATTCTCGGCTTTGGCGTGTGGGTTCATCACATGTTCGCCACCGGGCTGCCGCAGATGAGCGAAAGCTTTTTCACTGCCGCCACCCTCATGATCGTCATCCCTACGGCCGTGCAGTTTTACTGCTGGATGGCCACTATCTGGCACGGGCGCCTCCAGCTGATGCTTCCGATGCTCTGGATGTTCGGTTTCTTTTTCGTGTTCCTTATCGGCGGCCTCTCCGGCGTGATGTTAGCTTCTGTGCCCCTGAATTGGCAGGTGCACGACACATTCTTTGTAGTTGCGCACTTTCACTATGTCTTGATCGGGGGCGCCCTGTTTCCAATGTTTGCGGGGCTGTACTTCTGGATCCCGAAGATTACCGGCCGAATGATGAATACCCTGCTGGGGAAAGTTCACTTCTGGCTGTTTTTTGCTGGTTTTAACATCACGTTCTTCACCATGCACTTTCTTGGCCTGCGGGGTATGCCCCGCCGCGTATATACCTACGGGCCGGAGATGCACTGGGAAGGGCTGAATCTTCTGGCATCGAGCGGCGTGCTCCTGATGGCGACGGGGGTTATTGTTTTCATCGTAAATTTCTTCCATAGCAAAAGCAGAGGCCGGTTGGCGGGCCCGAACCCCTGGGGGGCGGGAAGTTTGGAATGGGCGGTCTCCTCGCCCCCTCCGGCCTACAACTTTCTTGAATTGCCGACGGTGAATGGCCGCGAGCCCTTGTGGGACGCGCTTCCCAACCAGCCGGTCGTAACCGGCCTTCGCGACGATATTCCGGAGGTGCTGGTCACGAACAGCCTGGATTCCGAACCTCAACATCGCGATGAACTGCCGCCCGCGAGCATTTGGCCATTTCTCGCCGCCATCGCCGTTTCCGTCGCTTTCATCTGGTCCATATTCAGTCCGTGGGGCGTAGCCTACGGGGCGATTCCGGTCGCCGCCACCCTGCTTGGCTGGCTATGGCCTCGCGGTCATTCACCTTCGCCGCGGGTTCCGGAGGAAGTATGAAGCAGGCGGGAGAGCGGCCGGTTCTCGATGTCTCGGGTCTGCCGAGTGTAGCTTTCGGGCGCAGCAACACCAGCTGGCTGGGCAATGTTTTCTACATGCTTATAGAGGGCACGATGTTCGCGCTCCTGTTCGCGAGCTACTTCTATCTGCGCACGCGATCGAGTAGCTGGCCTCCCTTCCAGTCGCCGCCTTACGCTGTCTACGGGATCGCCAATGCACTCCTGTTTGCATTCAGCCTGATTCCCGCACGCCTGGCGCAGAGAGTCGCGCCGAGTGGCGATCGGCAGAAGATTCGGCTTGCACTGCTCGGGCTGGGGGCATTCGCGGTCGCCAACCTCGTCCTGCGGGGTTTTGAGCTGACCAGCTTGAACTGCCGCTGGTATGAGAATGCCTACGGCTCGATCCTCTGGTCGCTTGTCGGTTTGCATACCGGCCATCTGATTACAGAATTGGTCGAAACCATGTCGCTTGCGGGTGTCAGCTTCACCCGCAGCATGGAAGGCACGCGCCTGGCCGATGTTGCCATCAACTCGGATTACTGGTACTTCGTCGTGGTCACGGCTTTCTTGATGGATGTGATTGTTTATGGAACCACGCGATTTCTATAGGTTTCGAGATGCCCGAACTCGATAAGACGGTACGGCGCGGAGGGGCCCCGGTCTTTATCTGGTGGGCCCTCGCGTCGGGGCCGCTGGCCTGGACTTTCGATCTCGGCCTGAGTTATGCACTTACCCAGCACTCCTGCTCAACCGGCCACTATTACCTGCTGCACGTTATCACCGTCGTTTGTGCCGGAATTGCCCTCAGCGGCTTGGCCTGCGCGTGGAGCGCTCATACCAGCCTACCGCCCGAGGCCACGGAGCAGGGCAGGCGCCCTCTCGATCGCACCTATTTCCAGGTTCTTTTTGGTCTGGTGTTCAGTCTGGCATTTGTGGTGGCGATTATTGCTGAGGCAGTGCCACGCTGGATACTAAGTCCGTGTGACTAGTGTGAGCTGGCTGAGCAAAGCCGCGATCGTGGCCATGGCGCCGTTTGTAGGCGCTATTCAATTGCGCGCAGAATCGGCCGGTGCCGCCGCCGCGGTCGGATGGAGTGCGGAGGATTGGCCTCCAGGCATTATCGTTCCCGTGATCGCATGTGCCCTGTTATATGGCTTGGGAGTCTTGCGGATGCGGCGCCGAAGCGGGCGCCTGCCTTTGCGTCGTGTTTCGTCCTTCGCTGCGGGCGCGATTTTATTACTCGCGGCGCTAGCTTCGCCAATGCATGAAATCAGTGAGCAACTATTCTGGGTACATATGACCCAGCACGAAATATTGATGGTCATCTCTGCACCACTGCTGGTTTTGAGCCATCCGATAGCACCTTTGCTTTGGGGGCTTCCAGGGGCCGGGCGACGGGCGGTGGCGAAAATGGCCAGCTGGAAACTTGTGCGGCGCGGCTCTTCTCTCGTATCCGCCCCACTTACGGCGTGGTTACTGCATGCGGTCGCTTTATGGGGGTGGCATGTTCCACGTCTTTTTGTCGCTGCCCTCGAGAGCGAATTTTTGCACGCACTGCAACATATCTGCTTTTTAGGAACAGCACTCCTGTTCTGGGGGGTTTTGTTCGGCAAAAAAGCCGGCCGGCTCGGCTACGGCGGTGCGATCCTATATGTGTTCACTACTGCTACCCATGCCAGCGTGTTGGGGGCATGGCTAACATTCTCGCCACAGGTCTGGTACGCGCCCTATGGGCAGACCTCTTCCATACGACACTTGACGGCGCTTGAAGACCAGCAACTGGGTGGTCTCATCATGTGGATTCCGGCTGGGACGCTGCTGACAATCGTCGCTCTTGTTTTTCTCGGCAAGTGGCTCGAGCACTCGCAACAGCGCTGGGCGTATACCCGCACTGCCCATCTGATTCGCACCGCGGGAGGATCAACCGAATGAGAGCCGGAATCGGACTTGTTCTTACTCTCGCGCTTTCCGCCGGCCAGATTGCCTGCTGGGATGCGAGCTCGAAGCGAGCGCGTGCGGCATACGTCACGACCGGCGGGGGAAACGCCCGCGCCGGGCGCGCCGACATTCGGAAATATGGCTGTTACAGCTGCCATACCATTCCCGGTGTTGTCGGAGCGCGCGGCCTTGTTGGTCCACCCCTGGACGGAATCGCAAATCGCGAGTACATCGCCGGCGAGCTGCCGAACACGGCGTCGAATCTCATGCTTTGGATTCAGCATCCTCACCAGGTTCATCCGCGCACGGTGATGCCAGAAATGAATGTGAGTGAGCAAGACAGTCGCGATATTGCGGCGTACCTCTATACCCTGGGCGGCCGGGATTAACAAAACTTGGGATCATAGGAGACACACATGAGAGGACAAGGGCTGTTCGGAATGTCTGCTGTTTTGCTCATGTGCAGTGGCCTGTCGGCAGCGCAAACCTCGAGCCAGAATCGTAACCCTCAGGACTGCTCCCGGCTCCCGGATCATGCCAAGCTCA
>JAFAWX010000152.1 GCA_019241535.1 Acidobacteriota bacterium | reverse complement strand
CCGCTCTCGGTCAAAGCCATCTTTTTCACAATAATGGCAACGGCACATTCTCGGACGTGACCAGGGCTTCGGGCCTTTGGGGTCCAAACGAGTTCTCGACCAGCGCCGCATGGGTCGATTACGACCGCGATGGCAAGCTTGATCTCGTGCTAGCCAACTATGTGCAGTGGTCGCTCGCAGGCGATCTGTTTTGCACTCTGGATGGCACGCACAAGTCTTACTGCACACCTGAGTCCTACAAAGGCGCGAGCGCGCGGCTCTGGCACAATCTCGGCAACGGCAAATTTGAAGAGGCCACCGAAAAAGCTCGCTTCTTTGACAACACCTCAAAGAGCCTGGGCGTAGCCATCCTCGACTACAACTCGGACGGCTGGCCGGACGTCGTGCTGGCGAACGACACTCAACCAAACAAGCTCTACCTGAACAAGCGCAACGGAACCTTCGAAGAAAAGGCAGTCCCCGCAGGGGTCGCTTTCAGCGAAGATGGAGTGGCGCGTGCTGGCATGGGCGTCGATGCCGCCGATTACGACCGCTCCGGGCGGCCCAGCCTGATCATTACGAATTTCGCCAACCAGATGCTTTCGCTCTACCACAACGAAGGCAACGGCCTGTTCGTCGATGAAGCCCCTAGTTCTGAAGTGGGGCGAGCCACCCTGGTCACGCTCGGCTTTGGTTGCTTCTTCTTTGACTACGACAACGATGGCTGGCCCGACATTCTCGTAGCTGATGGTCATATCGAAGACCAGATTGAGAAGGTTCAGAAGCGGGTCAGTTATGCCGAACCTCCGCATGTATTCCGCAATCTCGGTGGAGGTAAGTTTACGGAAGTGACGCAGGCGCTCGGGAGCGGTTTTGCCGCGCCCAAGGTGGCACGCGGAACGGCATACGCGGATATAGATAATGACGGAGCACTGGATGTTCTCATGACCACGAATGGCGGGCGCGTCTATCTGTTCCATAACGAGGGAGTGAGCAATCACAGCTTGCGAATGAAACTCGTGGGCACGAAATCGAACCGGGACGGCATCGGTGCAGTGATCACGGTGGTTTCTGGAGGCGAGAAGCAATGGAAAATGGTGCGCAGCGGCTCAAGTTACCTCTCGCAAAGCGAACTGGTCGCCACATTCGGCCTGGGGCAAAAAGCGAAAGCTGATTTCGTCGAAATCGACTGGCCGAGCGGTCAGACGGACAAACTGACGAGCGTCAACGGAGGTCAGACTGCAACGGTTCAGGAAGGGAAGGGAATTGTTGCTTCCCGAGCTTATGGTCCCTCGACAAAGCCGGTGAGCAATAAGGTGGCGAAACTTTCGTCTTCAGCTGTGCTACGCCAGTAAATTTCCACTGTTTTGTACCTGGAAACGGATGACCGGCCAGGAAGGACTCGAACATGGCCGCTGCGTCGTTCAAGAGCCTTCGAACGAGTGCCCGAGGTGCTGGTCGATTCCCGCCCGGCCTCGGCGGCACGCTGCGGGTGCTCAGCAATCAACGTTTCTACTGACTTTGAGTCGACAGGTTGTCTTATGAGCTCCAATTTCAGTGCATAGCTGGCGCACACATGCGGCTGCAGCGAGTTGGGTCAAGAAGCGCACCGAAAAACGTTTGCGACGTTCGCGGCTGCTAATCTGTCCGGCGAATTTGCCCTCGATTGTGCGTGGCAAAATACCGTCTATTCTTACCAGACCCTATGGTTAAATCTCTAAAGATGAATCCCAGACTTTGGGTATTGATATGTGGGCTGTCACTGGCGCTCGCTCTGCTGCTTGCTGCGACTGCCGACACAAAGAGCGATGCTACCGAAGCGGCTCGCATGAACAACCTGGGCTGTGCATACATGAATCAGCAGCTCTTTGAAAAGGCGCTGAAAGCTTTTGAACAGGCTGCTGCGCTCGATAGCGCCCTGCGGGTTGCCAAGCTTAACCAGGGAATCGCGCTGCTGAACCTGGCACGAGTGGACCCAGCCAGGAAGGTTCTCGAGGAGGCCGCCCAAGCCGATCCTAGAGACCCGCATGTCTGGTACGCGCTCGGAATGCTCGACAAGAACAGCAGTAATCCGCAGGCGGCGGTTCAGGAATTCCGCCGCGTGACGGAAATCGACGATACGGACGCCGATACCTGGTATTTCCTCGGGAGTGTTTATTCGCAGCTCAAGCAATTCCCGGAGGCAATTGACGCCTTTGAGCACGCCCTGCGGCTGAATCGCCTGCACGCGTCGGCGCAGTTCGGGCTCTCACGCGCTTTCCAGCAGTCGGGCGACAGCGCTCACGCCCGCGAGCACCTGGCCCGGTTCCAGTACGTCACCCAGCATAAGCTCGGTTCGGCTATGAGCCTCGCCTACGGGGAGCAGGGAAAATATTCGCTGGCCGAGGAGTCGTCGGCTGCGGCGGGGAGGGTCCCGGCGCAGATTGCAGTGAAGTTTATCAATGTGACGGATGAGGCGGGATTGCGGGAGACAACCGCCAAGGCCTCGGCTGCCAATAATGTTCCTCCCCAGGCTGCCTCCGGCCTCGGTCCAGGTGCATGCTTCACTGATTATGACAATGACGGGAAAATCGACATGCTTCTGCCGGGGAGCCGCTCGGACGGAGCGCTCTCTCTCTACCATAATCTCGGAAGCGGAAAGTTCGAGGATGTTACGAACAAAGCGGGACTGGACCGCTACACCGGCGTCCTATCATGCACGGCGGGAGACTATGACAACGACGGTTTCCCTGATCTTGCGCTTGCCTTCCGTGGGGGTATTGCGCTATTGCACAACGAGAAGAATGGCACCTTCAAAGACGTGACCTCGGAGGCGGGGATCACGGCTGAAGCTGGTGCGACGGGATTGACGTTTATCGATTACGACCACGACGGCGATTTGGACCTTTACGTTAGTCGCCTGGGCACGGGCGAAGCTAAGGTCCCAGGCATCGAGGGAACCATGTGGCGTAACAACGGCAACGCCACCTTTACCAATGTAACGGATGAGACTGGATTGACCGGCTTTCCTCCCGCCGTCGGCGCTATTGGCACTGACTACAACAACGATCGGGCGGTTGATCTTGCGGTAGCCGCTTTTCCGCCGCGCCTATACAGGAATCCTCGCGAGGGGAAATTCGAGCTTCTAAGCCCGTCAGGCGCTGATCAGAACATTCCGACGGCTGACGGTAAATCCGCGGCACCAGGTCTTGCAATTGTTGCCGCCGATTTCGATCACGACGGCTGGATGGATCTGGTGGCGACCGGAACGGGCGGCCCCCAGCTCTGGCGCAACGATCACGGTAAGAATTTTGAAAAGAAAGCTCTGCCCGAAACCAGCTGGAAAACTAGCTACGGTGCGGCCGCTTTTGACTACGATAACGATGGCTGGGTAGATCTGGTTGTTCTCGGCGAGACTAAAGCCGGCAAAGGTGAAGTGCGGCTGTTTCGGAATCTCGGGCCGGATGGTTTCAAAGACGTCAGTGCCGAGGTCGGTCTCGATAGGATTCAGCTGAAAGATCCGCGGGCCGTCATCACCGGAGACTTCGACAACGACGGTGCGACGGACCTGCTTATCACCCGCCGTACCGGTCTGCCGATTCTGCTCAAAAACCAGGGCGGCAACAAAAACAGCTGGCTACGGCTAGCACTCAAGGGATTGAACGACAACAAGAGCGCGATCGGGACAAAGGTCGAAGTATTCTCGGATGGCATCCGTCAAAAATTTGAGCTCTACGGCTCAAATGGATATCTCGGGCAGAACTCGCCCTATCTGACGGTCGGACTCGGACAGGCTAAGCAGGCCGATGTGGTGCGCATGCTTTGGCCAGGCGGCGTGCTGCAGGATGAGATCGAAGTTGCCGGTGAGCGCCAGCAGGATTTTCTCGAGCTCGATCGGCGTGGCAGCTCCTGCCCGACGCTTTTCGCCTGGAACGGCAAAAATTTCGAGCTGGTCGCGGACATTCTTGGGGCGGGGGTCATAGGTCACTGGATTGGGCCCGGACAGCGAAACATTCCACGACCAACCGAGTGGCTGAGGGTCGACGGCCACACGATTCAGCAAAGGAGAGCCGAGGTCCTGCCTCTAACCGGCGCGAAGACCGCAGATTCGGTCCTGAGCTTTCGCCTGCTGGAACCGATGGAAGAGGTCGTATACCTCGATGCCGTGAAGCTTCTTGCCATTGACCATCCTGAGGCTGAGCAGGTCTATCCTAACGAGTATTTTGCGACCGGTCCGCCCTATCCCGAGTTCAAGGTCATCACCAGCCGGGACGCGCATCCGCCGGCTGGGGCCTGGGATGAAAATGGTGACGACCTTCTCCCGGATTTGCTTGCGCACAAATATGTCGGCCGCTTCGACCTGCTTCCTTTCAAAGGCTTTACCAAGCCCCATAACCTGATTCTCGACCTGGGTGAACCCTACGGTGGAGGACCGTTGCGTCTGCTGCTTCATGGGGAAATCGAATACTTCACCGCCACAGGAATGTATGCGGCCTCGCAAGCGGGAATTGCGGCCACGGCTCCTTATATCGAAGCCGAAGTTCCAAAGGGCGCATCCGGCGGCACGCGCTGGGTTCGCGTCGCAGACGATATGGGGTTCCCGGCCGGCCTGCCACGAACCATCACTGTCGATCTCAGCGCACGAATTCCTCGTGGATCACGGCGTATTCGCATCACCACCAATCTAGAGATTTACTGGGACAACATCCTCATCGACCACAGCAAGCCCGGTGGTGACTTCAGGCTCAGCAATGTCCCGCTGAGCCGGGCAACACTTGAGTATCACGGTTATTCCCGGCAGATCGAAGACCAGCCGCCGGGGAATGTGAAGTACGTTTACGACCAGGTCAGCGGCACCGGCCCTTATGCAAGGCAAGCAGGGCTGTACACCCGCTATGGAGACGTCCTGGCGCTGCTTGGCGCGTTCGACGACCGCCTGGTAGTTTTCGGCTCAGGTGAGGAGGTGGCACTCGAATTTAGTCCGGCAAAGTTGCCGGCGGTCCCGCGAGGGTGGACACGCGACTACTTTTTCCTCGCCAACGGCTACGAAAAAGACATGGATTTCTACGCTGCCCGGGGAGACACGGTCGAGCCCCTGCCGTTTAGTCACATGGGCACGTATCCCTCGGCAGAACGGTTCCCTTCTGACCGGCAACATCTCGATTATCTGCTCGAGTACAACACGCGCTATGTCTCGGGTAATGAACCCCGAGGTTATGCCTTCGCATACCGGACGATCGACGGTGAGAAATAGGGTTCGAGGCGGCTGCGGCAGAGATGCTTGTGCGCCCGGGCCGCCTTGGCCTTTGCGCCCGCTGAAGGCTTCCCGCTGGCCTGCTGCTTTATAATCAAAGTTTCTGCTCACAGTTGGAGTTTTTCCCACATGATTCGATTTCTGCAGACCCCCGGGCCTATCAAAAAGATCGTCTTAGGCGGTCTTCTTACCATCATTTGTGTGTTCATGGTGATCACGCTGATTCCTGGCTTCGGCAATTCGAATTTTCTCGGTATGGGCGCTCCCAACCCCGGAGTGCTGGCTACCGTATCGGGTGAGGAGATTGCCACCACCTCCGTCCAGCGTCAGGCCAGGCAGATGGTCGAGCAGCAGTACCCTCGCGGAGGGGCGCAGGCCCGGATGCTGATGCCATTCTTCGCCGAGCGGGCGGCCCAGAACCTTATTAATGAGAAGATCCTGCTGCTTGAAGCCGGGCGGCTGGGCTTGCGGGCCACCGATGAGGATCTGCGTGAGTACATGCGCCAGGGACAGCTCGGCGAGATGGTTTTTCCCGGCGGCACCTTCATAGGGCAGCAGGAGTATGAGGATTTTGTCTCCCGGATCGGTTACACGGTTCCGCAGTTCGAGCAGCTGGTCAAGGACGAGATTCTGGTCAAGAAAATCAGCAGTCTCGTGACTGCCGGCGCTTCCGTAACCGATGCCGAGGTCAAACAGCAGTTCGAGAAGCAGAATACGAAGGTCAAGTTCGACTATGCAGTGTTTAAGAAGGACGACATCCTCAAGGCCATTCACCCGGCCGACGCCGAGCTTAAGGCCTACTACGACCGCAACAAGAAAACCTATGTCAATTCCATTCCCGAAAAACGGCAGCTTAAGTATGTAGTGATCGACAACGCGCGCCTGGCAGCCCAGACGCAGGTTTCGGAAGCGGAGCTCGAGAACTACTACGACCAGCACCGCGATGAATACCGCGTCCCTGAGCAGGTGAACGTTCGTCAGATCGTCATAAAAAAACCGCTTCCCGGTCCTGACGGTAAAGCCGATCAGAAGCAGCTGGATGTGGCCCGGACCAAAGCCGAGGATGTTCTGAAGCAGCTTAAGGCGGGAGGAAATTTCGCGGAACTCGCCAAAAAGTATTCCGAGGATCCGGATACGGCCAAGAAGGGCGGTTCGGTAGGCCTGGTGCGTCCCGACGTGTTTCCCGACGCCGGCGTGAAGAAAGCGGTTACCACGACTCCCAAAGGGTCGACCAGCGAGTTGATCGACGCGAGCTATGCCTTCGTCATAATTCACGTCGAAGACAAGCAGGCGGCTTACGTAAAGAACCTCAACGACGTCAAGGCGCAGATCGAGCCCATAATCAAGCAGGAGAAGGCTGCTCAGGCCGCGCAGCACGAAGCCGACCAGTTGCTTTCTGAGGCGCGCAGCACCAGCCTGGAAAAGGCGGCCGCGGGGAAAGGCCTTCAAGTTATAACCACCGACTTTGTAACCAGCAAAGACCAGCTGCCCGGTATTGGAAGCGACCAGCAATTCATGACCGCAGCCTTCGGTCAGACGGCGAATGCACCCCCCGACGAGGTGGCGCTGCACCAGGGATACACCATCTACCAGGTGACCGCCGTCAAGCCCTCAGCGACACCAACATTCGAAGAGGCTCGCTCGCGGGTCGAGCAGGAATTCAAGAATGAGCGGGCGGCGCAATTACTGACCCAGAAGACGCAGGAGCTTGCCGACCGGGCTAAGGCGGGGCACGACGTGAAGAAAGCGGCAAAGGAGCTGGGTGCCGAATACAAAACCAGTGACTTCGTCCTTCCTGATGGTCAGGTCCCGGATATCGGCTCCATGAGCGGGCCGGCAGCGGTTGCCTTTACTCTCAAGCGGGGAGAAGTCAGCGGGCCCATCGACACCGGAGCGAGCGGCGCCGTCCTCACGGTCGTCGATCGCCAGGCTCCCAGTGATCAGGATTTTGCGGCCAAACGCGATCAGGTTCGCGAAACCCTTCTCGAGCAGAAGCGATCGGAGCTGTTCAACTTGTTTCTTGCCAACCTGCGCGAGACCATGGAAAAGTCGGGCAAGGTAAAGATTAACCAGAAAGAACTGCAGTCCCTGACCAAGGTACGAACCGAGGAAAGCGAGTAGATCTTCCTTATCTGTTACCCAAGTACTGGACACCCGCGGATTTCAGCATTCGGAACGACGCACGCCGAGGGCTCCCGCCGGTAAAGTTCGAGATGATCTTCTCCCGTTCGAGTGGAATTTTGCTTCATCCGACCTCGCTGCCGTCGCGCGGAGGAATTGGTGACCTCGGCCCGGCGGCTTACGACTTCATTCGCTTTCTGGCTGAGGCGCGCCAGGGGCTCTGGCAGTTGTTGCCGCTTAATCCGCCTGCCAATGGGAGCTCTCCCTATTCTTCCACGTCGGCTTTCGCCGGAAACCCACAGCTGATTAGTCTCGAGCGCCTCGTTGAGCGGGGATGGCTCGAAGCCGGTGCTCTCTCCGACCTCTCCCCCGGTATTGACGCGATTGATTACGGCCAGGTGAGCCGGACAAAAATACCCCTGCTTTGGCAGGCAACGAAGAACTTCCTTGATCGTGCCGGCACCTGCGAACGTCAGGTATTGGAGGCGTTCTGTGACCGCAATTGCGGCTGGCTTGAGGATTACGTCTTATTCGACACCATTCGTGAGCGTTGCGGACCTGGATGGAATCGCTGGCCCCGGGAGCTGGCGACGAGAGAACCGGCGGCAATCAGATCGATAAGCCGTGAGCTCGGCCCAGAGCTTCGCGCGCGACGGGTCATTCAGTTCTTCTTTTGGGAGCAGTGGCGCGCCCTGCGCCATTATTGCGCACAGAATTCCGTTCGCGTGGTGGGCGATACCGCCATCTTCGTCGATTACGATAGCGCGGATGTCTGGACTCACCGCCAGTTGTTTCGGTTACGCGACAATCTTGAGCCGGAAGTGGTCGCGGGAGTGCCACCTGATTACTTCAGTGCCCATGGACAGCGCTGGGGTAATCCTCTGTACGACTGGGAGGCGATTCGGGCCAGCGGGTACCGTTGGTGGATCGAGCGCCTGCGCCGGGCAACGGAGACCTGCGATATCATTCGCCTCGATCATTTTCGCGGCTTTGCCCAGTTTTGGGAGATTCCTGCGAGCGAACCTACAGCAGTAAACGGCCGCTGGGTAGACGGACCGGGAGACGAACTTTTTGATAAGTTACGCGAGCAATTGGGGGGCTTACCTTTTTTCGCCGAAGACCTTGGATTGATTACTCCGGACGTGGTCGCGCTCCGCGAGCGGCACAATATTGCGGGCATGGCAGTGCTGCAGTTCGCGTTCGGCGATGTCGGTGCCCATGCCTATCTCCCCCATCACCTCAATCCGCACCGCGTAATCTATACAGGTACGCACGACAACGACACCTGTCTGGGCTGGTGGTCAGCCCTGGGGGAGAAAGAACGCGCAGCCGTGGAAGCCCTGATCGGGCCATGCGCGGACGGTCCCAACTGGGGACTGATAAGGCTGGCCCAGAGCTCGCCGGCCAATCTCTCGGTGGTTGCCGTACAGGTAAAGAACAAACTCGGCAGCGAAGCCCGCCTGAACACGCCGAGTAGCCACAGCGGAAACTATCATTGGCGCTACCAGCCGGGAGCGCTGAAGCCGGAACTCGCGACAAAGCTTGCTGCTCTGGCCGAGGTTACCGACCGGCTCCCCGAACCGGTTTTGGTAAAGGATGCCGACCCTTTCCTGGCCTGATGTTCGCCTTTCCGGGCTGTTGTCTGGCAAGGTTCGAACTAAAAAGAAAAAACAGCCGGAACCTTTCGGCTCCGGCTGTAGTGTTGGCTGGTTTGCCCGGAGTAAAACCATCGCTATCGGTCGAAGCCCCCGATCCGACCGACATACATCAGCAACAAAGACATTCCGGACCAGCCCCACCGAAAACGCTAAGCACTGCGACGGGGTCGCACGGTCAGATCCCTGATCTGCGTGAGAATGCTTGACATCTGCATTCCGTTCAGTTGCGTAACGAAGGGCATTATCTCGGCGATGAAGGGATCTTTCATCAGCTCGATAATCTCTTCTTGACGGTTTTGTTCTCCGCCGCTCAGCAGTTCAGGCACGGTGACCTCCAGGGCTTTTGCCAGACGCTCCAGCGAAGAAAGCGTGGGAGTGGCTTTTTCATTTTCGATTTTCGAAACGTAGGTGCGCGGCACGGACATACGTCCTGCGAGTTGCCGCTGGCTGAGGCCGTTGCGCAGACGCATGGCACGAATCGAGGCCGCCAGGTTCAGGTGACCGCGGTGTACGGTCGGCAGCAGTTGCGGGGTTGGAACTTGCTCGACCACCGGCTCTTCTTCATCCAGTGACAGATGACAGCGCCGGCAGAGATTATTGGACGTGCGGAACTGAACCAATAGGCAATGGTCGCATCGTAAAACCTCCCGGGAATCGACCGGGGCAAGAGTAGTGGCCATTTACTGGTGGGAGTTGCCAGAGCGGGCAAGGACCCAACGCCGTGGTTCCAATGTCTGCGGTAAATCTGCGGTAGGATGGCTGTGGAAGTCAAGAAAATTCTCGGTTGATTGACGGAAGCGGTGCCAAGAAAAGCAAAGAAAACGGGCGAAAACCAGGAGAAATCGGGCGTGAAATCATGATCGATCGAAATGCCGCGTGGTGTTTACTAACTGAGTTCACCGGCTCGGAAAGCCTGCGCAAGCACGCCCTGGCGGTCGAGGCGTGTATGCGGGCGTATGCGCGCAAATTTTCGGCCGATGAGGAGCTTTGGGGAGCAGTGGGCTTGCTCCACGACTTTGATTACGAAAAATATCCAAGCGCCCAAGAACATCCCTACAAGGGCAGCGAAATCCTGAAGGAGCGCGGCTATTCGGAGGAAGTGCGGCGGGCAATCCTGTCGCACGCCGACTACACAGGCCTGGACCGCGAGAGCCCGCTCGAAAAAACCCTCTTCGCCTGTGACGAACTGGCCGGCTTCATCACCGCCGTTGCTCTGGTAAAGCCCGGCAAGTCGCTGGCCGAGGTGGATGCGAAATCGGTTCGCAGAAAGATGAAGGATAAAGCCTTTGCCCGCAGCGTCAGCCGCGACGATATTGTTGCCGGTGCAAAGGAGCTCGGGGTTGAGCTCGACGACCACATTGCATTCGCGATTGAGGCGATGAAGACGATCGCCGACAAGTTGGGCCTCGATAGCAAGTAAACGGTGCAAGTTGGTGATGAAACATCAAACCTTCATCTACTTACTCCTGGTCGGGTCTGCCGCGTTGGCGTTCGCCTCGGACAAGGACATTTCTGCCATCCTCGAACTCCATCAGGTTGAAAGGCGCGGACACCTGACCGGAAACGCCGAACTGATTGCGGGAACGCTTGCTGATCAATTGACGGTTGTCGAGAATGGAGAAGTACAGGTCAACAGCAGAGAGGATGTCGGCCGAAGCTTTTCCGATTATTTAAAGTCGGTTCGCTATAGTGCCTGGGAGGACGTCAGTCCCCCCTCTGTGCACATCTCCACGGATCGGAAGACCGCGTGGGTGGTAATACGCATTCAGGCCACCTACACGGATAAGGATTCGACACCTGCTGTTCAACACCAATTCGTTAGTTCCTGGATCGCGATTTACCAGAAAGGGAAGGGCGGGTGGCGAATGGCGGCGATTGCCTCCGGCTGCAATCCTCCGTGCGGGTTACCTCGCGAGCAGAACGCTCACGGGCTCGAGGCCGTGGAACACTGACATGACCGGTCAGGCCTCAAAAGCAGGCCGCGTAAGTGGTATCTAAGAGAGGCGCAGGCATAACCCAGACAATGCTTCAGGCCACGCACTATTCGGGACAGCGGGTGTGCGCGTCTCGGAGTATGCCGGCTGGCGCTCGTCTGTTACTCGGGCTGTTTGTCGCCTTCAGGCTGCTCCTGGGTGAAGCAGCGGCCCAGCGGAGTGCCGCAGCGCCTGAGCAAAAGCAGGAGAATACGGCGGACGAAAGGGCGAAACCCTCGGCCTCTAACCGCCTCAGCCGCCTACCCATTGAATGGATCATCGGGCCTTATGTTCCTCCACAAGGGCCGCTCGAGCCTTTGACCAACAGCGAGCGTAAGCAGATTTACGTGCGCCAGACGTTCCTAACTGCCGGATCCTATGTGGCCAGGGCATTTTCGGCGGGAATTGACCAGGCGCGCGGAGTACCCCACGGCTGGGGCGGAGGGATGCCTGGCTACGGACGGCGTTACGCAGCCCGGTATGGTCAATTTATTGTTCAGAGCAGTTTGTTGTCTGGAGGCAATGCCTTGATGGGTTATGAACCGCGTTACGACTTTTGCCGATGCCAAAGCTTCTGGCCGCGCACCCGCCACGCCGTGTCTAGAAACTTCGTCGCTTATAACCGCACGGAACGTGAACTGCGGCCGCAGATACCCATGTATGTCGCAGCCTTTGCCGCGGGACTGCTGCGCAGCTCTTGGCTTCCGGGCCGGCAGAACCTATGGAGGACCGGTTTGTACAGTATTCTGTCGCAGGCAGGGATTGGAAGTGGCTACAACTTCGTGAGCGAATTCTCTCTGGACATCCTGCACGCATTCGGTCTTAAAAAGGTCGGAAAAAAGCTCTGATGAGACAGAGTGTCGACTACTGTGCCTGCACCACCCGCAGCCTGCTGATGAGTGGTACTTCAGCGGCGGGCGACCTGCAGCAACGAGCTAGCGAATGGGTGCCGGCTGCGCGCCACCTTCTTTCGCCAGATCGGTTTTAAGCTGAAATTTTTGATTAGGCACGAGATCGACCTCGGTATTGAAGGTCTCGTATCCGGTTAAGCTGATGGTGATCTTTCGATGACCAGGTGCTACCAGCAGACTTTTTGCAATGCCGCCGAACTCTCCCACGTGGCCGACGTACAATCCGTCTACAAACACGGCCGCCCGGTCAGGGGTTACCGCCAGTTTGATCTCGGAGAAAACGGCAGGCATCCGGAAACGAGGATCTTTTACCATTCTGACCGTGATCGTCAGCTTCTCCGCCGGCCGCACGGTTACTTTGTCGGTAAAGTCCTGGTAACCGTCCTGTCGGACGGCAATTTCGTGTTCGCCCGGCAGCAGGAGGATCTTTTTCGATCCCTTCAGCTCCTTCATATAGCCGAGGTACTGGCCATCAACCCACACGCCCGAGCCCTTTTCGACCTTGCTTTCGCCTAGAAGCTCAACCTCACCCAGGACTTGATTGGACTGGGCGGGAGCGGTTTGAGGAAAGAGCACAAAAAGGTACATCCAAGACAACAGGAAAGTTATGCGGGAGGCTCGCGTCATATTCTGCTCCATTTCAGCCGACGTCGACAGTCAGGACTGCCAACCACGCCGGCACGGCTGCCGTGAACAATAAATTCGACTCGGCACCGCCGAGCAGCCGGGAATGAGAACAGATATATCGAATTGACCAATGCAATGGCAAGAGGCGGCGAGGCAGATTGAAATTTTCTGGGATAACGAGGCGGGTTCCCGTGCGGCTTAAGAACGGGGGCAAATGCCTGAAGGCACGCTCTTCGATAAGCGCGCTCAGACGGCGCGGGCGGGTTCTGCCGAATGGGTGCGCTTGGATGCCTTCTCTGCCGTTTGGGTCGGCTTGGCAAGCGTCGCCCGAGACCGGTTCAGAAGCGCCCCGACCGTGGTGAGGAAATCCGTAACAGAATCATTTTTGAAGAGGAAATCATCAATTGAGGTCATTGTGTCCACCGCTAATGATCGATCTCCGGAAAGCAGCAGGATGGGCACGTCGGGCTTGAGTTCTTTCATGCGTAGTGCGATCGAATCGCCCGACATTTCGGGCATCTGGTAGTCGAGAATTACCTCATCAACCTCATGCGACGCGAACAACTGTAACGCCTTCGCCCAGTCGGTGGCGGTAATGACTTCGTAGCCCTCCTGCTCGAGGAGCATCTTCCAGCCAATCACGATGTTCTCGTAGTCGTCCACGCACAATATGAGCGCTGTTCGTGCTGCCATAGACAACCTTCCTCTCCTGACCTGCCGTTTTGCAGAGCAAAATCTTCGAGAACAACCACGCGCTTGCGACCTCGAACCCAGGATTAAGAATGGCAAAATCCCTGCCAGTTGAGTAAAGAGCTGCATCAAGAACCACCTATGATTTTACGGAGAACTCAGATTTGTAATTCCTACTTAGTTTGGGATGAAATTGCTTCTCCGCCGATTTCATATTGTTAGTTTCAGGCGGCAAAATCTGCCAGGGCAGGAGAATTCGCAGGTTGCTGGAATTTTTTTGTTTCGCTAGATGAAATCCAACCGGCTCAGAATGCGGTTCGGGAGAGCAACTTTCTGGCCCGGAGAAGCAGATTGGCGCTCGCCTCGGATTTAGGCACCACGGCCGAGGCGCCTGCCGAGCGAGCTTCCTTCTCAAGATGAGGATTATTGTCACAGCCGGTGAAGATAATTACCGGCACCTGAGGCAGCAGCCTTTTGAGAAGGCGTGCCTCCTCGAGGCCGTTCATAACAGGCATGGAAAGATCGGTAACGATCAAGTCAGGGTTCAACTGCTGGGCCTTGCGTACCGCCTCCTGGCCATTTGAGGCTTCTCCGCACACGCTGAAGTCTTCTTCGCGGGTAAAGAGTTCGCAGACCGCCCGGCGAATCCAAGCGCTGTCATCTACGACTAGAACGCTGCTCATCATGGCCTCCACGGCTCGCTTGCGTCCTCGTGCCGAAAATGAAAGAGTGTCTCGAAAGCCTATATTCTCACTGTCCCACTAGATGACAGACTTTGATGAGGAGCTTTAAGAAGGAGGGTTGCCTGCAATTCAGCTGCGTTCATAGCAGCTTCACCTCTATTGCAGCATATCCATAGACTTACAGCCGAACCAACTTGGCAGAAAGAACCTGCGTCCAAGCACCACAACTCTGCGATACCGAGGCTTCAATGGCAAGAGAAGACCAACCCATCAAGCTTCAGAAGCTGAAACACTACATCGATTCTCTATGCGGCATTTACAGCCGGATTGCGCGCCGCCTGGGAGTGGATCGTACTTATGTCAGCCGAGTTGCCAAAGGTGAAAGGCGCTCACCGGAAATCGAGGCAGCACTGATGCAAGAGTTCGACCGCAGCCAGCAGGAGATCAGCGAGATCCAGCAGCCCTCGGTTTGAAGATCGCTCCACGGCGGCTGGAAACCGCTTGCGGGCCACAGGCAAAGGATCGAGGTGAGGCTGCTTTCAAACAAGTCGTATTCAGCAGCATTTCAGCTTAGCTGGTTTTGAACCGTACAGTTCGCGTATGAACCGCTTATAGGAACTACGGCCTGGCGGAATATGTTCACGGGCACAGAAGCGAAGATAAGCGGATTCATCGAAGATCTCCTGTAAAGCCGCCAGCAGCACGCGGAAATACTTCATCCTTGTTCCTCCGCGAAACGGGTGAGGACAAACGGAGCTTCCGTGAGCGGTGCTTCCCGTCTCCCACTGAGTACATCGCGCCAGTGACGCAATGACTCGACAATCAGCAAGCTGACCATTGCGATCAGGATGGCAGTGACCAGGGCATCCAGGCGAGCATTGAAAATCAATCTCGCGTTGCCTCCGGCGGTTGCCAGTTGGCGGGCCTGCGCCAGAAATCCCACACGCGGATTCGGATCAAAGATCTTGTGCCAGGAAGCGGTGAAGGTCACGGTCACAAGCCACGCCAGCGGCGCGAGCGTTACCAGCGCATATTTGGCGCCGTGGGTTTTGATAATGATGGTGGTCGCAACGCACAGGGCGACGGCGGCCAACAGCTGATTGGCGATTCCAAACAACGGCCACAGGGAGTTGATCCCGCCGAGTGGATCCCTTATTCCTTGCCAGAGGAAATAGCCCCAGGCGCCGACAATCAGACCGCTGGTAATAAGTATCGAGGGATACCAGCTGGTCCTACCCATCGGCCTTGAAATGTGTCCGAGGGCGTCCTGCACCATGAAGCGTCCCACGCGAGTTCCGGCATCGAGCACGGTCAGAATGAACAGAGCTTCAAACATCAGGGCAAAGTGGTACCACAAGGCCAGGACCGCTTGCCCACCAAGGCTGCCGGAAAAAATGTGGGCCATGCCTACGGCGAAAGCCGGAGCGCCACCGGTGCGGTTGAACAATGTTTGCTCGCCTACACTCTGGGCCAGTGCATGCATCCGCGATGCGCTGACAGGAAATCCCCAGCCAGTGATGGTTCGCGCCGCCGTCTCGGGAAGCTGGCCGACGATTCCGGCGGGACTATTAATGGCAAAATAAGTCCCCGGCTGAAGCACGCACGCGGCCACCGTGGCCATGATCGCCACCATTGACTCGGCGAGCATCGCTCCATAGCCGACCATGCGGATCTCCTTTTCCCGCCGGATCAGCTTTGGCGTCGTACCGCTTGAAATCAGCGAGTGAAAGCCGCTAATCGCTCCGCAAGCGATGGTGATGAAGGCGAACGGAAAGACCTTTCCTCCAAATACCGGTCCGCTGCCGTCGGTGAAGCGGGTAAGCGCCGGCATATGCAGGGTCGGATGCATGACGACAATGCCTGCGACCAATAAAGCGATCGTTCCCAGCTTTACAAACGTGCTCAAGTAATCGCGGGGCGCAAGCAGCAGCCAGACTGGAAGGGCCGAGGCGGCAAAGCCGTAGACAATAATCGCAATCGCCAGGCCGGGAGCTGACAGGGTGAAATAGCGGGCTACCGCCGGGGTCTCTGACGCCCATTGTCCGCCCCAAATGGCCGCAAGAACCAGGATGAATCCCAGGAGCGAGGTTTCAAGCACGCGCCCGGGGCGCAAGCGGCGCAGATAAATACCCATGAGCAGCGCGATCGGGATGGTCATGGCGATGGTGAAGGCGCCCCAGGGACTCTGCTTGAGCGCATTCACCACAATCAGCGCACAAACCGCGAGCAGGATGACCAGAATGGACAGAACCGAGCCGTATGCGACCAGTCCCCCCACGCGCCCAATCTCCTGCTGCGCCATCTCTGTAAGAGACTTTCCGTCGCGCCGCACGGAGAAGAGCAGGATCACAAAATCCTGGACGCAGCCGCCGAACACGGCGCCAATGACGATCCACAGAGTACCGGGCAGGTACCCGAACTGCGCCGCCAGTACGGGGCCGACCAATGGTCCGGGGCCGGCGATAGCGGCGAAGTGATGGCCGAATACCACCCATTTGTTGGTGGGAACGAAGTCGCGGCCGTTCTCCAGGCGTTCAGCAGGGGTCGCGCGCTGCGCATCGAGAGCCAGGACCTTCGCGGCCACGAACTTGCTATAAAAGCGGTACCCAACGGCGTAGCTTGCGGACGCCGCCACGACCAGCCACAGTGCATTGATCTCCTCGCCACGATGGAAGGCGATCGTCGCCAGGGCCAGGGCCCCGAACAACGAAGCGACCACCCAGGCAAGCAGACGAATTCCGAATCGCATATGGCGGAAGTATTGTTGCTGGTTTAAGGCGCGGACGCAACCGCCGTTACTGATTATTTAACTCTGCGCCAGCAAATTGTTGGTCAGCACTCCCCAGCTCGATCACTGCTGCTTAGTCGCTTGCGGCGCGGGTTTCGGACGAGGCTTGTGTGCGGCCGCTGGAGGCCGGCTCGCACCACCGCGCAAGATGGTGATCTTGTTTATTTTGACGGGATCGTTGGGACGATCGCCATTATTAGTATCCCGCGGCATAGCCGCAATTTTCTTGACCAGATCGACGCTCTGGTCGTCGCACTGCCCAAAGATTGTGTACTTGCCATTCAACATGTCTGCCTGACTGCCGCTGAAGGCCTGTTCGGTAATGAAAAACTGAGAACCGTTGGTGTCCGGTCCGGCGTTCGCGTAGGCCAGGCGGCCGGGCCGGTCAAAGGTGAGGTCGGGGGAGGTCTCGTTCTTGAACTTGTAGCCTGGGTCGCCAGTTCCGGTGCCGAGAGGATCGCCGCCCTGGATCATGAATCCGGGGATCACGCGGTGGAAGGTGAGGCCGTCGAAGAACGGCTTCTTCGTCCAGGTGTGGGTGTCCTTGTCCATGTAGGGACGCACGCCGCGCGCGAG
>JAFAWX010000065.1 GCA_019241535.1 Acidobacteriota bacterium | reverse complement strand
CCAGCAACTGAGATGTTGACCCGGTCCAGGAAAGCAACCGCGCTCAGAGCGAACAGGCAACAAACCAAATACCAGCGCACCCGGGTTCGCGCTGAACCGATCGATGCTGCGGCTGGTTTCGGTTGGGCAGACTGGGAGGATGTTTTGGTCACGCTATGAGATTACCAGCGCCAACATTGAGTGGACGGTTCCGCTTACACAGTCCCTTTAAGTGTTTCGCACTCGCTTCGCAAATAGTGTTCCCACGTATGAATGGGAGCGAACA
Source organism: Acidobacteriota bacterium (assembly GCA_019241535.1). GTDB lineage: Bacteria > Acidobacteriota > Terriglobia > Terriglobales > Acidobacteriaceae > Gp1-AA145. The sequence continues at coordinate 6,952 of JAFAWX010000065.1, read as the reverse complement.
CGCGCTTCGCGCTGCTCATTCTAGGTCCCGGGCGTTCCCCAAAACAGACGGAAATGGCGAGAGCTCGTTAAAGCCGAACTGGTTGTCACACTCACAAAGGTGATGGGCCGTTCTCGATAGGCTATCCGCAGCTACGTCACAGGTGCTGGAAGCGAGGATTTATGAGTCGGGGCCGAGGGTGGCAGAGCGGCCTTTGCCCGGCTATTGGCCGAAAAACTTGCGCCGTATGTCTGGCCAGAACTCCTTCATGATGTTGAATCCGGTATCGAGGCCAATCTGCTGGCCCCATTTGTTCATTGTCTTTCCTACGCTTCTGTCCACAGCCGGATAGTACAGGTTCGAAATACCCGCCGCGATTGCGTTGCCCGCGAGCTCCGAAGTATTGAAATGGTTACGACCATCGTCATTACGCGTGATTACCTCGCGGCTGATGGCATAACCGGTCCGTCGCAAGAATCCACCCGTTCCTTTGGTGAAGTAGCGAGGATCCTGATGAACGGTTATAGGCAGAACTGCCTCGGTCATCATGTTGCCGATGGCCTGATCGGCGAAAGCGCCTCCGTAGTACTTGGCAAATCCTGCAGCACCCTGACCGAATGAAGGATACTGATGCTGGAGCATCGCCGAACCGGCAAAGATACCGGCGACAAGAAACGCTGTTGGATCGAAGGAATCGTCAAAAGCAAGCTTCAGTTTCTGGCGCCTGGTCAGCGGCTTGAACTCCAACGCACTCTCATCGGCGCGGTAATTTGGAATGATCCACAGAATGTGATGCTTGCCGTATTCACCCTTGCTGGCGTGCTGCCTGCCACTGTCCTCGCCGGTTTGACCTTGAGGCTGGGGAGCGTCGGGCAAGGACTTTGATTGGGCCAACAGGGCGCTGCACCCGATCAGACAAATGCCGCTGACCACTATCACCCGCACGGAACAAGCCAGTGTCGTCCGCCTTCTGGGGAAAATACGACTTCTAAGGCCTGACGAAAACCAATGCCACAGCCTTTCATTGGGCAAACAAATGTTCCTCCCTATTCAGGGTTTCCTCTCGTTTATTGTTGCAGCCATTTCAGGTGGGGGGCAAATGCACCGTGAACCTGGATCTGCGGGAGCTAGTGTTCGAGCTCGGGCGTCTCGTTAAATAGATGCGGCTGGGCTCGCCGGGGTGCGGGGTTGCCACCAAATACAGGCACGCGTCGATTGCAGAGCTGAGGTGCTAGCCGAGCCTACAACTTTCCGCAAAATTGAAACCGTGCAAGTCCTTGGGTGACTGTGCTTTCCGCCAATCTCCCCCCGATCGAAATTGCACGCGAGAGCAACCGGCCCAGTGTATGATTGACGCTTAAAGTTGCCATTAGTGCCATTCTGGAGGGCCACAGTCGATGCTCAACACCGAGAAACCGCTGAACAGCAGGATCTATCCTCGAGGTGGAAAGTACTTCAAGTTCCAAATGAGCGGGTGGACAGACTTCGACCCCATGGACAAAAAGCTGTCCGAGCTCACGGAAGCCATAGAGAACGGCGGCGGATTTGTGACCGCAGTTGAGGTCCTGGAGATCGCGGACGATCTGTCGCGAATTAAGGATAAGGAGGTGCTGGAGGGCTTCCAGAACATACTTGCTGCCAAGCGCGTCCTCGAAAACGTTGGTGAGCTGCCAAAGAAACTAGTCGACGAACTGCGGTCCGCATTAAAAGCCCAGGAAGGAGGAGAGGAAAAGAAACCTCTCACCCCCCCAGCAGTCTCGGTCTTAAGACAGGCTTAGCGAACGCCAGGAGGACTTTAGAAGTCGTAAACCCAGCGCGATGCCGGACTTGGGAGTTGGTGGCTGGGCACGGACCGCCAACACCGGTAGCGTGCATGTCACTCAGCCCCCATGAATCTCTAGACGTTCCAGTCATCTACCCTATCCTATTTTCATTTGTGGTGATGGACCGCGGCGCATAGTGTCACAGCGAGTGATGTCCAGAACGTGACCCGAGCGTGACGCTTGCCGTTGATTTAATAGTGCGGGCGGCCTAAGGCATAAGTGTGGGCGGAATGTTGGCGGGCGCCCAAAGCCCTCGTCATCCTCTGCTATTGCTATTTCGCCGGGCTGGGGATTGGTGGATGAGTGCTTGGCTGGCGCGTTGGCCCAGTAAGGTGTTGAGGCAGTAGGACGGGTCCGTTGCTCCAGCCTAGGTCAAAAACGCCGAAAAGATTCGCCGAAATCTCGATCCATGCTTCCCAGCCCGGCGCTGCTCGTTTGCCCGCACCAGACCGAGAAGTTGGTCGGCGGGAGATGGCGAGGCGGCTTCTTCGTGTTCGTTTTCGATGTCTTCCGACGGCCGGGCGTCCGCTTGAGCATAACTGGACAGGTTTTCCGTCGTGCTGCCGGCAGCACCCGTGACCCTTTGCCCGGCATCCGGTTCGCGGATTGATTCAGAATCACTCAGCTCCGCAGGGGCGTGCCGTGAGTCTCCAACGCGCCGCAGGGTAACCGATCTCGTGCGGCCGACACTTTCGCGCAGAGAGGCCGAAATCCCCAGGCTTCGTAGAACGTCGGAACTAGCCTGCAGGGCACGTACAAGATCCGTCTCCGGTTCGTCGAGCGCTGCAGCCAGCTCTCCCACGGTTCCCGACCATGCGAGCCGCTGGCTTCCAAACCATCGGCGGATACGATCGGGCAGCAATCGGCTGCCGGCAGAGTCGCCCGACGACCCTGTGTCTCGGGGAGCACTTGCCACATACGGCTTAGACTGGACTGGCTGTGGCGGCCTTTTCTCGTAGATGCGAAGCTGCGGGGAAGTATGCTCTGCGGGTTCGGCCCTGGGTTCCAGCAAATTGCCGAGCAAGGGCATCACTTCTGGCGCAGTGTCTTGCACGATCGGCCGCCCCCCCCACTGCGCCTCGGCCTCAATTACGGTCGTCTGGTCGATCGCTGTGCCGGAGCGTTTTGTTGCCAGAAAAAGACCAGCAGAGCAGATATTGTTGATGTTGCGGGGTATGCCTTCCGATAAGGTCGCGATTGTCGCAATTGCGTCGGGAGTAAACGGGAAGGCCCCATGATACCCGGAAAGTTCCAGCTTCCGGCGGATATACGAGGCAGTCTCGTCCGCCGTCAACGGGGAGAGCGAAGTAATCTCTGAAATTCGTTCCGAAAACCCCCTCAGTTCGCGAGCGGAAAGTTTGGCCGTCAGTCGAGGCAGGCCGGCAAGCACCACTTGTAGGTCACTGTTTCTGGCGATACTGCAGTCCAGTAATTCAGCCAATCCGCGCAGGGCGGGAATCTCCAGATTGTGCCCCTCGTCGATGGCAATAATAACTTTTCTGCCCTGGCGGAACTCCCGTTCGAGCACTGCGGTCAACTGCTTTTGGGCTTCTCCGACGTCGACCGCCGGGCGCGCGACCCCCAATTGCTGAAGGAAATAACTCAAGAACTCGCTGCGTCCAAGCTGGGTCCAGAATAAATGGGAAATACGAGCCGAAGGCCGAAATTGCTCGAGAAGATGCAACATCAGCATCGTTTTGCCTACACCCGGCTCACCGATCAGTACTCGAATGTTGCGCCCGCCTTTCGGTGTCTCTGAAAGAAGCCGGAGTGCGGCCGAATGACTATGAAACGGCATGAGGTGTTGCGGATTCGATGTGTTGCCGAATGCCTGGCTTAAGCCGGTAAGAGAAACCATGATTCACTTCTTTTTCGCGACTCGGGACAGCAAAGGATAACCCTGGCGAATCAGCAATAAAATGGGATCCGCCCAACAACGCTGTCGCCCTCGAGGAGCTGTTCGGACTCGGAGTTGCTCCTACCGTGTCTTTTTGCGACCAGTCAGCGCCGCATAAACGAGACACTCTCGATGCCGAAGTTCGAGCCGCTGGATTGTTGCGCTTGCGAAGTCTTGATTATATACCCGGGAGGCTCGAGTCCTCTGGTTGCGGCAGTCCTCGAATGAAGAACGATCAAAGAAGCCTGCCTTCCAGAACGTACAAACCGTCTCAATTCGCGGCAGCCGCAATGGCCAACGATTTGATGCCCTTATCTGCTTGCTGGGATTGGAAATAGGCGTACTCGCAGCTATGCCGCTGCTTTGATCTTTACTCATACCGCAGTGCCGCCATGGGATCGACCTTTGCAGCTCGAAGCGCAGGAATCAGGCAAGCGGCGAGCGCAACTGCTGTCAGCACGGTCGCAACTTCCGCGAAAGTTCCAGGGTCGCGCACCGGAATGCCATAGACTAGCGTGGATATGACCCGGCTTGTGGCAAGGGCTCCCAACAGCCCGGTGAGAATTCCAATCAGACCGACTTTCATCCCCTCGCCTACGACCAGTCGTAAAACACCACCGCGCTGCGCGCCCAGCGCCATCCGCAGTCCGATCTCCCGCGTGCGCTGGTTGACGGAGTAGGCGAGCACCGCGTAAATTCCGATGGCGGCGATCAGCAGCGCCATGGCAGCGAAACTTGTAAGCAGCCTGGCGTTAAGCCGGGACTGAGCGGCATTGTTCGCAATCCATTCATCCATCGTCGCAATGTTTGCCAGCGCCAGTTCCGGGTCGAGCTCGTGGACCCTCTGACGGATGGTTGGCAGTAGCGCCTCCGGAGCACCTTCGGTCCGCAGCACCACATCCATGAGCCCGGCCGTGCGCGAAGCCACCGGATAATAAAGGGCCGGCGATTCCTGGTTTAAGGCGTTGTTGTGCACGTCCCCGACAACGCCGACAATAGTGAATGCAAGGGACGGTTTGGCTGTGGGACGTAACGTGTGTCCGATGACATTAGCTTGACCCCAGAATCTTCGTGCCGTCGCTTGGCTGACGATTATCACCTGTGGCGCCTGCGGGGTGTCGCCGTCGGTAAAGTCGCGGCCGCGCAAAAGAGGAATGGCCATGGTCGTGAAATACCCAGGACTCACAATGCGCCAGTCAATCGGCACAGCTGTGTTGGGCGGCAGGATGGACTGATCCGTGGTGATCATCGGGTGCGTCGTATAGTTCCCTTTGCCAAAGGGGATGCCGCTTGAGACGGCTGCACCGCGCGCCCCGGGAATCGACCGCAGGGAATCGCGCAGTGCTTGATAGAACGCCGATGCTCTTGCGGGCGGATATTTCGCCGCTGGCGGCGCCACCTGAAAGGTAATCAGCTTGCGCGCATCGAATCCCAGGCGCACGCTTTCCAGATTCACGAGGGTTTTAATCAGCAAGCCGGCGCCAATCAGCAGCACCGTTGCGAGCGCAAGCTCGACAGCCGCCAGTCCATTTCGCAGCCGCCCCTGTCTGCCGCCGGATGATCCGCGCCCGGTTTCCTTGAGGACATGATTGAGATCGACCTTTGCCATGCGCCAGGCTGGGGCAATTCCAAACAACAGCCCCGTAATGAGAGTCATGGCGAGTGCAAACCACAGCACGGTCGCGTCCACCCGCACGCCGGGCACGGGCAACGCATCGGCAGGCAAAGTGTGGGCGATGGCGCCCACTGCCCAGAATGCCGCCGCGATACCGATAATCCCACCGCCGAGCGATAGCATCACGCTCTCTACCAGCAACTGGCGGAGCAGACGAGCCCGGCTTGCACCGCTGGCGGTGCGGACCGCCAGTTCCTGTTGCCGAGCGGCAGTCCGCGAAAGTAACAAATTGGCTATGTTCGCACAGGCAATGAGCAGAACGAAGCTGACCGCGCTCAGCAGTACGAGCAGCCCGGTCTTTAGATCCGGGCTGACAAAGCTGTCAAACAAAGTGACAAGATGAATACCCCAGTCACGCACTTCCGGGTACTGCCGGCCGACACGGGAGGAAATGGTGTCCATCTCCGCCTGCGCCTCGACGAGCGACACCCCACGCTTTAACCGGCCGAAAACCAGAATCACGTGATTAAGGCGGTTTTCGTTCGCAGGGTCAATCGTCAATGGTGTGTAAATGTCTGCGCCGGAGATCAGACTCAAAGCGGCAGGCGCGACCCCGACAATGGTCGTTGGCTGTCCATTAAGAATTACCGACCGACCCACAACGGTGCGTTCACGACCGAAGCGTCGCTTCCAGAGGCCTTCGCCGATCATGGCGACCGGCGCAGCACTGGGCTTTTCCTCGTCTTCCGTAAACGCGCGCCCGGCCAGAGGAGCGATGCCCAGAGCTCGGACCAACGCCGGGCTAACGGCATTCCCGGTGAACTGCTCAGGATCACCGGGGCCGGTCAGTGTGTAGCTGCGGGAGCCGACTGCGCCGAGTTCGTCAAACACGTGCTGCTGCTCGCGCCAGGAAAGGAAATTTAGCACCGAGGCACCAAAACTCGGCAAATTCAGCTTCTCGTTCTTCTCCGCCACTTGAACCAGCCGGCCCGGCTCGGGAAACGGCAACGGACGAATCATTACCGCGTTCACGAAGCTGAAAATGGCAGTGTTGGCGGCGATGGCAAGAGCCACGGTCAGTACAACGGCGAAGGTAAACACCGGCGTTCGCTGCATCTTGCGCGCCGCGTAGCGGATGTCTTGCATCAGTCCCGTCATTGCCACTCACTCCTCATCATTTATGGCCTGGAGTGCAGGCCGTATGTCTTGCGACCCTGCTTACGCCGACATGCGACGGCCCTTTCCCCTCAGCGCGCCTTCAGTCGGAGCGCCCCGCCAACATGGGAGAAAACGACGGCATGCTCATGCAGGCACGGGAGGGCAGTGCGATACGTGCGACCGCTGCGGCAAACAGACCTAGGGCCAATCCATTGTTAGAGATGCGCACGCGGGTAACCAGACAGCGAGCAATCTATCCCTCTGAAGAATCTGGCTCACGGGTGCTTCGAGGCGCCCACAAAAGCAAGCAATTGTTCGCTTACGGAACTTTAATGTCCATTCCCGGACAGGGTGGCGCTCAATCGGAAAGTTTTCACGAATAGGCGGCGCGTGGGTTTAACCTGACTGATCTCTGCGCTGATTCAGGAAAATCGCATGGCTCGTAACTGTCACCATAACCGGCAGGCGGGCGCCGACGGT
>JAFAWX010000370.1 GCA_019241535.1 Acidobacteriota bacterium | reverse complement strand
ACTGGACGGGAGTTTCAGTAAGTTCGGTCCATTTCGAGGCGTTCCAATCGAGAAGGGCGAGATTTTGAGCATTAAGAGAGCAGCGATGTAACGGCCCTGTGGCGAGATTATGGGAGCCCAGTATCGGGCGGGACCGCCCAAGCTCTTTTCCCGGCACTTTGGCCGCAAATGCAATCTGCTTTCCGTTTGGCGACTACTGGGGCCAAGCACATCCATTGGAGAGAGACTGAGCTGAAGCCGCTCTGTTGCATCCAACTTGTTGCGTCCCCGAGATATGTCCGGAAGGCTCACGTACGCCACCCATTGTCCGTCTCGCGAAAAATCTAGTTGAATGGAGGACATTCCTGAAAGAAGAATTGCTGAGACCTGGCATCGTAACGTAGCAGTACGCCCTCGGAATGCCCTCGAATCGCGCAGAGATTCTTGCCGTCTCGGCTTGGTACGGCACCAACATGGCTCCCCGGCCCCGGCCCCTCGTCATTGTGTCGGTTCCACCTTGGTTTGTGCAGCAGCCCACCATCTTCGCGGATATCCCACAGCTAGGCGTGCAACACGATTGCCAGGCCGCCGCTTTGAGAGTAGCCTTTGACAGCCTCACGCTTCGCAGTTTTTCCTTCGAAAACCGGCGCCGCATATGGCGAGGCCCCAAGCGAGCTTCGGGACCGGACAAAGCAAATCCAACCACGCGGACAGATCTCGTGGTTAGCCTTTTCCAAGTCAGATGTCTTTTTATGAGCGGCGGGCGACGTGTAAATTTCTTTTGGTACGAATCTCTGACAGCTGCGATGAATTCCAAGCCGCGTTTTTTCGGGGTACTTGCACTGGCGATATTGGTTAGTACGACGCCGGCCGCTGCGCAGAGTCTGACCACGGGCAGCATCAGTGGTGTCGTAAACGACCCGAGCAACGCCTTAATTCGCGGCGCACAGGTGACCTTGAAAGACAACTCGAAGGGCACGACGCAGGCGACTATGACGAATTCGAACGGCCTATACGAGTTTGTCTTGCTTGCTCCCGGCAGCTATACCGTAATCGTATCTGCCGACGGGTTCCAGGTGGTAAAGGGCTCGACGAACGTGGTTCTCGGCCAAGACACGATGTTGAACATTGAAATGCCGGTGGGCTCGGCGGACATGACCATCACGGTGACCGGGGCCGCTCCGCTGATCCAGGCAGACAACGGGAACGTGGCGGCCACAATTAATGAAACCAGGTCTCGCAGCTGCCCAACCCTGGCAACGATCTGACCTACCCCGTGCAAACCTCGCCGGGCGCTGTGATGAACACGCAGGGCGGGTACGGGAATTTCTCCGCTTTCGGCATGCCGGGGACGTCAAACCTTTTTACTCTGAATGGAATGGACGACAACGACCCGTTCAACAGCACTCAGAACTCCGGCGCGACTGGTCTCATGTTGGGCATCAACGAAGTTCAGGAAGTCTCGGTCGTCGCGAACGGCTACTCCGGACAGTATGGTGGACTTGCGGGATCAAACATCAACTACATAACCCGATCCGGCAGCAATGCCTATCACGGACGCGCCCTCTATTTTTGGAACGGCCGTGCGATGAACGCAAACAGCTGGTTCAATAACGCCTCGAGGACGCCCCGATCATTCGTTAATGCAAACCAGTGGGGCGCGGATATCGGCGGACCGGTGCTCAAGGGCAAATTGTTCTGGTACTTCAACACTGAAGGCCTGCGCCTCGTGCTCCCGACGAGCGTCTTGGTAGTTGTGCCAAGCTCTCAATTCCAGACTGCCACAATCGCCAATATCGACAGCGTATTTGGGCCCGCCTCGGCTTCGGATGTGTTCTACAAGAAGATGTTCAGCCTATACAGCGGGGCACCAGGGATCAGTAGAGCGGTAAACGGTAGCCCTGGAGATCCGTTCGGTTGTGGCGCCCTCTCGGCTGCGGCATTCGGTCCGACTGGGGGACCCGGTGGTTCGGCCGGATTGCCGTGCGCGGTGAACTTCCGGTCCACCGTAAGCAACAAGAGCCACGATTACCTGGTGGCCGGGCGTGTCGACTACAACATCGGCAAGAACGACCGGATTTTCGGGCGCGTGCAGAAGGACCACGGGCTGTTTGCTGCGGCGACCGATGTCATCAATCCCCTGTTCAATTCACAGAGCGACCAGCCCGAGTATCAGGGACAATTGCAGGAGACGCACGTGTTCGGAGGCGGGGTCGTCAACCAGTTCCTCCTCTCCGCTCAGTGGTACAGCGCGATATTCACCGCACCTAACCTAGCTGCTGCGCTGGCCGCCTTTCCAACCTCCGTCTTCTTCGGCGCCAGCGACGTGAGCTTTAGCACGCTCGCCTTGAATGATGTGGGTGAGCCGTACGGGCGAAACGTCACCCAGTTTCAAGCCTCCGCGACTACTCGAAGACAATTAGCTCCCACACGATCAAAATCGGGAGCAAGTTCCGCCGCAATGATGTGAGCGACTTCGATTTTGCCAGTACCAAAATCGGTGTAATTATTCCGCTGTCTTTGGCTGCGTTTTACAACGGCGGCGTCGACCCGGCCACCGGCACGCCCACTCTCTTGGACCAGGCCTTCCCCGCCCATACCGAGCAAGCGATCGCTACCTACACGGTCGGCGGTTACATAGAAGACCAGTGGAGGATTACTCCCCATTTCTCCACGACGTTGGCATTGCGCTTGGACCATCCGTCAAACCCGGTTTGCCAGCGCCGATGCTTTGCCCACGCCGTGGCTCCATTCCTCTCGCTTGACCACAATGCGACGATCCCCTACAACCGCACCATAGTCCAGGGAGGTAAGCGGGCCCTGACCGGCCTGACTAACCTGGAGGTGCAGCCGCGAGTGAGCTTTGCCTGGCAGCCGCATATACTCGGCGTGCACAACACTGTCATGCGCGGCGGAACTGGCATCTTCTACGATCAGTACCCTATCAACGTTGTCGATGACTTCGCCTCCAACCCGCCGTTACTCAACCACTTTCTGGTAGGGTTTACGGGAAATAATCTGGCACCAGGCCAGATGTGCGGCGGCAGCCTTTGCAATTTGTTTGCCGACGCGGCGGCAGCGAACAGCGCCTTTGTTTCCTCCTTTAACAGCAGCGCTCCTCCCAACACCTCGGGAGCTGTGCCTGGGCTCTTCACTTCTGATAAGTTTACGCATGCCCCGCAATATCAGAAGTGGAGTTTGGCGGGGGAGCAGGGCTTCGGCCAGAATATGTCCCTGAGCATCAGCTACGTCGGCAATCACGGAATCCACGAAGCTGTCGGCAACAACAGCGTCAACGCTTTTTCTTCCCGCGGTTTTGGCGATCTGCCTGCAAGTGCGCCGGACCCCAGATTTGGGCCCTCAACGCAGGTCCAAAGTATAGGCGTCTCGAACTACAACGGGATGATTGTCTCGTTCACTCGAAGGTTCGCCAGTGGTCTGATCCAAGCGAACTATGCCTGGAGCCATGCTCTTGACGAAGTATCCGGCGTACTGCAGTTTGCTGCTTTCTTTGGGGGTGGGCCCAACACAAGCTTCCTGAATCCGGAGGACCCAAACAATCTGCGTAAATTCAATTACGGCAGTGCCGACTACGACGTACGCCACAGCTTTAAACTCAACTACCTGTGGGAACTCCCACTTTGGCGGCTGACGTTTGGGCACGGTCCATTAGCACTGCTGAAGGGTTGGCAGGCGGCAGGCACGCTGCTTGACCGCAGCGGATTGCCCTTCACACCGTATGATGCAGGCACCACCGGAACCTTGTCTGGGACAAACTACGGCGGCACTGTTTTTGCCAATTACACCGGTAACGGGACTGGCACGAATTGCTTCCGCACGTTTGGAGTGGGCCAGCCGCACATCAATAACTGCTTGGACCCGGCGAAATACTCTCCCTCGCCGGCGGGATTTGGGGATATCCACCGAAACTCCTTCCGTGGCCCGGGGTACTTCAGCTCCGACTTTGCGATCATGAAGAACACGAAAATCCCAGGATGGGAGGCAGCCCAATTCGGAATTGGGGCGCAGTTCTTCAACGTGTTTAACCATCCCAATTTCGACATGCCGGTCGGAAACGTCAGCAGCAGCCTCTTCGGACAGATCACTCGGACCGTGAGTGGGCCAACTACGGTCTTCGGCGGGCTCCTAGGGGCTGATGCGTCACCCCGGGTCATCCAGCTTAAGATCCAGCTAAGCTTCTGACATGCGACCTGCCCCGGCGGAGTCAGGTTGGTCAATCAAGAATGATTCGCGGGCGGCTGGGAAACACCGGAGCCGCCGCGCACCCCAAAGGCTGCTGGAGGGCGATTGGTGAACGATACCCTCTAGACTGCCACATGGTCCGCTTCGATCCCGGCGTCACGAAAATAAAAGACAGTAAAATGTGACAGGCCCTGATCTAGCAGCAAGCTCATCGCACTTGTGGTAGGGGCAAGACTGTCGTCACCCAAAGCAGCGGCAAACGCTGCGGGCTGCCGAATATCTTCGTCCTCAAGTTCTGGGTATTCGCGCTTGAGTTCGGCACGGGCGACCCCATGCTCCCTCTTAAATCCAAGGTGCTTTCTAGGTCGACCTGGCCTTTCTCCAAAGCGAGAGACTAGTGGCGCGTTGGCCAAATCTCGTTCGACTTCAGCAGCTTATACGCGCGTGTCTCTCTGGCAGCCCGTACCGTGACCATCAAACTTTTCAGAGACGATCGA
>JAFAWX010000203.1 GCA_019241535.1 Acidobacteriota bacterium | reverse complement strand
ACAGCGTAGACAGTGAGAGCTGGTACAACCGCAGCGTGCATCCCCGGCAACGCGTTCTAAGGCACCTGCAGTTCGAGCGCTACCTGCTCGATGAGTTGATTCCGTGGATACGCTCGCGAAACCAGTCCCCGCGGGTAGCGGTCGCGGGATGCAGCTTCGGTGGATATCACGCGGTGAATTTTGCGCTTCGCCATCCCGACCTGGTCGGCCAGTGCGTGAGCATGAGCGGCGCCTTTGACATTCATCAGTTTCTTGACGGCTACTACGATGAGGATTGCTATTTTAACTGTCCGCCTGACTATCTCCCGAATCTGAGCGACGACTGGTATTTCGCTCGTTACCGACAGTTGAATATGGTACTCGCGACGGCTGAGTGGGACATCTGCCGAGGCGAAAACGAGCGTCTCGCGGGCATCATGAACGGGAAGCAGATTCCTCACTCGCTCGACGTCTGGGGCGACCACAGCGTCCATGACTGGCCCGTGTGGCTGCGCATGTTTCCCAAGTTTTTCCTCTAAAATAGGCCTGCGCTTGCTCGGAAGGAGGAATGCTTGCAAAGCAAATGCTCTGTGTGGCGCAAATTAGGTCCTTGCGTGATCCAGTTCAAGCCACATAGCCGTCAGACTCTCATGTAGCGGTCATGCAATCACCTCTAGAGACGCGACGGCACCCTGCATGGGGTGCGAGCCGTAATTCAGGGAACTCAATGCCGTAACTGGGCGGTCCGCACTACAAAAAAGGCCCGTGCTGTTTGGGAGGACCGTCGATTGACAGCAGCTTATGAGACTTACAAGGTAGAATCAAACCATGAGCCCGGAACTTTCTGATCTCTTGAAACGAGCGCTCGCCCTGCCCGTTGACGAGCGTGCAGCGTTAGCCAATACTCTGCTGGATAGCCTCGAAACGCCAAATGAAGCTGTAGACGTGGCGTGGGACGAGGAAGTGGCGCGCCGCATGCAAGACCTGAAGGCCGGCAGGGCGGTGACGGTTCCTTGGGAACAACTGCACCGCGAGCTACTGGCCACAATCAATGGGCGCAAAACGTCTTGAGTATCACCAGGGTGCAATCTCTGACGTTAAAAGCGCAGTCGCTTGGTATCAGAAGCGCAGTCCTAAAGCGGCCTTGGACTTCCTTGAAGAACTGCAACAAGCTGCCAAAACAATTCGCCAGGCACCGGAACGTTGGCCATTGGGCAAAAACAACACTAGGCGATTCCTGCTTTGGCGATTTCCTTTTTCGCTCATCTACTCGGAGCAAGAAGCTGTAATCACCATTTGGGCTGTCGCGCACGGTAGCAGACGACCAGAATACTGGACACGCCGCCTGTAGTGGACCTTTCGGTGAAAGCAAACAGATTCCCCACTGGCCCCACGTCTGGGGCGAGCACAGCGTTCATGACCGGCCCGTCTGGCTGCGGATGGTTCCCAAATTTTTCCTCTAGAATAGCCCTGCCGCCGGTCGGATGACCAAAACCTGCCGGAAGCACACGGGGGCCAATCGTGGAAAAACGAATCGGGGTTTTATTCGGCATGGAGAATACGTTTCCGCCGGCTCTGGTCGAACGGATCAATGCGTCGAAAACAGATGGCGTCAGGGCCGAGTTCCTCAAGGTCGGCGGGGTAAAGATGGCTGAGTCAAGCGGCTATGCACTGATCATCGACCGAATTTCCCAGGATATCCCGTTTTATCGCGCCTACCTGAAGAATGCCGTCCTCACCGGCACACCGGTGATCAACAACCCGTTCTGGTGGAGCGCCGACGACAAGTTCTTCAACTATTCTCTGGCCACGAAGCTGGGAGTGGCCATACCGGCAACGGTTGTCCTGCCCCATAAAGAGCACCCCCCGGATACGACCTCGCAGTCGATGCGCAACCTCATCTACCCCCTGAATTGGCAGGAAATCTTCGAATACGTGGGATTTCCCGCCTTTCTCAAGCCCCATGCCGGCGGCGGATGGAAGCATGTCTACAAAGTGCACTCGCCCGACGAGTTCTTTCACCACTACAACCAGACGGGGAGCCTGTGCATGACCCTGCAGCGTGGGGTTGAATTCGAGGAGTACTTTCGCTGCTACGTGGTTGGCCAGGAAAAGGTCCACATCATGCGCTACGATCCCCGGGCTCCGTTTCATGAGCGCTACGTCCGAGGAAATCCTCCCGCCAGTCCCCAGCTGCGCGACCGAATGATCAGGGACGCCGCCAACCTTTGCCGTGCCCTCGGCTACGATCTAAATACGGTTGAGTTCGCGGTCGAAGGTGGGGTTCCCTATGCCATTGATTTCCTGAATCCGGCACCCGATGCCGATGTCAACTCGGTGGGGCGTGACAACTTCGAATGGGTGGTTAATGAGGTGGCGGAGTTCGCCATCTGGAAAGCGCTTCGCCCTGAGGACCCGAGCCGGGAACTGCACTGGGCGAGCTTCCTCTCCAGCCATGCGCCGGCCAGGCAGGGCAGGAAAGGCATTGAAAAGAAAGGGGCAGCAGAAGCCTAGGCCGCCTTCGTTGGTATA
>JAFAWX010000144.1 GCA_019241535.1 Acidobacteriota bacterium | reverse complement strand
AAAAAGCGAAGATAAACTACTAATCGATCCGCGTGATTCCCCGCCCGGCACGGCAGTTTCATCTCCCCTTGCGAACTGTCTTGGACGATCCTGCTCACAAACTCGGCGACACTGCTGAAAAGACACGACCTATGGCCCATTCAAGTAAGGACCTTTGCCAAAAGAGAGCCGGACCGCGGGAATGGCCCTCTTGGCGCCTGCGCTCCTGTGCTTGTTCTTTATGCGCGCACCCTTCCAGCACTGGTTGAGCCTTGAACGGCGTCGAGTTCCTGAAACTCCTTATCAGTCAGCGTCAGGGCCGCCGCAGCAACATTCTCCTGCAGATGGTCAGTTGAGGAAGTGCCCGGTATTGGCAACATGCTCGGAGAACGCCGCAGCAGCCACGCGAGAGCAAGCTGAATCTCCTTGACTCCACGCGCTTTGGCAATGCGGGACAGAATCTCATGCCGCACGGCGCCGGCGCCGAGGGGAAACCAGGGAATAAAGGCTATGCCGGCCTGTTCGCAGTAGTCCAGTACGTGTTCCCACTCGCGATCAAAAACGCTGTAGCGGTTTTGGACCGAGGCGATAGAAGCGATTTTCTGTGCTCGTTCGACGTGCTCCCGGGTTACATTCGAGAGCCCGATCAGATGGATTTTTCCTGCTGCCTGCAATTCCGCGATAGCCCCTACGGACGCCTCGAAGGAGATTGCCGGATCGGGAGTGTGCAACTGATAGAGTTCAATGCGTTGCAGTCGCAACCTCTTGAGACTCCCTTCAATCGCCTCTTGTAAATGCGCGGGACTGGAGTCGTGAGTCCATTGATTCGGTCCGGGGCGCCTCCAGCCGCCCTTGGTGGCAATCACTAGGCCCGGGGGATAAGGAAACAGCGCTTCCGCGATCAGTTCCTCGCTGACTTCGGGACCGTAGGAGTCGGCAGTGTCGATGAAATCTATGCCCAGTTCAATGGCCATGCGTAGGACCGCTATTGCCAGCTTGCGATCCCTGGGTGGACCCCAGATGCCCGGGCCGGTAATACGCATTGCTCCAAAGCCCACGCGATTGACCGTGACTTTTCCGCCCAGCCGTAGGGTTCCTGCCGCCCGTGCCGTGAGGTGCGCTGCCGGTGAATTCAACTCTCACCTCCTGTCGAAGCCGTCTGGAAGATGTTGCTTTATGGATGATTCTTTTCGGCGTACGTTGCAGGAAATGCTTGGATCGCTGCACGCCAGCCGCTTAGCTCAGCCTGAGGGCGCATTCCTGGTATTGGCTGTACAGTAGCAGCCAACGTAAGCAGCTGACGTAAGCAGCCGACGTCCTCCGATTAGAATGGATACGCATTGACGCCCTACCCACAGTAAATACGAGGTGCGCATTCGATTGAAAACCTTTCATATCGCGGTGATTGCCGGAGACGGAATCGGCAAAGAAGTTGTTCCCGAAGGCATGCGCGTACTCGACCGGGCTGCACGCCATTTTGGCTTTCAGCTCGACTGGCACAGCTTTGATTGGAACTCGGAAATCTATCTCGAAACTGGCAGGATGATGCCGCCCGACGGGCTTGACCAGCTTCGGCCTTGCGACGCTATTTACCTGGGTGCTGTCGGCCATCCGCACGTTCCCGATCATATCTCGCTTTGGGGCCTCCTCATACCTATACGTCGCGCCTTCCGGCAATATGCGAACGTGCGCCCTGTCCGACTTCTTGAGGGCATCGAAACGCCGCTAAAGAATCGGCGGGCCGGTGAAATTGACTTCATCATCGTGCGTGAGAACAACGAAGGAGAGTATTCCAATATTGGCGGGCGCATCTACGAGGGCACAGACGAGGAGATGGCAATTCAGCAAACCGTTTTCACCCGCCGGGGCGTTCATCGCGTTCTGCGCTTCGCCTTTGACCTCGCTCGCCGAAGGAACAAGCACCTGACCTCGGCCACCAAATCAAACGGCATCATCCATACCATGCCTTTTTGGGACGAATGTTTTCAGTCCCTCGGGGGGGAATACCCTGACATCCGCAGCGATCAGTACCATATAGATATTTTGACGGCTCACTTCGTACGCCATCCCGACTGGTTCGACGTGGTGGTCGCTTCTAACCTTTTCGGCGATATTCTCTCCGATCTGGGCCCGGCGGTGGTCGGCTCGATCGGCATCGCGCCATCGGCAAACCTGAACCCGGAAAAACAATATCCCTCGATGTTTGAGCCGGTGCACGGTTCCGCGCCGGACATTGCCGGCAAGGGAATCGCCAATCCCATCGGGCAGATTTGGTCCGGTGCCCTGATGCTGAGACATCTCGGTTGTGCGGGTGCCGCCGATGCCGTCGAAGAGGCCATTGCCGTCACCCTGGCCCAGTGCAAAGTCCGTACCCCGGACATAGGCGGCACCGCCTCGACCGAGGCGGTGGGAGAAGCCATTGCTCAGGCCGTCGGCAAAGTGAAATAGATCTGGCAAGCCAATTCCTGCCGGCAGATCGGGCGCGCGCTGCGTTAATGTATCTCGGGCTCAGGGACAGGAGCCGTTCCCTCGAGAAAATCAAAGTCGCATCCCTCATTGGCCTGCCTGATATGTTCGACAAAGAGTTTGCCGTAACCTCGGGGATAAACATCAGGGCGAGGACGCCAGGCCTGGCGGCGTCGGGAAAGCTCCTCGTCGCTGACGTGCATGTTGAGTTGCTGGCGCTCGATATCGAGCTCAACCACATCGCCTTCCTTCAGTAAGCCGAGCGGTCCCCCCACGAAGGATTCGGGTGAGACGTGGAGGATACAGGTTCCATAATTGGTTCCGCTCATTCGTGCATCGGAAATCCGCAGCATGTCGCGCACGCCGGTGCGGAGTAACTTCTGCGGGATGGGGAGATTGCCCCACTCGGGCATGCCGGGCGCTCCTTTCGGTCCGGCATTGCGCAGCACGAGTACGCTGTCGGGGTCAACCGCCAAAGCGGGATCGTCGATACGCGCGTCCATTTCCCCGTGGCTATCAAAGACAATGGCGCGGCCGCGATGGCGCAAAAGCGAAGGGTCGGCCGCCGCGGCTTTGATCACTGCCCCATCAGGCGCAAGATTACCGCGCAGAATCACCAATCCGGCCGATGGAAAAACGGGTTTGTCCAGGGCGCGAATGACGTCAGAATCGTAAACCTCGGCATCGCGGACGTTTTCGCCAAGACTGTTGCCGGTCACGCTCGCGCAATCGAGGTGCAAAACGGACGAGAGCAGTCGGAGAAGTGCCGGGAGACCTCCGGCGTAATAAAAATCCTCCATAAGATAGTGGCCGCTCGGCCTGAGATTCGCCACCACCGGGGTTTTCTTGGACAATTCATCGAAGTCATCGAGCGTCAGCTTGATGCCCGCACGGCCAGCAAGCGCAAGCAGGTGGATGATTGCGTTTGTCGAACCGCCCAAGGCCAGCACTGCGGTAATCGCGTTCTCAAAGGAAGCCAGCGTCAGGATGTCGCGCGGCTTCAGGTCCTCCCATACCATCTTAACGATCTGTCGGCCTGAGAGATTCGCCATTTGAAAGTGTCTTGAGTCGACTGCGGGAATGGAACTTGCGCCGGGAAGCGAAAACCCCAGAACTTCTGCCACACTGGTCATGGTCGAGGCGGTTCCCATGGTCATGCAGGTGCCTGCCGAGCGAGCGATGCCTTGTTCGATCTCCCTCCATGCCTGCCGGTCCACAGTTCCGGCACGCCGTTCCGTCCAATATTTGATTACATCCGCTCCGCTGCCGAGGATCTGTCCACGCCAGTTTCCCCGCAGCATTGGACCCGCGGGAACGAAGATGGCGGGCAGATTCATACTGATGGCTCCCATCAGCAGCGCCGGAGTCGTCTTGTCGCAGCCTCCGAGGAGTACGCAACCGTCGGCGGGATAGGAACGCAACAGTTCCTCGGTTTCCATCGCGAGAAGATTGCGATAGAGCATGGTGGTGGGCTTCTGGAAGGTTTCCCCCAGCGTAATGGCCGGCATCTCAACCGGAAAGCCTCCGGCCTGCCACACGCCCCGCTTGACATGTTCGGCCAGCTCCCGCAGGTGACTGTGGCAGGGATTGATGTCGCTCCAGGTGTTAATGATCGCAACGACCGGCTTGCCCTCGTAATCCGCACGAATGCACCCCATGGACGCCGCGCGCGAGCGATGGCCAAAGGCGCGCAGATCGTCGCGACCATACCAGCGATGGCTTCTCAGTGACTTTGGGGATTTTTGCGACATCGGACGCTGTCCTGAAAACGTGGGCGCGAGCGCCGTATTCTATTTAGCCGAGGTTTGCGCAGTCAAACTCTGAAGCGCGAGTTTGTGCTTCGTGACCATGCCAGTGCGAAGCGGCTCTTCCAGCATTTGATGGTTTTCCTTAATAGCGATCCGCCAGCTCGGCAGGCGGAGTTTCCGGGGCGAAGTAGGCAAGTTTCCAGGCAAAACTCACAATTTTCACTCTAGAGCCCCTGGGGTACAACTCTGCTGTTAGGATAAATCGCGAAAGCGATGCCAGTTCAAGCCAATGATAGTGTTGCGGGACTACGCCGCTCTCTGAGCCTCAGAGACTTGGTCCTTTATGGCGTAATCGTGATCCAGCCGGTTGCGCCGATGTCGGTGTTCGGGGTTCTCAGTGATCGAGGTCACGGTCACGTGGTTACGACCATCCTGATTGCCATGGTAGGAATGCTGTTTACAGCCGTCAGCTATGGACGCATGGCGGGAGTTTATCCGAGCGCGGGTTCGGCATTCACCTACGTGGGACAGGAAAGCAGCCCCGTGCTCGGCTACATCACCGGGTGGGGCATGGTGATGGACTACATACTCAATCCGATCATC
>JAFAWX010000420.1 GCA_019241535.1 Acidobacteriota bacterium | reverse complement strand
TGGTTGTCGGCGGTGACCGTATAGAACTGCCCGGTCGCCTGGTTGAACCATGAGGACCAGGTACTGCCGCCATCCAGGCTCACTATTGCGCCCTGATCAACACCCAGCAACATGTACCGGTGGTCGCGGGGATTGATCCAGAGAACGTGCACGTCATCGCCGCTCGGAGCGCCATACCACGCCTGAAAGCTCTGGCCACCGTCGCTCGACCGGTACATTGAAGTCTGTGCCACATAGACGCTATTAGCATCGCCGGGATCGACGAATACGCGGCTGAAATAGTCATTGCCGATTATGCGCGGATCGGTTGTAATGCGCCGCCAGGTGTTGCCGCCGTCATCCGATCGGAACAAGCCCTGGTTCATGATGGCAAAAATACGCTGGCCGTGAGTCGAGGGGGCGACCGCCACCCCGACCCTCCCCAGATCGTTCTCGGGCAGTCCCTTGCCCGCGACCAGCTGCCAGGTGGCGCCCTCGTCGCGCGAACGATAGATCCAGGCTCCTGGACCTGGCGGCGCTTTCTCCTCTCCGAGGGCGGGAATGCGCTTGAGGGTGGCGAAAATCTCGTGGGGATTATCGGGATCGAAGGCAATATCCATGGCACCAGAATAGTTGTCGCGGAACAATACCTTGTTCCAGGTCCTGCCTCCGTTCGTCGTTCGGAACACCCCCCGGTCCGGGCCGGGCTCCCGGTCTCCGTTAGCTGCGACCAAGAGCAAGTCCGGGTTCCGTGGGTCGACGATAAGGTTGGCGATATAGCGGGTCTCCTTCAGTCCCACTGAGATCCAGGTGGCGCCCCCATCGACCGATTTGTACACCCCGTTGCCGCGGCCCTGCTCGCCCGTGCCGGCGTAGAGAATGTTCGGCCGGGAAGGCGCGACGCTAAGCGCTCCGATCGAGGGGAGGTGCTGGGCATCAAAGATCGGGCGCCAGACCCGGCCGGCATCCGTGGTCTTCCAGATACCTCCGTTAGGCGTGCCGATGAAGTAGAGGGCGGGATCGGTGGGCACGCCCGCGACTGCGGTAACGCGCCCGCCGCGAAACGGCCCAGTTAGCCGCCAGCGCAACGCCGAATAAGCGTCGGGATCGGCCTGGGCGAGAACACAGGGAACAAGAAGAACGAGTATCGCAGGTACATGCGAAAGCTGAGGAATCTTCATGTGCTGAGACCCTGGGAAGCAGGCCAGTGTACACGGAAACTACTTTATGGGGCTCAGCGGGGACCCAAGGATGGTTCACATGCCACCCGGAAGGTGATATCGGGGGCATGTTCTTACGGGGCGAGGAGACGCTGAAGGCGTAGGTGTGCCACTCGTGCGCCGCTTCGTCCGGCGACGGTGATCTGAGGGTTTTTACTTAGTGAGGGAAGATAGGATCGCAGGCTAAACCTGCTACGTTCGACGAAGTCCCAACGGATTGAACCACCTTAAACCGGGAAATCTGGCGAAATCGGTATCGGTCGACACTAGCTCAGCTTGGTATTCGATGGCCAGTGCGGCCAGATGCGCATCGCTGGTGAGGTTGCCAGCAATTCCCAGTGTTACCAGTAAGTCAAACAGGATCTCTGGGTGCTGATCTCCCGGTGTAACAATTCGGACCTGCGGTCGATCCAGCCACTCGCGAACATGCCCGACCGCATCCGGTACGGCGAGTGGATTAGTCAATATTGTGCGGTTAGTCGCGATGCGGAGAAAGGCGAAACCCAGGGCAAGCCAACCGGGCGGGGCTGTCGTAAGGTTGTTTCCCACCACTCGCGTGCTCGATCGTGCACACGCGAGCTCGAATCATAAGCATGCAGCAGAATGTTGGTATCGGGTATCAGCGATCGCTCACCGTGATAACTTTTTGGAGAATTCCTCAGCTTCGAGCTGGTCCAGCAACTGATTGAGCTTATCGGGATCCACACCGGGCTTGAAGCCGAAGGCGTGGGGCTTGACGCGAAAAGGAGTGGCACGCTCCTGCTTGCCGAGTGTCGAAAGGCCCGCCCGCAAGGCATCATTCACGATCCGCTTCAACGGTAGCTTTTTTTGCGCGATGATGTTGCGGATTTGCTGGGCCACATCCGGGTCGAGCGTGAGTGTCGTTCGCATAAAAACCTCATCGTTGATGGTGGAATTGATGTCAAGACGTCAAAGTATTAAGAACAGCCGGGCGGCAACCTTAACTCGTGTCTCGGTGCTGCCAGGCACTTAACCCGGCAGTGCCGCAGGCCGAAGGGGAAAGCTCACTCGTTTAGCAAGCTGGTTTTCTCTGATCACCGCTATGGGCTAGATCACTGTACCAAGGCCAAGACGCGCGCTGGGCTGCCGGATCCGCCGGCAAGCTTCATGGGTGCAACAATGACCTGCGAGCCTCGCGCGGGCAGACGGGAGAGGTTGGCCAGGTTCTCCAGATGATAGATGTCATGTGCAAGCGAGAACTGGTGGACGGCAAAGTCGGGCGACGCGCCATAATCGATGCTGAGGGTGTCAATGCCTAGACCGTACACCATCCGTTGTTCGACCAGCAGCTTAGCGGCTTCGAGGGAATAGCCGGGAAAGTGCATGACACCTTTCGAATCGGCGTTGCGATATTCCTTGGCCGAATTCCAGCGCGATTCCCACCCCGTACGCAAAATCACTACTGCGCCATTGGGAATCTGG
>JAFAWX010000265.1 GCA_019241535.1 Acidobacteriota bacterium | reverse complement strand
CAAGACCTGGTTCGAACACATGATTGAGCATGAACGCCGCCGTCTGCGCCTGAGCGGATCATCAGAGCCGGAAATCTCGCGCCGCATGCGGCTGTTTGCCACCTTCTACGATCTTTATCTCAATCAGAAGATGACACCCGGAGAGGTCATCGCCCGGCACCCGGAAATGAAGCCCGTCTGGTATGACGAACCAGAGCACCAGTACGGGCGGCCGGCTTCTTTCTACCATCAGCTACAGGCACTGAACCTGGCCGAGGCCTGGGAAGCGGTCACCGTGCCTGTACTGGCGGTCCATGGGGAGTACGACTGGGTAATGAGCGGTGACGATTACCGGCTGCTGGTCAATGTCTTGAACGCCCGACATGCTGGTCAGGCGGAATTCATTGAATGGCCACGCGCGGATCATGGCCTGTATACCCACACCTCGGAGCAGAACGCCTTTAATAGCGATCCGAAGCAAAAGTACGACCCAAAGCTTACGCAGACGGTGCTGGCGTGGCTGAAGAGGGTGGAAACCCGGTCTGCCTCGCACTGACTACGATCCATACTTCCATGCCTGCACCTCGGAATCTGGTGGATACCGCAACCGGTGCGTGGAGTGGCAGAAAAGCTTGGTGAGCTCACACTCAAATCACGGATGACGCGTGAGTCTTGGTTACGCCAGCATTACTCCCCATCTCCCGGTGGACCGCCATGATAAAAAAACGGCAGCTGCCGAGGTCGCGGCCGGCTCTGCACTGCTAGCTCCGCCTGCGCATAGTGCTGCTTGTTATCGCGAATACCATCCGCAGCTTCGAGGAAGTACTCAGTCCCGTCTCGCCTCTGCGCAGCGGTGACGCGGGCGAATGCATAAAGCCCTTTAGCATCCTCCGCCAACCGTTTTATGTCCGCGCCGGTAAAACCTTCGGTAGCCGATATGATTCGGGTGGTGTCGCAGTTCGAGAGCTCAACCGGAAGACCGCGCAGGTGATTCTGGAGAATGCGCTTGCGGGCCTCTGCGTCTGGCAGCTTCATTTCAAGCCACAGCTCGACTCGACCGCTTCTCACCAGAGCAGGCGGCAGATGCCCCAGGTTCATGGCTGTCATCATGACACAAACGCGAGCCGTTCCTTCGCTTTCCAGCCCGTCTAGCATGGTAAGCAGATATCGGTACAGCCCACGTTCTTCACCGTCCTCGAATATAGCGTCGGCATCGTCGATGAAAATCACGGACGGGGAATTGTCCTTAGCGGCTTCGAAAACCTGATGGATGCGTCCGTAGAAACTGCTTGTTCCTGCAATGAAGGTGCCGTCGATTAGAAAGAACTTGCCCCTCAGGCGATGCGCCATGGCGCGGCCGATGGTGGTCTTGCCCGAACCCGCAGGACCGTACAGTAGAACTCCGCGTTTTGCCCGGAGCCCCAGTTCGGCGGTTAAAACGTCGTTCGTGAGGGGGA
This sequence comes from Acidobacteriota bacterium, assembly GCA_019241535.1. Lineage (GTDB taxonomy): Bacteria > Acidobacteriota > Terriglobia > Terriglobales > Acidobacteriaceae > Gp1-AA145. Next base: position 2,465 of record JAFAWX010000265.1, on the reverse strand, counting down.
GAACGATATGAATTTCCAGGCTGCGGACCACGTCGTCGACCCCTTCGAGATCATGGAGATCTACTTCCTGGACTTCGTCCAGGTCGACATTGCTCGCCAGTCGCTGAGAACGGAGATACTCGATGAACTGGTCGGTCGAAAAAGGACCGGACGAGCGCAGCCAATCACAGGCGGCCCGGATCTGGTGCGCATTGAGCTTTGGAGCAAAACGGAAAATTTTCTCGCCATCCAAAGTGCAGGCGTGTTCTGGGTCGACAAAGATTCCGAGCAGGGCACGGTAGTCAGCTGCGGAATACTTACCAATCGAAGCGGAGAAACTGCGGGTTGCAAACCTCTGCGCAATCGATCCATCCGTCGAGACGATCAATTTCTTATTGTTGCGTAACGCGGCATCGGTCAGTTCGAGCAGGGCGGTTTCCAGGTAGCTGCCTCGAGGATAGTAATGGCAGCTGGAAGTCGCCTCATGGATCAAATTAATGTCATCGACGTACACGACCCTGTTGTTGTCTAACGCCGCGCTCACCGTTGAATAAAGAGTTTCTTCGAGAGACAGGGGGTGCCGCGCCGTCGATGTCTCGATAAAGTCTTTAGCGGTGACAAACCCACCTCCTGTTTCTGAATGAAGTTTGCGTAGAATCGTGGTACGCCCTCGTCCGGACGCACTATGGAGCAGCATTAAGTTGCCGGCACTCGAGGCGTATTTCAAGACGCGGTAAGCAGATTCTTGGGCGGGAATGAGCTGAATCATAGAAATCGCGTACTCTCGACAGCATGGCGCATATCATTGAAACAGCTAATTTGCACCAAAGCGGCGCCAGCGTGGGCTATTGCGCGTAGCGGCGGAAGAAGCTCTTCGGCTTCCATTGCGGCCGACTATCGGCGTTGGCAATTTTTATTAGCAATCCTCTGACGATCTCTTCGTATTTGGCGGCCGCGGCAAGGTCGACAGGCTGATTCAGATCATCAGAGGGCGCGTGATAGCGATGGGTAAGCCACTCCTTAAAGACGGCCCGTTGCGGCGAGCCCGGTTTATAGCCCACGTCCATCATTAGCGAGGGAATTCCATGCAGGATGAAATTGTACTGATCGCTGCGAATGAACACATCGCGCTGCGGCTCGGGATCGGGCTGTACCGGAACCGACACAGCCGCTGCTACCTGCTGTGCGCTGTCGCCGAGGTCAGACTCCGAAAGGCCGTAAACTGTCAGTACCTTTAGAGGAACGATGGGCAGAAACATGTCTACATTGATATCTGTCACCATTGATCTCGCGGCAACTGTCGGATGAGCCGTGAAGAATTTCGAACCAAGCAGCCCTTTTTCCTCGGCCGTGAACAGCACGAAGAGGACGGACCGCCGAAGCTTTTCGGAATTATCTTTCAGGCTGGCTGCCAGATCGAGGAGCAACGCGCTGCCTGAGGCATTGTCCATGGCCCCATTGTAGATACGGTCCCCGTTCACGGGTTCGCCCATGCCGAGGTGGTCAAGATGGGCAGAGACGACCACGTATTCGTCTTTCAGTGCCGGATCGCTGCCCGGCAGTTTGCCGACGACATTCGCCGACTGGATCTTCGCGGTTTCAACCCTGGTTTTAGCTTCTAGCGATGCTCGAAGGGAAAAGCGCGGCAGCCGCTTGTGATTCTTCCCCAAACGAATGATCTCCTCGAAGGTATGCCCGGACTTGACAAACAACTTCTCCGCCCTTGCGGGATTCACAAAGAGAAAGAGTGCGGCCCCTTGAGTCTCGTTGAATTCCGGATAATCAAGGTCCATGCTGGGGTGGGTACGGTTGAGCGTAATCCGTGACCACGGAATATCCATAGACGCGGGATTCGGAATCGAGACTATGCCGATCGCCCCTAGAGATTTCAATGTCTTCCAGCGTTCGCGGAGCGATCGATAGTGCGAGGCGAGCGGGCCGGGAATTCCAGGGGGCAATCCCGAAACGGTGACAACCAGCTTGCCCTTGACATCAAGGTCTCGAAAGTCGTCGTAATCTTTCTCCGGTACCTTCAGGCCATACCCTACAAAGACCAGCCCGGCGTTAACCTCTGGCGCAGGCAAAGCGCGGGTCATGATGATGGCATCTTCACCGAGAGTTAAAGGCTCGCGCTTGTCGCCAATGACCACTGTTAAGCTGCAGTCTTTTTCAACTATTTGCCGGGAGACAAAGTTCATCGGCTGAAGAAAGCCGACCATACCCGCAGGGCTCACGCCATTACGCTTAAGTTGGTCAATGGCGTAATCTTGTGCCGCTTGTTCGCCACGGCTGCCGGTCTCGCGGCCTTCCATTTTGTCGTCGGCCAAAACCTTGACATAGTTCCACCAGGTTTCGCCGTTGAAATGGCGTGCATAAACGGTCGCGCAGGATCCGGGCGGACATGTGCTGATTCGTAAATCGGCTGCAAAGGACTCATCAGCTCGTTCCGGGAGGGAAAGCACGGTCCGCAAGAAATGCGCACTAGA
>JAFAWX010000187.1 GCA_019241535.1 Acidobacteriota bacterium | reverse complement strand
CGGCCAACTGAGGCCGCGAACGAATGAAGGAATGATCCATCCGATCGTTAAGTTTGGCCATCCTGTTCTCGAAAAGCCGGCCGAGCCGGTTACGGATTTTGGCCAGAATCTCAAGAAGTTGGTCGACGATATGTTCGAATCTATGTACGCGGCCAAAGGCGTGGGCCTGGCGGCGCCGCAGATTGGAGTCTCGAAACGACTGGCAGTAATCGATATCAGCTTCAAAGAAGACCCGGACGCCACGTTGGTGCTCGCCAATCCTGAAATCATTCATATCGAGGGCCGACAGACCCAGAGCGAAGGCTGTCTGAGCATTCCTGAATTCCGTGAGTCGGTCACCCGGCCCAAGCGTGTAACCGTGCGCGCTCAGGACGTTCACGGGAAATGGTACGAGAAGACAGGGGAGGACCTGCTGGCGCGCGCCTTCTTGCACGAAACCGACCACCTGAATGGCAAACTCTATATCGCCCACCTCAGCGCGCTGAAACGCGACCTGATCAAGCGCAAGATCCGCAAGCTGATGAAAGCCGGGGCATGGTGAGCAAAACATTAAGACCGTGACCCACGCACTCAATCTGGTCTTCTGCGGGACACCGCTATTTGCCGTGCCAGCGCTTGAAATGCTGGTCGAGGCCGGCTTTCCCGTTCGCCTGGTCATTACCCAGCCCGACCGCCCCAAAGGGCGAGGACTCGAACTGCAGCCCTCGCCCGTAAAAACGGCGGCCGAAGAACTGGCGCTACCCGTCTTTCAGCCGGAGAAGATCAAGACCAACGAGGAGCTGCGGTCGCGTCTGGCCGCGATTTCTCCCGCTGCTATTGTGGTCGTAGGCTACGGTCGCATGGTTCCGCCCTGGATGCTCCACTTACCTACGTATGGCAACATCAACCTGCACGCCTCGCTGCTGCCGAAATACCGCGGGGCGGCTCCTATCCAGTGGGCCATCGCCAGTGGAGAGAAGTTCACCGGCGTTACGACCATTCGCCTCGATGAGGGCCTGGATACCGGCGACGTCCTTCTCCAGCGTGAAGCGACAATTGCTGACGACGACACCTCGGAAAGCCTGGCGCGAAGGCTGGCCCGCATGGGCGCCGACCTACTGATCGAAACGCTCGCGGGCCTGCAGGCCGGGTCGATTAATCCGCGGCCCCAGAATCAACAGGAAGCGAGTCTGGCCCCCCTTTTAAAAAGGCAGGATGGGGATATTGATTTCCGCCGCAGCGCACGAGAAATTTATAACCGCCTGCGTGCATTCCAGCCCTGGCCGGGCGCGTTCACCAGGTTTCGCGGCAAGACATTGAACATCATGGCGGCCCGCCCCGCACGGGCAGAAATTGAGCAGGCACGACTGCTCATCAATGGTACCCAACTCTTCGTCGGCTGCGGCGATCAGACCGCGCTCGAACTGGTGGCCGTACAACCGGAGGGCAAGAAGGCAATAGGCGCCGCTGATTTTATTCGCGGGTACCGTCCGCAAACCGGTGAGCGAATCGGAAGCTGACCATTCCCAAGAAATCCGGTCGCGGCCGCCTACAATATTTGTGAAATGCCGGTTACTCCTGCTCGCGCCGCCGCCTTCGACATACTTATTCGAGTCGAGAAATCCCGCGGCTATGCGTCGGAACTGCTGCATGCGCCAGAGTTCAGCAAGCTCTCCCCACGAGATCACGGCCTTGCGACGGAACTCGTCCTGGGCGTGCTGCGCTGGCAGGCCGCCCTCGACCAAACCTTCGCCCGGCATTGCGGGCAACGCTTGTTAAAACTCGACCCTGAAGTGCTAACCGCGCTCCGCCTGGGCGCCTATCAGCTGGTTTTTCTCGACCGCGTGCCCGCCCGGGCTGCGATCCATGAAAGTGTCGAACTGGTGAAAACAGCGCGCAAGCGTTCAGCCGCTGGAATGGTGAATGCCATTCTAAGGAAAATTTCCGGGAGCGCTCTTGAATCCGAAGATCACGTCAGCCATCCGCAATGGCTGATCGAGCGATGGACAGCCTTCTACGGTCCGGTTGCGACCAAGAAGATCTGCACCTATAACCAGAGCTCGCCAGGGACCACATTACGGGCGCCGCAGCCCGGCCTCCTCGCAGAACTTAAACGCAGCGGAATTGAGGTCGAGCCAGGAAGGCTCGTCCGTGATGCATTTCTGGTCACCGCCGGGTGCCTCAGGCGAGCCCCTGCCTTACGCGAGCGGCGCCTGGTCATTCAGGACGAAGCTTCCCAGCTGGTTGCATTTCTCCTCGGCAACGGACAAGCCCTGCTCGACGCCTGCGCCGCTCCGGGAGGAAAAACTCGGATTCTTCGGGAACAAAACCCAAGTTCAACCGTCGTCGCCCTCGAACTGCATCCCCGCAGAGCCATGCTCCTCAGCCGTCTTCTCTCTGGGTGCAGGGTACATGTAATTGCAGCCGACGCGCGCTGCATGCCTGTCGCTAAGAGCTTCGATCGTATTCTGCTCGACGCCCCATGCTCCGGAACCGGTACGCTGGCCCGCAACCCAGAGATTAAATGGCGCCTCACGCCGGAAGATCTTATGCGGCTGCAGGGTTACCAGCTCGAAATACTTATGGCCGCGATGAAACGCGTTGCTCCCGGCGGACGTCTGCTTTACTCCACCTGCTCGTTGGAGCCAGAGGAAAACGAAGAAGTCGTTGCCCAGGCGCTCGCCTGGAATCCTTCCTTTCACCTGGTTCCTTGTAAGCTTGAGCTCGACCTTCTTCAAGCGCGCGGTCTACTGGTATGGCCGCGAACAGATTCGCTGGTGAAGGATTCATTCTTACGTACGATTCCCGGGCTACATCCCTGCGACGGCTTTTTTGCTGCGATAGTGGAACGATCCTGAGATCCGCGACAAAATTCATGATGCGGCTGCCTGCACTGGACAACCGGACTTGACCCATCGGAGCGTTCCTGCGAAAAGCGGCGGCTCTGTGCTCCTTATCTGACTACAAGATTGACGACCGCACCGAAGAGGATCTTCTGACCCGGGGTAGGTTCCTGCGAGATCACGTCCGAATCGGGTGATGGGCCGGGGGAGGATGCTTCAGTCGTGGTGTTCGCCGCGGGCGTGCTCGCTGGAGAGGGAGCATCTTGAGCGGCTGCAGGCGCGCCCGGCTGCTCGACCGGCGAAGGGCCGCCAGCTTGAGGAGCGGACATCGCGGCCGGCGCGACTGTAACCACGCCGAGAGAAAATCCCGCATCTTGCAACATGGGCCGGACTGAGGACAGCGGCAGGCCAACAAAGCTCGGCATCACAAAAGCCGGTGGCGGAGATTCTTCCGCAACCAGGAGGCTGATCTTGGGCGCCGCAACATCGGTCGCCTTGGGCGGAGGATCCTGGGCAACCACCTGATCGGCAGTCTTGCCGGGCAGCGGTATCGTCGCCATCGAACCCAGATCCAGCCCACGCTGGGCAATGATGATCGAGGCCGCGCGCGCGCTTTCACCGATGACCGCGGGAATCACGACTCGCTGCGGACCGAGACTGAGTGCCAAGCGAACCTCCCACCCGCGGCGCACAACCGTTCCTGGGGCCGGTGCCTGCGACAGGACTCTGCCTTCGGCCACCTTCGAGCTGTAGTATTCGCGTTCAACCTTCAGGCCCAAGCCACTCTCCTCCGCCATTCGGTGCGCCTCGGCCGGGGTTTTGCCCTGCATGTCCGGAACCGTCACCTCACTCCCGTGAATTGCGTAGCGCATGGCCGCGAGCGCCGACAGCAAGGCCACGATCAGGAGCGCGAGGGCCATTAAGAGAAAGCGAAACAGGCTGCGCAGCACGTGCACAATTATATGTTGCTTGATATGCCGGATCGGAGTGGCGCAAGATCAGCTCACCAGATCAGCGGACTTTCGGGGTGGATGATTCCGCAGGGCGTCAGTTTTCCTCGGCCAGGCTGATTGCCAGCTGCCGCTGACGCGGACCATCGAGTTCAACCAGCACCACACGCTGCCAGGTGCCGAGTATTAACTTGCCGCTTTCAAAGGGCAAGGACAGAGAGGTGCCGATCAAAGCCGAAAGTATGTGATCGGGGACGTGCGCCGGATCGTGCGGATGGCGATAGCGCAGCCTGGGCACCATGGCTTCAAACGCATCCAGCATGTCGAGATCGGTTCCCGGGTCGAGGTCTGCGGTGGTGAGGGCAGCCGTAGTGTGCAGGACGAGAAGATGACAGATGCCGCATCCGGCCTTTGTCTGCGCAAGCTGGCCGTCGAGAAGGTCGGTTATGTCGATTATTTCCCGCTTCTTGCGGGTCTTGACGTGCAAGCGTTGCATGCAGCTAAACCTGCCAGGCCGCAGGAACGGGATGCTTGGCCTCATAGGCCGCAATGTCGGCTTCGTGTTCGAGGGTGAGCGCAATATCATCCAGCCCTTCAAGCAGGCAATGGCGGGTAAACTCGTCAATCGTGAAACGGGAGCTGAAGCCCAGATCGTCTTCGACCGTCAAGGTCTCAAGGTCAATGGTGAGCTGGTAACCAGGAATTTCCGAGGCCTTGCGTGCGATCTGAGAAGCTTCTGCTTCGCTCACGGCGACCGTAAGCAGGCCGTTCTTGGCGCAGTTGGTGGCAAAGATATCCGCAAATGAAGGGGCAACGACGGCGCGGAAGCCAAAATCGGCGAGCGCCCACACGGCGTGTTCTCGCGAAGAGCCGCAGCCAAAATTCCTGCCCGCGACAAGAATGCTCGTCCCGGCAAAAGCAGGCTGGTTCAGCACGAACGAGGGTTCGCTGGCACCAGCGACGGATCTTCGCCAATCGTTGAACAGAAACTCGCCGAAGCCGGTCTTTTCAATGCGCTTCAGAAACTGCTTGGGAATTATCTGATCGGTATCGATGTCGGCGCGATAAAGCGGCGCCACCGTACCCTGATGCTTGCGAAACGGCTGCATTATTGAAACCGCCAGTCTCTTATATCCGTAAAATGGCCGGCGATAGCGGCGGCCGCGGCCATCATCGGGCTTACCAAGTGGGTGCGGCCGCCCCTTCCCTGCCTCCCTTCGAAGTTGCGGTTGCTGGTTGAGGCGCAACGCTCGCCCGGAAGAAGAATATCCGGGTTCATGCCCAGGCACATGGAGCAGCCCGGTTCCCGCCACTCAAACCCGGCATCGCGAAAAATCCGGTCCAGGCCTTCTTTCTCTGCCGCATGCTTCACCTGCTGCGAGCCGGGCACGACCATGGCGCGCACACCCGATGCGACCCTGTAGCCTTTAGCCACACGGGCGGCGGCACGCAGGTCCTCGAGCCGAGAATTCGTGCAGGACCCGATAAATACGCGATCGACGCGAATCTGCTCGATGGGGGTGCCCGCTTCGAGCCCCATGTACTCCAGCATGCGTTCAGCAGTTCGCCGGTCCGCCGCGCTTGGGGGTAAATCCGGAATGCGGCTCCCGACCGGCACCACCATGCCCGGATTCGTGCCCCAGGTCACAAACGGGGCAAGCTCGGAAGCGTGGATTTCCATGCTCCGGTCGTAGATCGCTCCGGGATCCGCGGCCAGCTCGCGCCAGCGAGCCACCATCTGTTCCCACTCCTCGGCTCCCGGCGAAAATCGCCGGCCTTTCATATAGGCGAAGGTGGTTTCATCGGCAGCGATCATCGCGGCACGAGCGCCCGCCTCAATGCTCATGTTGCAAAGCGTCATGCGGCTTTCCATCGAGAGCGCGCGCACGGCGGCGCCGGCGTATTCAATGACAAAGCCTGCCGCTCCGGCAGTTCCGATCTGCCCGATGACGCCGAGTGCCAGGTCTTTCGCCGATACCCCGGGTCCGAGCTCCCCGTTCACTCGGATCAACATCGTCCTGGGTTTGCGCTGGGGCAGGCACTGCGTCGCTAGAACCTGCTCGACCTCCGAAGTCCCAATCCCGAAAGCCAGCGCGCCGAAGGCTCCGTGGGTGCTGGTATGGCTGTCTCCGCAGACAATGGTCATTCCTGGCTGGGTAAGGCCTAGCTCCGGGCCGATCACGTGCACAATTCCCTGTGCGGACGACTCCATATCGAACAGCCGCACGCCGAATTCGCGGCAGTTGGCTTCGAGAGCCTCTATTTGGCGCTTGGCAATTGGATCCCGAATGGGCGCGGGACGCGGGTCAGTGGGAACGTTGTGATCCACCGTTGCGATTGTCCGTAGCGGCTGTCGAACCCGTCGTCCGGCTGCGCGTAATCCATCGAAGGCCTGGGGTGAGGTGACCTCATGGACAAGATGCAGGTCGACGTACAGAAGCGGCAGACGCCCCGCTCCGGAGGTGATCACGTGATCGTCCCAGATCTTTTCAAACAGTGTTCGGGGCATGTGCCTCATTAGTTTATCAATTACAACCGCCACCGGCTCGGGCCTCAGGACGACTGGAGCATGGGTGCTTCCTGTCTTAGGGGCCGGAGGTTCTGATTGGCGATATAAAAAACGAGCATAGCAATCACTCCCCCCAGTGGAATAAAGAAACCCACGCGCAGGCTGCCAAACTGGGTCGAGAGCGCGCCTACGACCCAGGGCAACACAGCGCCGCCGACATTGCCGCTTGCGAAAACCGCGCCACTGGCCCGGCGCGATGCCGCTCCGAACCACCCCGGAAGCAGGGAGACGCTGATCGGAAAAATCGAAGCCAGCCCCAGCCCGGCGAGAGTCGTGCCGGCGACAATCAGGCTCATGCCACGGGCGGCGGCGAGCGCAGCGCCGCCTGCAAAGGCAATCAGTAAGCCCGTTTTCGCGACCGATGTCTCTCGACTGAATTTCAAAGCCAAAGGCGCCAAGGCACGTCCTGCCAGCAGGGCACCCCAGAAAAACGATGGCGTCATGGTCGCCAGCGAATCATGCCCCGGAAACAAACGGCGTGCGTACATGGCTACCCAGTTGCCGAAAGATGTTTCCGTGCCCACATAGATGAAAAACAGGGCGCAAATCAGCGGCAGGAAACGCATTGTCCACGGGCTGCTCGCAGACCCTTCGGAGTAAGCCACCGGCTGCCGGTGGTCGGGCACGAATCGGGAGAACACCAGAACCGCAAGGAGAAGCAGAAGCGCGAACGCCGTTGAAAACAAGAAAAACCAGGGTTTACCCGCCTCCAAGGCAAGAGAAACCAGGAAGGGAGAGCTCATGGCCCCGATTCCCCATACGGCATTAATCCAGTTCAGGGCCGAGGCGCTGCGCCCGGGATTGACCTCGGCCGTGCGCAGATTGCATGCCGGGGTAGTCATCCCATAACCCACCCCCATGAGACAAATTGAGAAAATGCCCACAAGCCAGGGACCAAAAGCAAGCAGCACCAGACCGGATGGCATGAGCACCAATCCGGTTATGAGAGTCAGGCGATAGCCGAGGCGTTGGACCAGTACCCCCGACAGCAGCATGCCGAACATGGAACTGAAAAATTCGGCAAAAATCAGCGACCCGGATTGGGCGTCGCTGAGTGACCAGCGAGCGGAAAGAGCCGGCAGCATGGGCCCAAGAAACGTCATCACAATGCCCGTGAGCACAAAATCTACGTGCATGAGAACCGTGCCGCGGGTACTGAGCGGAAACCTACCGCGCAAAGACGAGACCCAAGCCATGATTTAACATGAATGAGTGTAAATCACGTTCTTGCGGCTCGCTGGCGAGGGCCAGGTAAGCGGTCGAGAATCGGCGTGGGGTTGAGCAGAAACGACAACAATGCTCAACGGAAAGAAAATCGCGGTGGTTATGCCGGCATACAACGCCGAGAGGACCCTGCATGTCACCGTGAGCGAGCTGCCTGAAATAGTCGACATCCGCATCCTTGTGGACGACTACAGTTTGGATCGGACGGTCGAGATTGCCCGCGAGCTCGGCTTGCTTCATTTTGTTCACGATCGCAACTATGGATACGGACGCAACCAGCGGACTTGCTATATGGAAGCGCTAGCCGAAGGCGCCGACGTCATCATCATGGTGCACCCCGACTATCAATACACTCCGCGGCTGGTAACCGCCATGGCCAGCATGGTCGCCTACGGGGTTTATGACGTGGTTCTCGGGTCGAGAATTATCGGCGGCCAGGCCCTGCGCGGCGGCATGCCGAGATACAAATACGTCTTCAACCGCTTTCTTACCGCGTTTGAAAACCTGTTCCTGGGTATCAAGATTTCCGAGTATCACACCGGCTATCGCGCTTTCAGCCGCGAGGTGCTGACGCAATTGCCCCTGCTTGAAGATTCCGATGACTTTGTCTTTGATAATCAAATGCTCGCCCAATGCGCCTATTTTGGCTTCCGCATAGGAGAAGTCTCCTGCCCTACGAAGTATTTCCCCGAAGCATCATCCATTAACTTCCGGCGGAGCGTGAAGTACGGACTGGGGGTACTGGCGACCTCGCTGCAGTTCGCCTTTGCGAAGTGGGGAATCGCCCGTTTCCGCATCTTTGACCGCGACGGACGCAAGTTGGAATCAGGCGGCTCGAGCTACTATGCGCGCGGGGCGTAGGCCGAGCCGGAATTTGTAATTGCGGCTGGAGAAAAACGGTCAGGGGACGAGCCGGCAGACCATGACCGTGGGATTTCGGTAAGGACAGTCAAACTCGGCGATTCCCGGCGCCTGCAGCACCACCCAGCTCACCCCGTAGCGGCCTTCGAGGGCAAGAAAATCTCTTCGCTCGAATTGATTCCAGCCTTTTAGGGCTTGAAACTGCGTCCACCACTGATCGGCAAGTTCAGGGAACATGGAAACCACGCCGCTGTCCTTGTAAGCGTCGGCCAGGCGGCTGCGTTCGGCTGCCGCCCGGAAGCCCACTGTGTCTTCGCCCGGAATGCTGCTATAGAACGGATCGAGTGCAAACAGAGCTGCGACAGGGGTGTTTTGCCTGATCCACAGGAAAGCCTGCGTCCACCGGTTCTGTGGCGCAGCCCAGGGCCACTCGATATGTGCGCTCGAGGGAAACAGCGCCCGTTGTGCTGAAAACATGCCAGCGCATAAAGGGAGAAACAGCGCCAGCCACCTCCAGATGCGCTTACGCAGGGCGTACTCGGCAAGGAGCCCGCCTCCGACGAGGACGAGAAGCATGTAAAGCAGGTGAAAGCTGCGCAATGGCTGAATTCGGGCAAGAGTTTCAAATCGCGGCGGCAAAGAAATCACCAGCGCGGCCGCAAAATATCCGAGGCTGTAGATCAACAGGGCGCGGCAAAGCCGGGCCAGATTCAAGCGATTCTGCCTGCGGGCGAACCGATGAATCCACCAAAAAATGGCCGGAGGAGCGACGATTCCCAGCCATTCGTACCAATGCCACTCGACCAGATAATGAGAAACATGAAAGCGCACGGCTTCGTGATAGGCGGGAGTGGATGGCGCAAGAAGACGTCCAAACGGGAATACCCATGCTTGAGCGGCAGGCTGCTTTTCAAACCATTCCAGTCCCGCAAGGAGTAATGAAAATACCAGGGCGAACGATCCCATCAGAGGGTGGATGGTGAGCGCCAATACAAGCCAGAATGCCGCCCGAGTCAGTTTGCCTTCCAATACGCGGGTAGTAGCAAATAGGGCGGCGGAGGCGGCCAGATTTCGGGGGTTCAGATATTGGTCCATGATGTAGAGCGCTGTTCCGGCCACGGGAAGCGTCAAAAGCGCCGCCATGGCTCCTACCGCACCCCAGCGTGCGCTCGTCCTTGTAAAGCACTGGCCGGTGAGTTGCCAGGAGGCAAGCAGGAGGAGAAAAATGCAGCCGATGTGCCAGCCAAACAGGGCGTATTCGAGCGGCAGATGGGTGAGCCGCGCAGAAGCAGCAATCAGGTTGGGAAACAGCGTCAGGTGCGCATGGGAGCCAAAAAACTCCCTCCCCACCGGGAAAAGCCATGGTTGAAGCGCGTTCTCGACGCCCGGAAGATAGATTTCCGCGTCCTCAACGTAGGGATGATAGCCATGGATGAAGAGAGCTCCTAGGGTGATTGCGAGCAGAGCGGTCGTGGTTCTCGATGTGCGCAAGGTTGCGGGGAAGACCGGCGGAAAACCTTTTACCGTAGAGACGCGCGCCGGAATTGTCAATGTTCGCCGAAGTTTGCTGGCGAGCAGCGCGCGTTGAAGCACAGTAAAATACTGGTTCCTCGGAACGCTACCGTCCGACGTTAAGAAAAGGTGCGCCCCATGAAGTTGCTACGACCGGTCGCTATTGCAGTTCTGCTCGTCGGATTCTTCTTCTACTACACCACCTATCGTTCCGGAATTCTGCGCACTGTAAGCGCACCCGGTGCCAGGGTTGAGCTTATTCAAGCAGCCAATAACGAGTCTCTCGATGCCGAGGAGCAAAACAATATCTCCGTGTACCGGAAAAACGTGGGTTCGGTGGTAAATGTGACCTCCCGCGCGATGGCCTTTGATTTTTTCTATGGGCTGGTTCCGCAGGAAGGCCAGGGGTCGGGCTTCATCATCGACCATGACGGCCACGTTCTCACCAACTACCACGTGGTTGCCGATGCCCGTCAGGTCGAAGTCACGCTGCACAACCGAAAGAAGTACCACGCCCGCCTGATCGGAAGCGATCGCTCGCATGATTTGGCGATTATCCAGATCAAGGCTGCGGACTTGAATCCGATGACGCTCGGCGACTCAAAAGGCCTGCAGGTCGGACAAAAGGTATACGCCATCGGAAACCCATTTGGCCTTGCCGGAACCTTGACCAGCGGAATCGTGAGCTCCATCCGTCAAGTCCAGGAACCGGATGGCGTGACCATTGATGAAGCCATTCAAACCGATGCGGCGATTAATCCGGGAAATTCGGGCGGTCCTTTGTTGAACTCGCACGGAGAAGTTATCGGTATCAACACTATGATCGCCACTAACCCGGGAGTGGAACAGAATGCCGGCATCGGTTTTGCCATTCCGATAAATACCGCAAAAGCGGTGCTGAGTGACTTGGTCACCTTCGGCAAAGTGCGTCGTCCCGCTCTGGGAGTGGTTACCGTTCCCATCAGCCCTGACGTCGCCGGCGAATTGGGCCTGGCAGCCGATTATGGCTTGCTGGTCGTGCGTGTGACTCCTGGCGGCGCGGCCGACCGCGCCGGGCTCAAAGGCGGGACCGAGCGTGCTTACCTCTTCAATATACCCATCACCGTCGGCGGGGACCTGATTGTTGCCGTCGATGGCCAGCGTGTACAGGATCAGCAGCAGCTTGAGCAGATTATGAATAACCATCGCGCCGGCGACCAGGTGAAGGTCACGATTTATCGTGGCAAGCGGCGCCTGGATCTCGAAGTGACTCTGGGAGAGGCAAGACAGCAGGTGTAGGCCGCGATCCCTGTAACCTCTCATCGTTAATAATTCAATTTGGACCGCCGGAACTCGGGTAAGCCTGGCACACGAAGTACGAAATTGACGGCTGCGATGGGGCGCACGAATCGCGACCGGGCAAAAAGTCATGCACCGTTTCGGCGCGAATTTGACTCTGCCGACTTGCTGGGCTAGCCTCAAGGGTTCCACTTTTCCCCAGTCACGTCCGGGCCGGGCGCGCGGACCGTTAAAAAACCAAAGGAAACATGCTCAGGGCTATCTCCACCTACGTTTATGTGAAAGAACGGCTGCATCCCGGCCTTCTCGATAAGCTGGCGGGCGGGGGCGCGCAGGCGATCGAAATTTTCGGGGCGCGACAGCACCTTGATTATGCGAACCGCAAGCAGCATGTGCGTGAGATCGCGGACTGGTTCCGCACCAGCGGCGTTCCCCTCAATTCCGTGCACGCTCCTCTCTATGCCGATTACGAGTGGGGACGCACGGGCGCTCCCGCGGTCAATATCGCCTCGACCGAGCGAGGAGCACGGATTGCGGCCATGGATGAGATCAAGCGCGCCATCGAACTGGCCGAGCAGGTTAGCTTTCGCTACCTGATCCAGCATGTCGGGGTCGCAGACGAATCGTTCAGTGAACGAAAGTTCGAAGCCGCAATGACATCGATCGAGCATCTGCGCGCCTTTGCGAAACCACTCGGAGTACGGTTGCTGCTCGAAAATATCCCCAATGAACTTTCTACGCCCGAACGCCTGGTTGAACTGATTCAGACTTCGCATTTTGACGACGTCGGGGTGTGCTTCGATACCGGTCATGCCCACCTCATGACGAACGTGGCGGCGGCATACGACACGGTGAAGCCCTACATTCACTCGACGCACGTCCATGACAACACCAAAGACCGCGATTCCCACCTGTGGCCCGGGGCCGGCAGCATCGACTGGAAGGAAACCCTGCAACTGCTGAGCGACGCGCCGCATAAGCCGCCGCTGCTGCTCGAAGTCGAAGAGAACGAAAAGATCAACCCGGTCGAGAAGATGGGGGAAATTTTCGGCAACCTCGTGCCCGTATAAGCCTCGCCTCAGGCGACGGGCAGGTCAGAACAAAGCCCCCGCCCCGAAGTTTCCGGTCTTGATGCACGCGACAGAGCTCATGTATCCACTAACCACGATCTCCGAAATCGGCCGCCACGAAAGCAAGGACGTACGCCTCGAGGGCTGGCTGTACAACCTGAGAGAAAGTGGGAAGCTGCTTTTTCCCATATTTCGCGACGGCAGCGGGGTCATTCAGGGCGTGGTGGCAAAAAATGCGGTTCGGCCGGAAGTTTTCGAGACAATAAAAAACCTGACTCAGGAGTCAAGCGTCAAGATCGAAGGCCGGGTGCGCGCAGACAAGCGTGCTCCCGGCGGGTACGAACTCGATGTCTCCGGGGTTGAGGTGCTACATCGAGTCGCGGAATCTGATCCCTTCCCCATATCGCTCAAAGAGCACGGCGTTGATTTCCTGATGGAACATCGCCACCTGTGGGTGCGCAGTCCGCGTCAGGCGGCAATTCTGCGGGTGCGGGCGCAAATCATTAAAGCTGCCCGAGACTTCTTCGACGAACGCGGATTCACCCTCACCGACCCGCCTATTCTGACGCCCGCCGCTTGCGAAGGCACAACCACCCTGTTTCCCGTCGATTACTTCGATGAGCAGGCTTACCTTACCCAATCCGGACAGCTCTATATCGAAGCCACGGCCATGTCTCTCGGGAAGGTGTATTCGTTTGGGCCCACCTTCCGGGCGGAGAAATCGAAGACTCGCCGCCACCTGACCGAATTCTGGATGGTCGAACCGGAACTGGCCTTTGCCACGCTCGATGACATCATGAATCTCGCCGAGGGTCTGATCGCCTTTATCGTGGCCCGCTGCCTCGAGCACCGCCGGGCGGACTTGACGACCATAGGGCGCGACCTATCGGCTCTTGAACAGATTACGCCGCCTTTTCCCCGCATCACCTATGACCAAGCGGTGAAGATGCTCGAGGACGGGCACGCCCGCGGCGTACTCGAGACCAAGTTTGTCTGGGGCGGCGACCTGGGCTCACCCGACGAGACTTATCTCTCCACCCAGTTTACAAAGCCAGTCATGATCCATCGCTACCCCGCGCAGGTTAAGGCCTTCTACATGGAACCGGATCCGGTTCGTTCCGAGCTGGCTCTCTGCGTCGACATGCTGGCTCCTGAAGGTTATGGGGAAATCATCGGCGGCTCCCAGCGCGTGGCTTCCTACGAGCTTTTGCAGCAACGGATCAAGGAGCACGGTCTTCCCGAAGAGGCATTCAAGTGGTATCTGGATCTGCGCAAATACGGAAGCGTGCCGCACGGCGGGTTCGGCATGGGAATCGAGCGCGTCGTGGGTTGGATCTGCGGGCTCGAACATGTGCGCGAGACCATTCCTTTTCCCCGGACTTTGCACCGCCTGTACCCATGAGACAGGTACCGAGTGAGGCGATGGCCATTTGACCACCAACATGAGCATCACTCCGAAGAAGATCCGGGTCATTGGCATCCCCCTCGACCTTGGCCAGTCGCGGCGCGGTGTGGACATGGGGCCCTCTGCTGTCCGCGTGGCTGGACTCGAAGCCCGCCTGGAGGAACTCGGGCATGTGGTCGAGGACGCCGGCAACATCCCCGTGGCTATTCCCGAGCAGAAGACGGTCGGCGATCCGCGCGCGAAATACCTGAAAGAAATCACCGCGACCTGCACCAAGCATGCCGAACTGGTATTGAAAACGCTTGAGGGCGGCAAAGTTCCGCTAGTGCTCGGCGGCGACCACTCGGTAGCGGCCGGCACGGTGGCCGGCGTGGCGGAATTTTACCGTCGCCAGAACCAGAAAATCGGCTTGATCTGGATCGACGCTCACAGCGATATCAACACCCCGGAAAGCTCGCCCAGCGGGAACGTTCATGGCATGCCGCTGGCCGCGATCATGGGGCTGGGTCCTCCGGAACTGGCGACCATCAACGGTTTTGCACCCAAAGTTGCGGCGGAAAACTGCGTGCTCGTCGGGGTGCGCGACATCGACAGCGTGGAAAAGGAAAACGTTCGCAAGACCGGCATCGCCGTCTTTACCATGCGTGACATCGACGAGCGCGGCATGCGCGTGGTTATGGAAGAAGCTTTGCGCATTGCCGGGCGAGGTACGGCCGGTTACCATATTTCGCTCGACATGGATTGGGTAGATCCCGAGGATGCCCCCGGTGTCGGCACCCCGGTACGCGGGGGCGCCACCTATCGCGAGGCCCATTTGGCAATGGAGATCATCGCCGACCACGGGCGCATGCTGGGCGTTGAAATCGTCGAAGTGAACCCCGTAATCGACGAGCACAACCGCACCGCCGATCTTGCGGTTGAGCTGGCGCTCTCGGCATTCGGTAAGAAAATCCTCTAAATGGCACCCCACCTGCCCCGAGCAGCCGAAACGTATAATTGAAAATCCTTGCTCGCGCCCGATTACAACGAATTTTCCCGCCTGGCGAAGGAATCGACCCTGGTTCCGGTGGTCAAGTCGGTCATGGCCGACCTGCTGACACCGGTATCGGCGTTTCTCGCCATTGCGCGTGGCGAACGAGACGCTTTTCTTCTCGAGTCGGTTGAGCGCGGAGAGCAGATCGGCCGCTACAGCTTTCTCGGCGCCCGCCCCTATATGCAGCTAAGGACGCGGGGTACGAAGATGCGGCTCGAGCGGGGCGGCAAGTACGAGGAACGGCAAGGAAACGTTTTCGAGCTTGCCAAGGAAATTCTCGGGCACCACCGGCCGGCAGTTGCGCCCGGCCTGCCACCATTTACCGCCGGAGCCGTCGGTTTTTGTTCCTACGACATCGTCCGCCAGCTGGAAAAAATCGACGACCGCACTAAAGACGATCTCCGTCTCGCCGACTGCACGCTGATGTTTTTCGATGGCCTCCTGGCCTTTGACCACCTGCGCCATCAGATTCACATCATTGCGGCCGCCGATGTTACCCGCGAAGCACCGCGAAACGCCTATCAGCGGGCGCTTGCCGGCATCGCGCGGATGGAAAAAAAACTTTTCAGTAGACTACGCTCGCAATGGCAACCGGCGGCCGCCAAGCACCACGGCCGGATGAACCTGCGTGCGCTCCGCGGGGGTAAAAACTTTGAAGACTCCGTCCAGCGGGCGAAGGAGTACATAGCCGCTGGCGATATCTTTCAGGTGGTGCTTTCCGAGCGGTTGGAGTTTACCCCCGGGGTGCCCGCCTTTGACATTTATCGCGCGCTCCGGACCGTCAATCCCTCGCCCTACATGTACTTTCTCAGGATGGGGAATACGCACGTCCTCGGCTCGTCCCCGGAAATGCTGGTCCGGGTCAGCGGACGCAAGCTCGAGTATCGCCCCATCGCCGGAACTCGTCCGCGCGGAAAAGACGAGATCGAGGATCGGCGGTACGAGGAGGAAATGCTGAACAATGAAAAAGAACGTGCGGAGCACGTGATGCTCGTCGACCTCGGTCGCAATGATTTGGGGCGGGTCAGTGAATATGGCTCGGTAAAAGTCAAGGACTTGATGTATGTCGAGCGTTATTCTCACGTCATGCACATGGTTTCGGCGCTTGAGGGCAAACTTCGAGCCGGCCTGCAGGCGCTTGACGCCTTTGCCGCCTGCTTCCCTGCGGGCACACTGAGCGGCGCCCCCAAAGTCCGCGCCATGCAGATCATTGAGGAACTTGAGCCCAGGCGGCGGGGAATTTACGGCGGGTCGGTGCTCTACGCCGACTTTGCCGGAAATCTCGACTCCTGCATCGCGATCCGTACCATGCTGATGCGCGGCCAGAAGGCCTATCTCCAAGCGGGAGCCGGCATTGTGGCCGATTCTGATCCGCCTAGCGAGTACCACGAGAGCCTCAACAAAGCTCAGGCTTTGTTGCGCGCTGTGGAACTGGCTAGGGGAACCCGGACCGCCTGAACTCGTGCGCGACTGGCTCAGGAAGGCTGCATGGCGAGGAAGTTCCCGAGTAACTTCTTCCCTTCGACAGTCAGTACGCTCTCGGGGTGAAACTGCACGCCTTCGACGGGGAACTTTTTGTGGCGCAGGCCCATGATAGTCCTTCTGCCGCCCTCCTCTCTCGTCCATGCGCTGACTTCGAGTTCATCCGGGAGTCCTGCTTCCTCGACAATCAACGAGTGGTACCGGGTAGCGGTAAAAGGCGACGGCAGGTCTCGGAATACGGTGCGGCCGTCATGCTCGACCCGGCTGGTTTTGCCGTGCATGAGCTGGGAAGCCCGCACGACCTTACCGCCGAAGGCGGCCCCCAGCGCTTGGTGCCCGAGACAGACTCCCAGGAGGGGCAGCTTGCCCGTGAAGTGGCGGAACAGATCGATGCTTATGCCCGCCTGCTGTGGGGTACAGGGTCCGGGGGAGACCAGAATTTGTTGAGGATGCATGGCCTCGACCTCGGCCAGACTGACCTTGTCATTGCGGCGCACCAGGACCTCCGCCCCAAGTTCCCCCAGATATTGCACCAGGTTATAGGTAAATGAGTCGTAATTATCTAGTACAAAAACCATGCTTCTGTATGTAGATTACATTATGGCTACAGGCACCGGGCTCGACCCTCGCCTCGTCCTTAAGTTCAGCTTGACATGTGACCAAGGAAGTTCGATTCTAACAGTGGTTTAGGTGCTTTCAGGAGTCTCCTTCATGGTCGTTGAAGCTCAACAGGCGGAGAAAAGAGCCACTCGGCGCTTTGCCCTGCGTCTGCCCGTTTCCGTAACTCACGCCGGCAATCCGGCTGCGGCACTGGCGGCCCAGACCCGCGATGTCAGTGCTCGTGGAATTTGTTTCTATCTCGAAACTCCTCTGGCCATCAATTCTGAGATCGATTTCACTCTGACTCTCCCCCCGGAAATCACCTTGACGGAAAGCATCCGTGTACGCTGCCGGGGAAAGATAGTGCGCGTCGATAACGCCATCGCGGACGCAAAGGTGCCGGTGGCCGCGGTAATCGACGAATACGAGTTCCTCTCCGAATCCTGACCGACTGCCTCAGAGTGCATGAATTTTGTCTTCGCCGTGCGCCCGGTCCGGCGCTGCTTCACTTGAGCCTGGCGTTGAAATTCGGGGTGCCCTGTCCTTTATTAATCCCGAAGGCAGTGCTACTCTCATCGCAAGCTCCACGCCAATTTAGGGAAGCCCTGTGGTTTGTGCCCCAGAACGCGACCGGGCGGCTCTTCTCGCCCTTTCCCTGATGCTGGCGGCACCACTTGCCTTGGGTGCAGCATCTCGCGGCAGTCCCGTTGAAATCCATCGAGTTCGTGTCGATGCCGGGCAAAGCGGGCCGGTTCTCGAGATCACGGCCAGCGGGCCGCTGGCCCCCAAGCTGCAAACAGTAGAACAGCCGCTGCGGCTGGTAATCGATCTTCCGGCTGCCCTTTTGACCGGCGTGCAGCGGAAGATTTCTTATCACGACGAGCAGATTAGCGGTATTCGCCTGAACCAGTACCAGAGTTCGCCTCCAGTAACCCGCATTGTCGTCGACTTGACCAAACCGGTTCACTATAGCTGGGATAAAACTGGCAATCATGTTTACGTTCGCATGACGGCGGAGGAGAGCGGCACCAAGCCACCGTCTGTGCCCGCCTTCACGACCGGGGTTCAACCCGCGATTGTGCCAGTTACGGTAGGCAATACCGGCACCCTGGTCGAGGCCGGAAACCGGGTGGCCTCGGGATCGTCGATTACCGCCGGAGAACAGACGGCCTTATTACGCCTGGCGCGCGGAGGAGAGGTTAAAGTATGTCCGGGCACAACCATTTCCGTCACTACCTCGCCGAACGGTCAGGATCTCATGTTGGGAATGAGTCAGGGGTCGATCGAAACCCATTACGTGCTTACCGGCTCGGTCGACTCGGTGGTAACCCCCGATTTTCGCATCGTGCTGCCCGGGCCGGGTGCGTTCAATGTAGCGGTGCGTGCTGACAATCGTGGCAACACCTGCGTCGGATCCCTGCGCGGAAGCACATCGTCGGCGGTAGTCGCGGAACTGCTGGGCAGCGGCACTTACGAAATCAAGCCCGAGCAACAAATCGTGTTTCGCCAAGGCCGGCTGGACGCGACGGAAATTCCCGTTATGTCATGCGGATGCCCTGCGCCGGAGCAGCCGGTGCTTGCCGCCTCGGCTCGATCGCCGGTTTCGGACGACCCTGCTGAGGGCAGACTTCAGCTGCAAAACTCCGGCCAAAGTACCGGCAGCGGCGATTCTCCAGGCCTTTCGGCAGCCAGCCCCGAGGGCCAAAAGACGGCGCCCAACGACAAGCAGCCGGCCCAGGCCGAGGCGCAACTTGAAGCTCCACTGGTATTCATCGGGCGCGAACGAACGGCTTCGCACGCAACCATTTTGGCGGCGCCCGTCCCCGAGGTAACGGGGCTGCCGATTGCCGCTCGCCGAAGCGAACCCTTACCGGCTATGCTTGTGCTTCCACCCCGGCCCGATCCCCCGGGCACCCGGGAAAACTTCTTCCGGAAGGTAAAGGGCTTTTTCGGCTCCCTGATTCGGTAAACCGTGTCGAGCGGATTAGCCCCGGCGCATGCTGCGGCCGAGAGGTCTGACACGCTCTCTCAGGTCTTCGGCGAAGTCCGTTCCCCGACCAATCGCGTCTTCGGCAAAATCGCGGGCGGTTTCCTTCCAGTCATCGAAGCTATCACGAGCGCTCTCGTAACCGCGGCGCAAATCACGACGCAGTTGAGTTCCGGTTTTGGGTGCGAACAGCATACCGACCACCGTGCCCGCTCCCAGCCCGATCAGCAGGAAAGTGATGGCGGTGCCGAAATTCCCAGATTCGTATCTGCCTTCTCGCATGATGCACCTCTTTAGTTTTCTTCGGTTGGATTCCACTTAGAATATTCTAGCTGTCTTGGAATATTCTAGCTGTCTTGCACCGCTGCTCGTAATTGCACAATCCGGATCGCCTTTCATGACAATTGCGTATCCGCCCCGCATTGAGGGGCGCCCGCGATGAAGTACGCATCGAATTTTCAAATCACGCCAACCCGTATAAAATATCGCATTTAGCCACGGCGGCGACTACGGCTCTTTTCCCTTTGCGCCGCCAGTCCTCGAAGGAGAGCACTTCCAGCAATGGCGATTCCAGCTACCCAGCTCCGTCCGGGCATGATCATCAAACATAACCACGACCTGCATTCGGTTTTCAGCGTCGAGCATCGTACGCCCGGCAACCTGCGGGCTTTCATCCAGGCGAAACTGCGCAACCTGAGGACGGGGGCCATGTTCGAGCACCGTTTCCGCTCCGCTGACCCGATTGAACGGATCAACGTCGATGAAGTGCGGATGGAGTTTCTCTACAGCGACGGCGACGCCTACTACTTCATGAACACCGAAAATTACGAGCAAATCCATCTGGACAAGTCCGTTCTGGGGGAAGCCGTCGACTACTTGACTCCCAATCTGGAGATTCAAGTGGAATTTTTCGATGGCAAGCCGGTGGGAATCGAATTGCCGCAAACCGTGGATTTGACCGTGGTCGAGACCGAACCCGGCCTGAAGAGCGCCACCGCCTCGAGCGTCACAAAACCAGCCAAGACCGAAACCGGGTTGGTCGTACAGGTACCGCCTTTTATCAACGAAGGCGAAAGGATTCGGGTCGACACGTCCGAAGGCGCGTACCTCTCAAGGGCATAGCGCGCGAGCGTCCATGCCGAGGGCACGAGGGTAAGAAGATTTTGATACCTGTCTGGGGGTTCTCGTTCCATATCAGGCTGAGATGAATTCGGCTGGAGAGACAACAACGCTGGCGCGGCGCTATCTGATTCGCGGCCGGGTTCAGGGCGTAGGCTTCCGCTGGTTCGTCGAGCGGGAGGCCCACCTGTTGGGCATTGCCGGCTGGGTGCGAAACAATGCCGACGGGACTGTCGAGGTGCTGGCGATAGGCACGCGCGATCAACTGCATGGCTTGCGTTCGCGCCTCCGCCAGGGCCCGCGCGCCGCTCGGGTGGACGATATCGAGGAGCTAGAGGCGAAACCCGTCCCCGGCCTGAAGGTCTTTCGGATTGAAGGAGCCTGGTAAATGCCAAATTCGACTCCGGGAAAGGCCGTGATCGACTGCGAGCACCTGAAGAAACTGATCCGCGAGATTCCAGACTTTCCTCAAAAAGGCATTCTGTTTTACGACATCACCACGCTGCTCAAAGACAAGGTCGGCTTTGCCACTTTGATCGATGCTCTCTCCGAGCACTATCTGGCAAAAGAAGTCGATCTGGTACTTGGCATCGAGGCGCGGGGCTTCATCTTCGGACCGGCCGTGGCCTACCGATTGAGCGCGGGATTCGTGCCTGTACGGAAGCCGGGCAAATTGCCCGCGGCCAGGGCAAAGTACGATTATGTTCTCGAGTACGGCACAAACACGCTTGAAATTCACAGCGATGCCATCCAGCCGGGGCAGCAGGTCATCATCGTAGACGATCTGCTGGCGACGGGAGGAACGGCGGAGGCGACGGCCAAGCTGGCCGAAAAGTTGGGGGCAACAATCTCCGGTCTGGGTTTTGTGGTCGAACTGGATTTTCTGCACGCTCGAGAAAAACTCGAGAAGTACGATGTTTTCTCACTTCTCCATTACCAGCGTTGAAGCCGCGCGACACGCCGCGGCGTACGGCGTCGAATCGGGCGGGGGACGGGTTGGGAAAGAATTGATACCGAGGCTCGGGAGAACACCCTGGGCCGAACGAGTGCAAGCCTCAGTTGACCGGCAGGCGCGCTCTTATTTGGCGCTCGCGGTCGATAAGCAGCCGATTCAACTCCTCGACCAGCTGAATAAGCCTTTCCGGATCCTGCTCGCGGCTGGCGGCCTCAGAAAGCTCTCGCCAGTCTTTCATCGCAGCTTGCATTGTGACCTCCCTGGGATCTGCTGCTGCAGGCTGCATTCGGTATGCCAAGATCTAGCGAAGCTTTATTTTCTGCCGCTTAGCGGCGCCCCGACCGGCTTTAACTGCTACAGGCGGGTAATAAGTGCAAGCCGGCCGGTCAGGAATACCGCCTCTATTTGCGCCCGAGGAAACGAATTCTCGCCGTAAAAGCGCGCCGGTCGAAGTTGCTGAAGGTGAGAAACTGCGGCGAGTTGATGTCGTTATTCACGGTGAAGGCATTTTGACGATTGGTAACGTTATCGAATCCGCCGCGCAGTGCCCAATTGAAACCCAGGGCATGGAAACGTTTCTCGAGGTGAACGTTCAAGCTGATATATGTCGGGAAACGATATGTGCCCGGAGGGCGCACAATCTGCTGCTGGTCGTTTACCGCCGCGAAAGGAAAGCCGGTGCGCCCTTCGAACGAGAACCCGGCATCGAAGCCTTTAACCAGGGGCAACCATCCCCAGGAGACAAATCGGTTGGGTGCATCCCAGGGATAGGGTCCGGCAAGCTGCGAGCTTAGCACGGGATTGTCGAGAGAGTAGTCGAGCACCTGATTAGAGCGCGAACGTGAGCGCATGTAGGAAGCGGTCACAACGTAACGCTTGCGGAACATCCGCCGCAGGTCCACTTTCAATCCGTAATAATGGTCTCGTCGCGTGTTCTCGAGGACGAAGTTGGTTCCTCCGGCGCCCCCAGGAGTGTTATAGACAAAACCGTGGATCGAGTTGCGCTCGAGAAACTCCGTCTTCAAAAAAATCTCCCAGGGGAGTTTGCGCTCGAGTGCTAGACTCCAGTTGAGAAAACGCGGGGCGAGAAGCCGGGTTCGGTCTACCGTGAAACTCGTAACGAATGTGCTGGCGCTCCCGTTTGCAGTAAAGAAAGTATCGCTTCTCGAGCCGGCAAATGGTGCGGCAATAAGCGCCAGGTCGGTCGACTGAAATACCACGCCTATGCCGGCTGAAAGCTTCGTGTCTCCGGAGCGGTCTACCACATAGCTGCCCGCCAGACGGGGAGAAAAAAGCTGGCGACCCACGATGTCGTCCCGATCGTAACGGACTCCTGCCTCGATCAGCGTGCGCGCCAGCAAAGCCCAGCGGTCCTCGACAAAAGCGCTGGCCTCGCGGTTCGCGACAAAAGCGGGGCCACCCCCGGAGAAGGTGGAGAAGAGCGAAAGCGGGTAGCAATTGAGGCTTAGCGCAGGACAGTTGCGCAACGAGGTGATCGAGGAGCGGCGGAACGCCTGGCCGTAGCCGAGGCGGTCAATGTCGATCCCGAACCTCAAGTCGTGCCGGCCATGCCAGTTTCGCGGCAGATATAAGTTCGCGATTCCCTGCCAGCGGCTGGCGATGGTGTGTGCCTGCCGGTAGTAGTTCCCCTCGGCTTGCTGCGGCGTGAGTACGTACGGGGCTGTACCGAGAGGCACCTGGTCGAGCCCATACCGGCTGACTGCCACTCCCAGTTCGAAAAGGGCTTCGGCCGCAAATGTATGCTGCTCCTTCAGGGAAGCAAAATACAGGTTCTCGTTGTCCTCGGGACGGGTGCTTGCCGGAGCAAGCGTAGAGAAGTTCAGGTGATTGTCATGAAGCCGGTTAACCAGGAAACTGCTGGTCAGGATGTTGCGCGCGGTGACGTTCGTTTGCACTTTGAGCAGATTTCCCAAGCGCCAGACCGTGTCCCGGTCTTCGCCTCGCGGGAGTTCGGGGATGATGACGTTGTCGTACTCGCCGTCTATGCCGTCAAAAAACCAGATGCGGCCCTTTTGAATGGGGCCGGAGAATGTGAAGCGTGGGTCAACCTTATCGAGAGCCCAGCCTCTTTTGTTCTGCACCGAGGGGACAAAGTTCGTGGCCGCGAAACGATAGTGGTTATCTCCGATTCCGGTCCCGAGAGCCAGCACTCCCGCGGGTCCTTTGCCGTAACGGGCGGAAATGCGGCTGGTTTCAACATCGACACTGCGCAAGGCGTCGGTGCTCACCCGCACCAGCAGTTGTCCGTTGGCGGGCTGGGTGACATTGAACCCGTCGAGCTCGGTCAAGCTCTGCGATGTTTCCCCGCCGGCAATATGCGGCTGGGCAGTCTGATCGAGCACAACGCCAGGAATAAAATTCAGGACATAGCGATAGTCACGGGTGTTCGGATATGGGATGTTGATGATATCGAGGCCGCTCAGTTGCTCCTCGGATGAAACCTGCTCGGGGTCGATGGCCGGCGAAGACTCCAGCACGTTGACGGTCTCGCGCACTTCCTGCTGGTGAACGAGCGTCACCTCGAGCGTGCCCGAGGTCTGGACCGGCGACAGGGTCAGAACATAGAAAGCTTCTCTTTCGACGTGCAGGCGCCAGGGCCCGCCCGATAAGCTAGAAAAGCGGCACCTTCCGGCAAGATCGCTCTCGCAACGAATCACCCGGCCCGGGCCTTCAATCACGACCCGGGCGCCTGATATCGCGACTCCATTTTCGTCACCGACGATGATCGTGAGCTCATCGCCTTCGCGCGCCCGGTTCTGGGCGGAGTTCTGCGCCCCGGCGGAAATCGCCAGCGCAAGGAGCTGAGCGACAATCAACCATGGCGAGCTTGGCCGGAACGTCTTCAAAGCAGGGGTCGTTGCCTCTCATCTGAGAATCGGGTTAAATGCAGCGAACTCTTTGCCGCCCGAGTTGGCGGGACGGTCTGCTGTTTGCAGATACAAACCGGGGGGAAACGACGCCCAGTGCGGCTAAGCCTGTGCCGGTTAGGTCCCGGGCTGTAACTTTTCCGCGCGCCGGCAATCAAAGATCTAAAATGGTTTAAGGTACGTATCCACTGTGGAGATTCCGCCATGCGGATGGGGAAGCCAAATCATATCAGCTCGTCAGAAATCACGCCCCGGGATGTGTATCTGAACCGCCGCAAGTTCCTTGCGGCCGCGGCGGTAGCCGGGGCGGCGGCTTTCGCGGGCATCGACGAACTGGTTCGCCCCGCGTCGCTTGCCCGCGCGGACGAGAAGATCGGGGGCGTCACAAAGAGCCCTTTCTCGGCGAATGAAAAAATTACGCCCGTAAATTCGGTCACCCATTACAACAACTATTA
The DNA here is from genome assembly GCA_019241535.1 of Acidobacteriota bacterium. Classification (GTDB taxonomy): domain Bacteria; phylum Acidobacteriota; class Terriglobia; order Terriglobales; family Acidobacteriaceae; genus Gp1-AA145. Next base: position 1,247 of record JAFAWX010000187.1, on the reverse strand, counting down.
CGAGTTCTCTACCGAAAAAGAGGGTCCGGCGGAGCTGGCCAAGAATTTCAGGACTCGGCCCTGGACGGTTACCATCGACGGCGCGGTCGAGAAAAAGCAGGTGCTCGACGTTGATACCATCATAAAATTTGCCGCGCCGGAAGAACGCATTTACCGGCACCGCTGCGTTGAGGGGTGGTCGATCGTAGTACCCTGGGTGGGTTTCTCGCTGAACGAGCTGGTCAAGCGTGCGCAGCCGCTGGGCAAGGCAAAATTTGTTGAGTTCACCACGATTTACGATGTCAAGCAGATGCCGGGCCAGCGCCGTAACGTGCTTGACTGGCCTTACGTCGAGGGCTTGCGAATGGACGAAGCTATGCACCCTCTGGCCCTGCTCTGCTTCGGAATGTACGGCGAGGTGCTTCCCAATCAGGATGGCGCTCCCCTCCGTATCGTGCTGCCGTGGAAGTATGGATTCAAGAGCGCAAAGGCCATCGTGCGCATTCACTTCACCGAGCATCAACCGCTGAACACCTGGAATAAGGCGGCGCCGAGCGAGTACGGCTTCTACTCCAACGTGAATCCAAATGTTGACCACCCGCGCTGGAGCCAAAAGACCGAACGAAGGCTGGGAGAGTTCTTCAAGCGTCCCACGTTGATGTTCAACGGCTACGATCAGGTAGCTAGCCTCTACGCAGGGATGGATTTGAAAAAGAATTTCTAGCTTTATTCCCTGACAGCTCGGAGAGCGGGACTGGAGAGGATACGTGGGACGCGTCGCGTCGCTTGCTCCTGCGCTCATGCTTGACCCTTGACCCGCCCCGAGGTCCGGTGGGTGCGTCGAATCTGGCGCACGCTGCAGGACGGGTTTTTGCCCTTGTCAGGCACGACAACTTCATGATTCGCGCGATCAAAGTACTGGTATTTGTGACCTGCCTGGTTCCCCTGGGGATGCTCGGATGGGAGGGATTTACCGCCCATCTGGGGGCCAATCCCATCGAAAAAATTACGCACGCGACCGGCGATTGGACGCTGCGCTTTCTTCTCATCACGCTGGCGATTACGCCTCTGCGCAAGTCTCTGGGAGTGCCTGCGCTTATCAAGTTCCGGCGCATGCTCGGTCTGTTTGCTTTTTTTTACGGCGGCCTGCATTTTCTGACCTATATCTGGCTCGATAAGTTTTTTGATGTCCGTGAAATGCTGGCCGATATCGCCAAACGCAAGTTCATCACCGTCGGTTTGACGGCTTTTGTGCTGCTTATTCCCTT
>JAFAWX010000059.1 GCA_019241535.1 Acidobacteriota bacterium | reverse complement strand
CATTGCGCCTCATACCCCTAGGAATTGGGGAGTTTGACGGCAGGAACGTCGCCTGAAGGCAATCGACGCCCATCCGACAGTTGCTGTTCGAAAGCGCGCCATTCGTCGACTGGCAAGAGCGACAGAAATCGAACACCCAGACCTGTTCATTCCTGACGGCTGCTGTCACGTCTTGTTTTGAATATGGGAGCAAGCAAAAATCCGATTGGTGCTGTCACGGAGGATCGGCTCTTCACTAGCCTGCTGAGCTCTGCTTACTCACTTCAGCAGCAGCATGATCGCATTCGCTCCAAGCTCCCCGCTCCGAAGTTCAGCGAGATCATCGCCGAGGTCATTGATACCCAATCCTTGATTCGCAAGCGCAAGCTGGATTCGGAAACGGCAATGCACCTGATCGCCAATCGCACGCAGAAGCTCAGCGCGGCTGCCGGAGCAGCCATTGCATTGGTTGCGGGCCAGGATCTCGATTACAAGGTCGGTACCGGAATCGCGGTAGCGCTGCCAGGTCTGAAGATCGGCGCAGATGAGAGCATATCCTTCGAACGGCTCAAATGGGGGCAGTTCGTCGAAACCGACACTTGGCAGGACAAAGCCCTGGCCACCCGGCTCGTGGCCAAAGTTCTGAGTGCGCCGATTTATCGTTACGGTACACTGGCCGGCTGCATTCAACTGTTTTCAAGACATGGGCGTTTTGACGCCGACGGCATTTACGTCTGCGAGCTGATGGCGGGGGTCGTAAGCCACTTGATTGGTGCAACGCCAAGCCTCGAAGTCTATGAACGGCATACCGGCACAAGCATTCCGGGCTACGAGCCAGCCGCCGTGTCAGCTGCAGGAAACCGGGCTCCCGCGGGTAATGCAATCTCTCGAACCCGCTTGAGGTGGGGTTCGGTCCCCCGTGAGTCGAAGCAACTCGAGCCGCGAACTCCAAATCCTGCGACGCTGGCGGGAAATGCGGGTGAGGCAACTGCCACGCTACACGAAAGCGATTCAGGCCTCTCGACTTACCCGGCAAATGGGAGTGAGCCGCACTCCGCCTCCTTGCAAAACCAGCTTGAGCCGCTCCCGGATATCAACGATCTATTACGTCAGCTTGAGGATACAGATGTGTATCGGCAGGAAGCGCTCCCGCCCGGCCTGCAGGCGAACGCCTCAGTTCGGCATTCTGCCTTGGCCCCCTCGAACGGTCACACCATGTACGGAGAGCCGGCGAGCGCGGAAGAGTACAGCGAGAGAAGGACAGCTTTCGACTCCGTCGATGAGTTCCACCCAGCTGATAATCAGCTCGAAAGGCAAGATCAGACCGACCCCGAAGTAAATGGGATGGACCGGCGAACGACCTGGCGCCGCGTGAAGCCGGTCATCTATCCGGTCTTTGTGCTGCTTTTCGCGATATTCGTACGCATCAGCGCGGGTCCGCACGGCTGGCCTCTTGAAATCGTGATCTATATCCTTCTTGTGCTCACGACTTTGGAATTGCGCAATCGCCTGTCGAAACCCTAGCTTTGCGTAAGGTGGAAGGTCGCTGGTGCCGTCTGGCGGACTACGATCTGATTCGAACTCTTCGATTCTCGAGGAGGACCTGCAAACGATTGAGATATGGATAAGTGAGCGCGAGACCAAACTGCAGTGCCCGACAGGTTTGCTGGAATGTGAAGACCAGAAAGACGACTAAGCCGTTTTGGCGATAGCAATGCCTGGTCAAGAGGAACCACGCACTCCCCCGCTCCAGGCATCCATCATTGCCCGCTTCCTTCTTCCGGTTGTCCTGATTCTTTTTTTTATTCCCTTTGTGGCGTTGGCATTCTACTCACTGCCAGCTACCGACGATTTTTGTAAGGCGACCCTGTCATGTTGCGGGCGAATCCAGCCGCCATCGGGCGCGTTGGCAGAGACCTGGCTGTACTACACGCGGTGGTCGGCACGTTGGCTTACCAACCTGATTCAGACCTCGGTCATGAGCCACGTCAATCTTCCGGGTGCTTATGGCTGCTTGCTGTTTGCGGTGATTGTCTCAAACTTTCTGACACTGTGGTATTTCTTTTGCACTCTATTCGAGCTTTCTCGCGCCTCTTCGCTTCTGGCGGCATCGATTTTCTACGCCGCGTATCTCGCCAGCTTGAGCGATCTTCCGCAGGAGCTTTATTGGCTCACCGGCGCGATCGAGTACAGCTTGTCGTTCACTACCCTCCTGCTGCTTGTCAGCCTCTTGCGCAAAGCCCGCGCCGCGACCTGGTATTACTGCGCAATCGTGCTGTTATCGATCGCGGTGCCGGCGCAACACGAGATCGCAGGTACCGTCCTTTGCAGTTTCTTGCTGATTGGAGCCTCGATCATGACGGCCAGGAAAGTGCCCGCGCGGCACTGGTACCTGAGCCTCGCCGCCGCCGCTCTGAGCCAGGCCGCCGTGGTGCTCGCTCCCGGCAATGCGGTGCGGGCTGCTATTGAACACCGACATATGTTTGATTTGCGTCATTTGCCGAGATGGATCGCACACGGTTTCTATCACGGCCTCAGCTGGGCTTCCTCTGCAGCTGTTTTGACCGCGGGGTTCTGTCTGATGTTGCTACTTAATCAAAGACATCCAGATGCCGGGAAGGAGGTAACGTACCCGCCTCCATGGCTTGGCAGGGCATTCATTGGCGGCATGTTTCTTCTCATATGTGAGGTTGGCTCGACTGAAATGGCCATTGGTACGTGGTTGCCTTATCGGGTGGTGGCGTGGTTTCAGTTTCTTTTTTGGCTTCTACTAGCAGGCTTCATCTCCGTAGGCATACCAGAGTTTCATCGGCTGCGATTCTCGCTGTCGACGAGAATGAGTGCGTACACCTTTTTCGCTGTTATTCTTCTCAGCTCGTCGAACTTCCGGGCGGCGCTCAAAGACCTCCACGGTCCGGTACAGTCTTGGCGCAGAGCGGATTTGCTGCGCCTGAAGCAACACGGCGGGGCGCTCGAATTCGATGCCTTGCCACCGTATCCTAACCTGACCTTTCACCAAAATCTCTCTTCCGATCCCGCGTGTACCCAGAACCGTTGCCTGGCGAATTATCTTGGTGCAGAGAGCGTGGTCGTCAGGAACTCTTCTGAGGAGTGTCCGAAGTAGGGCGAACGAAAACAGGCTCGCAGCGGATATGGCGGAAACTCGGACTTGCCGCGCGCTTGTAAACTGCTTCCAGTCTCAGTGTGCCATCTTTCCTTTAATACCGGGAAGCATGTCCCATGCGTGCCAGAACTGGCGCATTTCCTCCGGTCGACCGAGAGAGATGCGTATGAAAGTATCCATCTCGCGGAAACGCGGTCCGATCAGAATATTATGGCTGCGGAAATGCTCGATAACCCTATCCGCCGGACTAAAAGAATTTATAAATACAAAATTGGCGTGAGAGTCGATTCCTTTTTGTCCGCGAGCCATCGCGGAATTAAAAAATTCCTGGCGATCATTGGCGTTTCGTTCCATGGCTTCATGGAGGCCATCGGAATCCTCGAGCGCCGCTGAAACCGCCTGCCTAGCAATGGAATTAATGTTGTCTTCCGTGAGGAATCTTCTCATCTGCTGAATGACCTTTGGGGAAGATATTGCGTAACCTACTCTCAATCCGGCGAGGCCGTAGATGGCAGAGAATGTGCGGCAAACGATCACCCGGCCATCCTCGGTGGGGCGGTCGATGAAGGACGCGTATCCCGATGTACCCACATAATGGTGATACGCCTCATCTATCA
>JAFAWX010000047.1 GCA_019241535.1 Acidobacteriota bacterium | reverse complement strand
AAAGCACGCAAGAAACGCTCGATTAGCGACTAGCTAATAGAAGAGTACGACACACTTCTCGGGGGCGTTTTGAAACAGTTGGTAAGAACGAATGACGGCCGATCAGTCGTCTGGCTGATTGCTTCCCGTTTGCCCGTCTGATCCGCTAGCTACAGGGCGGCCGACAAGCATCGTCGCATCCTTTGTGACGTGCAGTGCCAGGCTATAATTGCGCCCACAATGGATTTACCATCCGGCACGAAACTCGGCCCTTATGAAATCCTTTCACCACTAGGTGCAGGCGGCATGGGCGAGGTATATCGTGCACGCGATACACGGCTTGATCGCACCGTTGCGGTCAAGATTCTGCCCACTCATCTTTCGGAGAATCCTGAGTTCAAACAGCGCTTCGAGCGCGAAGCGCGTGCGGCCTCTTCGCTGAACCATCCCCACATCTGCCAGCTCTTCGATCTTGGTTTGCAGGACGGCACTGATTTCCTAGTGATGGAGTTTTTGGACGGCGAAACGCTGGCCGGGCGGCTGCTCAGAGGTGCAGTGCCTCTGGCCGAGTTGTTGAAGATTGGGATGGAAGTTGCGGAAGCCTTGGCGGTGGCGCATCGAGCCGGCATTGTGCATCGCGACTTGAAGCCGGGCAATATCATGCTGACAAAGTCCGGTGCCAAACTGATGGATTTTGGTCTGGCGAAGCCCAGCTCGCCTGGCGGGTCGGTCTCAGCATCGGCCCCGCTCTTGTCGGCAGCGCGGACGATGAGCGGACCGACTCCGGTGAGCCCACTGACTACGGCGGGCAGCATTGTGGGGACCATCCAGTATATGTCTCCGGAGCAGATTGAGGGTAAAGAGGCAGATGCGCGTTCGGATATCTTTGCTTTCGGTGCGGTGCTCTACGAGATGGGCACTGGCAAGCGGGCATTTGAGGGGAAGAGCCAGATCAGCGTGGCTTCGGCGATTCTGGAAAAAGATCCCGAGGCCATCAGTGCGATCAAGCCGCTAACGCCCGCAGCCTTGGATTATCTGGTGGCGACGTGTCTGGCGAAGGACCGAGACGAGCGGATTCAGACGGCCCACGATGTGCAGCTACAGTTGAAAGGTATTGCGCAAACTGCCCAGTCCCCGGCTGCGATCGTTCCAGGCCAATCGCAACCGGGGTTCAGCGCGCGGATGCTGTTGGCTGGCGCAGCCCTTCTGCTCATCGCCGCGTCAATCACCTTCTATTTCTCGCAACGCGTGAACGCTCCTGTCTTTTCGGTGCGATCCTATATCCCGCCTCCGCCGGGAACTACGTTCCGTGCCTCGGGTTTTGACGCTGGTCCTGTGGCGGTCTCGCCGGACGGCAAAACACTGGCTTTTTCCGCGGTGGACGAAAAAGGAAGCACTAACTTGTGGGCGCGTCCGCTCAATGCGCAGCAGGCCACTATGTTGCCGGGGACGGAAGATGCAGCGGTCCCCTTCTGGTCTCCCGACAGCCAGTACCTGGGCTTCGTCGCCGATCAGAAGCTCAAGACGATCAGCGTCTCGGGCGGAGAAGCGCAAACCCTCGCGGATGACGTGAAGGGCGACTGTTGCGACTGGGGTGCGGATGGCACCATTCTGTTCGGCAAACAGGAGTCAGGTCCCATCTCTCGAGTACCGGCATCCGGAGGAGAGGTTAGTCTGGCCACAAAAATGGCTAAGGATGAAACTTCCAACAGCGGTCCGTCGTTCCTCCCCGACGGCAAACACTTCCTTTACATCTCCTCGTCGCGGACGGGCCCCGACCAGATCAAAATCGGTGTGCTAGGCAAGCCTGAGCAAAGCGGAGTGACTGTTGCCCCTGGCAGCCGGGCGCGATTCTCTACGGATCATCTCCTGTTTGTTCGGGGCGGCCACATCCAGGCCCAGCCCTTCAGTATGCGCACCTTCCAGCTCTCGGGCAATCCTCAACCTTTGGGCGAAGGCATAACGTTCTCTGTCTCGGCCAATGGTGTGCTTGCCTATCACGAGAGTTCCGCGGAATCAGAAATGAAGATCTTTGACCGTAGCGGAAGCGTTGTGGTTACCCCAGGTCCACTGGCCGTCTATTCAGATCCGCGATTTTCGCCGGATGGCAAGTCGATCGCGGTCACGGTGCAAGACTCGCGATCGGGAAAGAACGATGTATGGGTTTATCCGGTGGCGGGTGGCCAGCCAACGCGGATCACGTTTGGACAAGATGCCAATTGGGGAACGTGGTCCCCAGATGGAAAAGAGATCGCCTACTCGGTCATAGAGAACCGCGGGTTCTCGATTCGGCGCCGATCCCTCGAGGGGCGACAACCCGAAGAGACTCTCTATCACAGCGAATGGTCTGGAAGTGGCTTCGCCCTTGATTGGTCCCCGGACGGAAAATATGTTTCCCTGAACATGCATACAAAAGAAGGGACGTACTCGCTTTGGATTCTGCCAGTGGCCGGCGATCATAAGCCGTTTCGTCCGCCGATAACTTCGCAAAGCTCCGTCAGTACCTATGACGGTTTCTTCTCTCCCGACAGCCGGTGGATTGCCTATTTCTCCTACGAGACTGGCAGGCCCGAGGTGTATGTCGTGCCCCCCGCCGCCGATGGAGCAAAGTATCAGGTGTCCACTTCGGGCGGGTGGCTTCCGCGCTTCAGCCACACCAAAGAATTTTTCTTTGTAACCATGGGGAACCGTTTGATGGAAGCGCAGATAGCCAGCCAGCCGAACTTTCACGTCGACTCGATCCGGCCGCTTTTCCAATTAGACTTCCCCAATTTCCCTGATCCTCTGTATGACGTGAGCTCTGATGGCCAGCGTTTCGTCGTAATCACTGCGGACCGCACGAAGTCCGCTTCGATCTCTCTAGTGACAAATTGGCCCGCGGAACTGAAGAAGTAAGCCGGATACAGAGACTTGAAACGCCCTTATCGTCGCCAACTCCGCAACGGGCGGGAGCCAGAACGCGTCCGTACGCCTCTCGTCGCGATCTAGTGTGCCAGAAGTGTGTCGCATTTGGAGCCTACGTCCTTGCCTCGCTGGCGGCTTTGGGCTGACGGCCGATTAGTTGGCTTGGTGCCCGGGGCTCGATTCAGTTCATCTGGTTTCAGTGACTTGCCAAAGAACCTAAGCCCGCACGGAGGCACCGTCGACATTGCACGAAATTTATCCTTTTTGACACGCAAAAGGTTTTGCAAAGGGCACGTTCGTGCCACAGGTGTCCCGCAGTTGATGCCGTGTCATAATTCGGCGCCACTTTGAGTGCAACGAGGATGTTACGACAATTGACTTCCTAGCCCCCCGAGCCAACCGCTCTCACTTCATTGACTTGCACTACCTCTACACCTAACATTTCAGCCCAATGATCGGCCAGACCATATGAGAAGTGCTGCTACAGTCTAACCCGTGCTGTTTCAGTCCGCGTATGCTGCTACAGTCCCAAAAATGCTGCTACAGTCGGCAGAACAAGGGACGATATAAGGGACAAATGAGGGACGGTACAGGGGTACAGGCGCGTACTACTGCTCGACGTGAACGACGATCAGCCACGCGACAACCATC
>JAFAWX010000335.1 GCA_019241535.1 Acidobacteriota bacterium | reverse complement strand
GACACCGAAAGACATAATAGGTAGCGGAGTAGGTGATCGCGAAAACAGCGTTGATGCTGCTTTGGGCCTGCGAACTTGAACCCGAGAAATCGACTTCGGCACGGGCCCTTGCCGGATCAAAGCGGATTGCTACCGCGAGTCTCAAAGGATCGCTTCCAAAACCGTCGTCATCGAGAAAGTCTTCTGCGGTGAAAACTCCCGCCGGCATATTGGCCAACTCGGCGCTCATCAGCCGCTCGGAATAGTCAAGCAGCGCGCCACAAAGCCCGTTGATCTTGCTGGCTTCATGGCGGGAAACGAGCTCAAGCAAGCGAGTCTCACCGACTCGGCAGGCCCCGATCTGCGAAGCGAGGTCGCCTTCGCGTTCTTCCGGGGTGCGCACGTTGTTCAGAATGGCCCGCAACAGGTCCTGGTTCATGGCCCCGCTGCGGACGAGCTTTATGGGGGGAATACGAAATCCTTCTTCGTAAATCTCGCGACAAAGGCCCATGGAGCCTGGATATCTACCCCCCACGTCGGCATGGTGAGCGCGCGCAGCGGTGTAAAAAATTGGTTCCTTTTGACCTCCGACGAACACGGGCAGCACCATGGTTATGTCGGGCAGGTGCGTTCCACCGGCGAACGGATCATTGAGAACAGCGACGTCTCCGGGAGAGAACGCCAGGGCGTTAATGGCCGCGCGAACCGACATTGGCATGGAGCCAAGATGCACCGGCATGTGATCGCCCATGGCGACGAGCTCGCCGGCGCCGTCGAAAATCGCGCAGGAATAGTCCCGGCGTTCCTTAATGTTGGGCGAAAATGCTGTCCGCCGCAGGGTTGCTCCCATTTCTTCGGCGACAGAGTGGGTGGCACTGTTAAATATTGCCAACTCTATGGCATCAAATACGGTCATTGTTAGTACGCCGCTTTCTTTCGATAAGCTACGGAGATGAAGCTACTACTATGAGCATCAATCGTGAAGCCTTTTCAGCAGGTCGCGGATCGAGAGAAACTGTTCACGCTAAGAGACGACCTTCTCGGGGAGGCAAGGCGCGGGTTTAGGATCTGGTGACCACTGCTGTTTACCTTCCGAAAGACAGCCTAACCTTAACCTTGAATGGATCGACCCGATGGCCAGGCGCGAAAGAACTCCGCCGACTCGCGGATATCCGCATGGGCAGCACACCTGCCAAACTCAGAGAGGTTTTCTAACAAATGGAACCGATTTTGTTGAGATTGGCGAGCGGATGATCGAGATCTGGAAAGAGGTCTTTGTCACTGGGCGGCCCGGTTTCGAGGTTCGATCGGGAAGGACACCAATGTCGTAACAGTTCTGTAGTATTTCTTAGTGTTGCCTTGCAGTCATACCGCGATCAATAGATTTGAATAATCATCCACCTCGACCTTCGATCCGGGCGGTATGACGGTGGTGGCACTGTACTCGTGCACTATTGCCGGGCCTTCAAACCGATCGCCGGACTGGAGGCGCTCGCGGTCGAACACCCCCGTTTCGAACCATTGTCCTCCGAACATTACGCGTTTTCTCTTGATAAGCGCCTCGAGAAGATCGTGCTCGGTTGCCGGCCTTTGCAGGAACTGCGGCGGTTCAGCCAGGGCAGTCATACGCACCCGTACATTGACCACTTCTACTTTCCGGTGCTCATCTCGATGGCCATAGCGCTGGCCATGAGCGCGATGAAAACTCTCGAGCATCTCGGGACCGGCAGGTATGTTTAATTCGTACCCTTGCCCGGCGTAGCGGAGATCAAGGGACCGGGTTACGTTTCCCGACAGGCCATCTCTTTCAAAATCGGCTTTTGCCGTTCGTTCGAGCTCGGCAAAGTGCGGCTCCAGGGAGTAATCAAGGCCCTCTCCGCCCGTACTCTGTGCCGGGCCATTTCCGACCGAGATCATGACGGTTCTCGAGTAATCGCGCACTATATGCGACAGAAGAATCCCGAGTGCGGAGAGTGCACCAGGCATAGCCGGAATCATTACTCGCGGGATAGCGAGCGCGCGGGCCAGGGAACAGGCGTGTAGGGGACCGGCGCCCCCAAAGGAGACCAGAACGAACTCGCGCGGATCGTGACCGCGTTCGACCGAGATCAGGCGAATTGCTCGCTCCATCTCGGTTTCTGCCAACCGGACGATGCCGGCCGCAAATTCCTCAACTGAAGCAATTGGTCCGCGATTTTTTTCCATAAATTCGCATGTGCGCCCTTCGTCAAGTCGCACACTGGCGGCCAGCGGCAGTTCAGGATCGAGGCGGCCAAGAACGAGATTCGCATCGGTAACCGTTGGCTGCTGGCCCTTGCCGTAGCAAATCGGACCCGGATCGGCTCCTGCCGACATCGGCCCTACGTGGAGAATGCCGCCGCGATCGAACCAGGCGACCGACCCCCCTCCGGCCCCAACCGTATGGATGTCGAGCATCGGCACGGCAATGGGAATTTCTGAGACCCTGGATTCATTCGTGATTCTCGGCCCCGAAGAATCGATCAAGGTGACATCGGTCGAAGTTCCGCCCATGTCGAAGGCGATAAGATTCTGAATCCCGCAAAGCTGAGCCACTCGATGAGCACCAATGACACCTCCGGCGGGACCGGAGAGCACCGTGCGCACAGGCTCTTTGGCCGCAAGCTTCGCCGGGATAATTCCCCCTGAAGATTGCATCACGTACAGGGCTCCATCGTGCTGCTCGATGGCGGACTCCAGGCGCTCGACATAGCTGCCAGCCTTAGGGACAAGGTATGCATTAACGACCACCGTCACGCCCCGTTCATACTCGCGGAATTCTGGCAAAATCTCATGAGCAAGGGAAACAGGTAGGCCAAGGGGTTTGAGGGCCGCGGCCACTTGGCGCTCGTTTTCTGGATTTTGAAATGCAAAGAGCAGGGAAACAGCAACAGTTTCTGCCCCGCTAGCGCAAATCTCGCGGGCAACCCGGTCGAGTTCCTGCTGGCCGGGTGCGAGCAGGATCTCGCCCTCGGCACTGACGCGCTCGGGAACCCCAAAACGCCGCTCCGGAGGGACCAGGCAGGGCTTGGGTGTTGCCATCCAGTTGTAGAGATCTAACCGAGCCTGCCGTCCAATGGCAATCGAATCCTCAAAGCCCCGGGTGGTAACAAAGGCCACCCGAGCTCCTTTACGTTCAAGCAGGGCATTGGTGCCAATGGTCGTTCCGTGACGAATCTCGGGTGTGTGTCCGGGGCAGATCCGTCGAATAGCTTCGAGCACCGATATGGCAGGATCGTCGGGTGTTGAGAGCAACTTGATTACCGCCGGTATTCCGTTCTTCAGATAAATGCAGTCGGTGAAGGTCCCGCCGGTGTCGATGGCAACTCGCATAATGGTTTAGGCTAGCTCCGAGCTACATCTACGACCATCTAAGCACAGCGGAAGGGCCTCGAAGTAAGCAGAACCGCACTGGCTTAATGAAACGGCTGGCGCCTGGCCAACATGCCAAGAATCATTTCCATTCGCCGCTGTCTGGTTTCCGGCTTCTTTGCCGTCTGCAGCCGGTAGGCAATGGCGTAGCGATTGGTCCTATTGAGCGAGTCGAAAAATTCCTTCGCTTTGTTATTTTTGCTGAGGGCTGCGAGAAATTCCTGGGGGAAAGTTGCCCTGCTCGGAGAATCGTAGGCGGCCGTCCAGCGGCCGTCCCGCTTCGCGGCATCGATTTCATCCTGACCTGCCGGCCTCATCCGGCCGGCTTCGATCAATCTGCTCGCGTGTTCGGTGTTGATTCGCGACCAGCCGCTCTTCCGCCTCCTTGGGGTGAAGCACTGCAGCCATGAGAGCTCGTCGTAACGTTGCTTTTGGCCGTCGATCCACCCAAAACAGAGAGCCTCGTCGAGCGCTTCGGAATAGGTGATCGAGACCGTTCGAGAGTCCTTCTTAAAGATACGTAACCACAGACCTGGTGAGTGCCGATGGTTCGCGCCCAGCCACCTGCGAAATTCCTCGGACGAGCGAAAGCTCAGGACGTCAGCCGCCGCCATCTTGCGACTTATTTTCTTCGGTGGGCGCATATCTGTGGCTCACAGGTCAATGTGGTGCGCAAATCAACGATGACCCAGGGGCTCCGGTTTGATCGCCCTTCGTCTGCCGATGCGTCGAGGGTTTGATCTTGAGTCTCTCCCCACTCGGGCAGATCTGGTTGTACGCTCAGGGAGTGCAACCTGATCCCGGAGGTGTGACCACGGGCAAAGTTCCTTTGCCATCTTTCGCGAGCAGGCTGTTAATCGCCACCAGCTCGTGCTGGTTCAGCTCCTGCCAGCGAGCCAGATCTTCATCCAGGTGGCCGCAATGCGCCTGGACGGCTGCGTACAACGTCTCAGCCGGGCGTGCGTCGCCTGTTCCCGTCATAGTCAGCAGCCTGCCCAGATCGCGATTCAGCGGCCCAAAGCCAGGCTTTTGTGGGTCGCCGTCCTCGAGCGCAGCCAATGCGATAGCAAGCTTCTTGGCAGCGTCTTTCGCGGCTGCATTCTTTTCCGCCGGCTCAACCGCGGTCCGCGCCGCGTGTACCTGTTTCCACGCAGCATCGCTGACATCCATGGCGTGCACCAGTTTCTCTTCAAGCGCGAGTTGCGCCTCTAAATCTGCTGGCGAGGCTTCGACACGCGGATCGAGCGTGATCCTGAGAGGTTCGCGGTACTCGTGCCCGCTGACCGTCAGTACCAGTTCGTATTGGCCTGGAACAGCCAACGGTCCCTGCGGCTGGTAGCGCGGGGTGTGACCGGGAATGGCGTCCTCTGGCAGTGTGTACTCGAAGTAGTCCAGGTGCTTGCCGAAATACCCATAGGTCAGCGCCGCAGGATGAGGGTACCGCAGGTCCCACACAAAACGGTTCACCCCGGCGTGATTGGTGAGCGCGGGTTGTGGGCTGAACCAATATTCAGGCGCGTTCGGCGGCTGTGGCGGCGCCGGTTCCGGGGTGGTGGAAAACTTTCGGACGAGATTATGGTGGCTGTCGTAAATGGCCAGCATAACCTGTTCCGGCGCGGGTGTTTTCAGGAAATAGTCGATTATTGCGCCCGGCGGCGGATTGGCGCCGGCGGGTGTTTCGGGCGGAAGCGGCGTGTCCTGGTTGACGTCCCAGCGAACGCGGACAGCTTCGGCAGGAGGGAAGAGGTTGACGGCAGCATCGGTAACCTCCCGCCTAAGCTGCCGCAAGGGCGTAACATCATCCAAAATCCACAACGCGCGGCCAAAGGTCGCGGCCACCAGATCATTGCCATGTAGAGCCAGGTCGCGTACCGGCGAGACGGGAAGGTTCAGCTGGAGCGATTGCCAATTGTCGCCGTCATCGAAGGAAATAAATACCCCGACTTCTGTTCCGGCATAGAGCAGTCCCTTGCGCTGGTTGTCTTCGCGCACCGTCCACGACATGCAGGTTGGCGGAATGCCCTGCACGATGGTCGTCCAACTGCGGCCGAAGTCGTGCGTGCGCAGGATGTAAGGCCGAAATTCCTGCCGCCGCTGGAATACAGCGTATGCCGTCCCGGCCTCATAGCGTGATGCTTCGATTTCCTCGACCATTGGGTAAATGGGTTCTTTGTCCGGACCTTCAGCCGGTTTAGGTCCAGGATTCGGCGGCGTTACGTCCAGCCAGCGCACACCGCCATCGCGCGTGACCTGAATCAGGCCGTCGCCGCTGCCCGCCCAAATCACGCCGGGATCAACCGCAGAAGGGGCAATTGCCGTGAGGCGGTTCGTCGGCCGGCGGCCGGACGTGGGCTTCTCGGAGACGCCGCGCGTCAGGTCGGGGCTGAGCTGGCGCCAGTTCAGCCCGCCGTCCTCGGTCTTGAGCACTTGCTGCGCTCCCAGGTAGAGCGTGCGCGGATCCTGGGCCGAGAAGGCGATCGGCGGCATCACCGAGGTACGATATTTTTCCCCGGGATCGAACACGTGCACCACCTGCATGGTCCGCCGGTCCAGGCGCAGGAGCGTGCCGTACCATCCGCTCGAGTAGATATAGCGGGAATCGAGAGGGTCGGCGAGAATGTGCGCTACCTCGAAGCCTCCGGGCGAATACCAGTCGCGGTAAGTGATTTCTCCGAAGTCGCTGCGGCTGGGCACGGCGACGGTGCCGCTGTCCTGCTGCGCCGC
>JAFAWX010000202.1 GCA_019241535.1 Acidobacteriota bacterium | reverse complement strand
ACGTTCACCCGTACCTGCACGCTGTTGGCGTATGTCTCTCGATAGTCGCTGGTGTTTAGAACCGTGAAACTCGGTTGCGTGGGAAGGATCATAGCAACCAAATTCTACCGTAATGGAGTGAGCAAGGAACGGAAACCGCCAGCCTGCCCGTTCATGCTCCCGTTGCCCCGGTTCACCCGATGCGCATTTCTCGCGCACGGGGCCGGAGCGCCGCAATCCCCATTGAGTTAGGTGAAACTCAGGGTTACCGGCAGTTCGCTCTCATTCAGTCCGGGTACGAACGGAAACTCCGTTCCTTGCACGAACAGGCTGTGGCGATGGTTTTATTTTACTGTCAGTAGCGTTACAGACGGGCTGATTACCTCCTCAATTTCCTTCCTTCTTGCCTATGGAGACTCTGCTGGCCGGCGTGCTCGAACGCACGTGCGGGTCCGGATCGAAGATCTGCCCATTCAATACCAGCACAAGGCTTTCGTCCTAAGCCGTTGAATATCTAGATCGTGGCTTGCCTGTGAACGCGCTTAATGAAAACGAAAATGAACAAGCCGAGCACTCATCCTCGCGCAAATGGTTACCAAAGACTTTCGAATGTACTTCTGAGTATTGCGCCTGGGATTGGCGGGCGCGATAACCGAAGTAGCGGTTGCCTTGGGCGCGAGCATTCGTCGCCTGCCACTTTTGCTTCGAAATCGGGCGTTCTGCGGTAGGTAAATAAATCGTCCTGGGAGGTTGAAATGTCTATGCGCACTACGTTGTGGCTCCTGGCCGCAATATTCTCTGTCGTCACCGCTTGTCCTGCGGGTGCAGAAAACCGTGTGCTGGCGGAGGTACAGTTCGTGACCCATAACGGTGCTGAGAAGACTGCCGGTGTGTGGGTAGACGGCCAGTATGTCGGCTATGTGAAGGAGCTCAATGGGGATAGGAAGCTGCTAATTCTTCCTGGGAAACACGAGATTCTCGTGCGCCAGCCCTGGTACAAGGATTATGTCGAACAGGCGATTCTTGAACCGGGCGAGGTGCATGTTGTCAAACTGTCGCTCCTGCGTGACACACGCGTTCCGCCAAAGGACGCGACCGCAGAATTACGGATCTCCGCCTCGCCGGTCAGGGCTGCGGTTTTCGTGGATGAACAATTCGCAGGTCACGTGGACGAGTTCGAGGGTATGGGCAAAGGGATGCTACTCACCCCCGGACAGCACCGCGTGCGCATAGCTTTGCCTGGTTATCTCCCATTTGAGACGACAGTAGAGCTACGCCCCTGGCAGAAGCTGAAGATTCAGACCGAACTCTTGAAGGGCAGCATAACCGAAGCCGGCTCGCTGGTGAGCGCCAACTAAAGGCACGGGAAACCGCCTGGATTAACGGCTCGAAGCTCGCTGCTCGGTAGCAGGCCTCCTGGCGTACGCCGGGATTGGAACCGATGTGGCAGCAGCGCGGGCAACGGCTTCACTCCCCGCGCTGCTTTTTTGGGGTCTTTACCTGCTAGCTATTCGTTGAAGCAGCGGTTGAACGACCTTACGTCGGCCCTGTGTCCCCCCTGATGTTTCCGGCAGTTGAAGCCGTTTTGCCGGTTGCGGTTGTTACGCCGCCCTTACCTGTTACCGCGACACTCGAGGAGAAATCCCGGGCGTTGCCGCCTTCCCCGCCCTTTTTTAGGGTCTCGGCCCGTTGTTACGGCTCGCGTCTTTGTGCCCGATATCAAGGCCAAAGCGGGGCGCGGATTTCGTGCCGGTCACTTTCACCGGGAGTTCCGTGCCTGCCCCATGCTTACTGAAAAAGGGATCGACTGGTTTCAACAAAAGCGATTTCCAGCCGGTCATCATGTGGGACAGCTTTGCATCCATGCGGGCTTTCCCGTGAAAATCGAACTGATTACCATCCAGGCTGTACCGCCCGGTCATGGAGACAGTCGTTCCCGGTATCCGGAAATCAAGATGCGAGAACGTTAGCAGGCGCTTCCTGAACCTGAATGTTCCCGTCATTAGGGATAGCACCTCGGCGGGATGGGTTTTCGCCTCCTTGGGCCTGCCCTGGCTGCGCAGGCTAAGGCCGTCCACCTTGTCCTGCACCTTGGGATTCGTGAAATGCGCCCCGGAGATTTCAAAGTTCCCGGCCAGACGCAGACGGTCAACCACACTGGCTTGGCCGGGCGAGAGAGCGAAGTTGCTTTTCAGTCGTGCCGCTCCGGTCATGACAGGAGGGTCAGTTCTGACCCCCAGCCTGAGGAGATCCTCGATCCTCGCACCATCGACTTGGACGTCGAGCAAAACTCTATGCCCGTTAGGATGGGCAATTCGAACTACCGATCCGTTAGCAAGCAGCGAGGAGTTCAAGATCGTGGCTCTTACCGGCTGGAGGTACGTGTCTCCGCTGGTGCCGTCCACGACGGCGTGGAAATGGGTATGCAATGGTACCGGATGGTCGCTGATTGTGATTCGAAAATCCGGGGTGTCCGTATCGCCGTCCACAGCAATGTTGCCGAGCGTACCGGAATACTTGCCCGTGGACGATAGAGTGCCGCCAATGCCGTTTATCGTACTCAGGTCGGCATTGGTGAACGTATACTTTCCAGCGACGGGCGTACGCCGCGGATTCTCCGCCTGCCAAGGGCCGAAGAGGCCGCGCGACTGAATTGCACCCACTGGTTTAGGATTCGTCAGCTGGGCATCGAAGAGCAGGGGCTGTTCCGGCCCGATGTCCCTCATCTGCAATTCAGAGATCTCGAAATCTAGAGGCAGCCGACCCTCTCGGAGGGTGTTTATGATCAGCCGCGCCTGTTCGCAGGAGAATTCGTCCACATAGATCTTGATCTTG
>JAFAWX010000307.1 GCA_019241535.1 Acidobacteriota bacterium | reverse complement strand
ACGGCCACGGTAGGAGTCGAGTAGCCGCGCAGCGATGATTTCAGCTGCGCCAGTGAAATGTTTGCCAGTTCGAGGTGAAAACGCGAGCGCGGATTCTGGTCGAGATGTTCGACTGCCCCGTCGGCCTTCAAAGTCCCGTTGAGCAGGTGAACGGCAAAGCCTTGCGCCTTGAAGTTGCCATCGGCTAATTGGTAGTGCCCGGTCAGCTTCTCGATCTGCAGCCGCGCCTGCTCGGAAGCGACGCTTAAGCCGTTGCTCAACAGGTTTCCGTCGAGCGATAAGCTGCGCACGAGCGGCCGCTCGTTCTGCTCGCGGTAACTCATGGTTCCGGCAAGCGTCAGATCTCCGGCGGTGTTCGTCTTCGAGAGACCCGCAAAGTCCTGAGTATGGAGCGTCAGATGATAGCGTCCGCGCACCACCGGCGTCTTGTCGTAGTCGTTAACCGTGGCTTCGAGCAGGAACTTTGAGCCTCCCACCAGTACCACGAGAGGCTTCAGGTTCAGCTCGGAAGGCGTAGCATCGAAGCTTGCCTCAAGACCGTGGGGAAGAGCCTTCAGCTGCCCGTAGTGAATGGTTCCGTTGTGATAACCCAGCCTGCCGCTGTATTTTCTTTCAAGCTGGCTGAACCTGATTTCGACGCCCAGACTGAACAGGTTCGCATCGAGTGGGAGCTTGCGGTCTTGAAAGTTGACGGAGCCGTCGGTCAAAAGTACGTGCCCGACGGCCAGGTCAAAGACGTTGGTGGAATTTTTCTTTTTCGCGGTCGGCGGCACAGGCAGATTACTGCGTCCTTCCCGATTGACGATTAGGTTTACCGCCGGGTCCTCGATGATGAGCTCGCTCAAGTTGACTTTTCGCTGCAGGACGGAAATGATCTTCAAGCCAAGGGTGGCCTTTTTTACCTGAAGCAGCGGCTTCGCCCCAGCCGGCTCGCTGCCGTGAAGTGTCAGCCCGTATACGTTTGCCGTGAGGGTCTTCAGATCCAGGTCGAAGTTGCTGAGCTCAACCCGTGCTCCTGTAGACTCGCTCGCCTCCTGGACAATTTTCGCCAGTACATAGCGATGAAAGGCGGCACTTCTGGCAATCAGAACACCCGCCACGATGAGGAGCAGAACTAGCCCCGCGACGATTATTGCCGCCCAGCCGAGTCCTTTTTTCCAGTTCGCCATAGCTTCCCCGGTTTTACTAGAAAGCTTGCCCTAGTGTGATGAAGAATTGGGTCGCGCTGATGCCAGCCGGGGGGTTCAGATTGCGCCCAATATCGATCCGCACCGGCCCGATTGGGGTGGAATATCGAAGCCCGACCCCAACCGTATTGCTGAAGTTGTTGATGAATTCCGGGAAATTGATTCTGCGGTATACATTACCCCCGTCGTAAAACACCACTCCGCCCAGGTTGTCCATAATGGGGATGGGATAGCGCAGCTCGGAATTAAAGATGAAGAGCTGGTTTCCCCCGACCGGCACGGCGATCTGCGGGCAGTTGGTCTGGCCAGTGGTGCAGAAGGGAACATAGCGTACCGGACCGGCCTCATTGATGGGAAAGCCGCGCAGGGTGGTGCCTCCGCCGGCGAAGAATCGCTGGCTGGTCGGCACATCGCTCCCGCCGAAGGGAGCGGCCAGGCCCAGACGCATGCTGTTGGCAAACACCAAGCCATGCATGGGCTTGTAATAGGCGTCCTGCAAGAGCAGACGAGTGAAGTTAGCGCTTGATCCGAAAGCCTTGGGCACCAGGCGCAAATCGACGGTCTGGAAAACCCCATGATGCGCATCAAGCGGCTTGTCCCGAGTGTCCCGGATGAGCGTACTCGAGACATAGGAAAGATCCACGTTGCGGTCGGCCGGCAACACCAGCTCGGGTACCAGAATCTTCGTCAACTTGGTACGGTTGAAATCGTAGCGAAGCTGGAGCTGCATGGTATCTTTGCGGTCGAGATAACGCTGGAACTGGAGCGAGGCGTCGGCCAGGCGCGCTTCAAACAGCGGGTTTTCTGTCGTGCGCTCCGCGGAAAGGCTGGTCAGTGCCTGCCAGTTCTCGGAACGGCGAAAGTGGGGATCGGTGTAGGTCAAGAGCATGCGCTGGTCGAGCCGCGCTCCCAGCAAAGAAATCGAGGCGGTCTCGCCCTCGCCGCGCATATTTCTGCGGGTAAAAGCCACCGAGCCACGCGGGCCGATAAAAGTCTTTTCGCTGGGCGCAATTTGGGCACCATGCAGCCCAATGGTCGGCAGGCCGGGAACCGCCACGCTTCCGGTGGGGATATTTCCCCCTCGTCGCTCCACCTCAAATCCAAAGCCATAAGTAATAGTGTTGCGCTTTGCCTCGTGCACCTTGATCAGAGCTTCTTCTTCGGCCTGATTGGTGATCTGCCTTCGAGGTCCGATGCTTGACCAGTCGAAAATTCCCAGGTCGTACAGCTTGCTTTCTCCTTCGAGGAGCTTGCCTTCGCTCAGCGGCTGTTCCGGCGCGAGTTTGGTGCTCGTCTGGATCAGGTCCTTTCTGGTGGCCACCAGGCCCAGGTAAAGAACATGGCTGATGTGCACCTGCTGCTGTTCGTTGACCTGGTAGGTCACATCCACCTGATGGGGATCGTCCGGGTGACGGGATACTACGGTCTTGACTTCTGCGTTCAGAAATCCTCGATCCAGATATTTGGCCGCGATCTGGTTGCGGTCGTTTGAGAGGCGCCGCGGAGAGAACGGCTTGCCTTCTTCAAGTTCGAAGCCTTTTTTCGCGCGCAGCTCATTCACCGGAATACTTTTGTTGCCCTGAACGTTGAGAGAGTTCACGATCGTGCGCGTGCCCTCGGTGATGTTGAAGTTGACATACAGCTTGGGCTCGCGGTCCACGACTTCGGGGTTGACTCTCACGTCCTCAAATCCATGGTCCTTATAGAGGCTTGCAATGTTGTTCACGCTGGTGCGCAGCAGCTTGTCGCTGAATGATCCTCGCGAGAGAAAAGGCCGTCGCTTTTTGATAGCTACCTGGCCCAGCAGATCCTTATTGTCGAGGTGATGATTGCCGCGAAAGTTAATCTCCTGCACGGCATGCTTGCGGCCCTTGTCAACGTTGTAGACAAGCAATACCCGGTCGTTTTGTTGCTGGTAATTGGTGCTTACCTTTACATCGAAATAACCTTTCTGTTGAAAATAGTTGGCAAGGTTTCTTTGCCCTTCAGTAACCAGGTCGGGATCGACAGAATTTTCCTCATAAATCGGAATCAATTTCTTTTCTTGGCGCCTAGAGAGAAAAGGAAGCCAGGCCAGCTTGGCGCCCTGAACCTTGATCCGGACCTCGGGGCCGACCTCGACCTGGATGGAGATGTCGGCGCGGTTTGTATCCGCATGATAGTTCGGCGGCTTTACCTGAACCCGGCTGGCGGGATGGTGCTCTCGACCGAGCTGTTTTTTGAGCAGCACGATGGCTGCACTGATACGAGTCGGGCTATAGCGCTTGCCCTCCTTCAGCAGTGCTCCCGAAGCACGCGCGCGCAACGATCGCAGCGTCCGCTCCAGCCGGAGGTTTTCCTCCCGAGGTGCCCCGGAAACCTCCACCCGGCCGATGCGGGCGCGCCTGCCAAGCTGAACGTGGAAGGTTATGTTTGCCAGCTGATTTTGGTCATCGGTTGAGACCTCGCTGCGAACTTTCGCCTGGAAGTATCCACGGTCGGCGAAGAAGTTGGTCAGTGCCTTCTCGCGGTCCGGAAGTTGGGCCTGTTGGTAGAGAGTCTGGTCCCCGAGATTTGCAACCTGCAGGAGTCGGGTGTAGGTAAAGCCTTTGAGCCCTCCGGGAAAGCTAAGCAGTCCGATGTAATAAGCAGGCTCGAGAACAAAACGGAGCTTTAAGCCGGAGGGATCAGGCTCAACCTTAAGCTCAACTTTGCCGAAGGCATTGGTCTGCTCGAGCGCCTCGATCGACGCCTGCACCTTCTGCTGGGAATAGGGCTCACCTGCTTTTTGAACTACCAGCGGACGGTAAGATTCGACGTTGATCCGCGGATTTGCCACCAGATCGACGGACGCGACCGTATGTCCTTCATAGGAAGGTTGCTTCTCGCCACTGACCTTGGTCTGGCAGACGGCAGCCGCGGCGGACAGGAAAACGGCGATGGCAAGCATGATCCGGCGCATCATGACAGCTCTGACGGGCAGCGCTCAAAAGGCTAGGCTCCTGCCGTTTTACGGAAGATGGGTAACTCTGATGCCACTTTGAAAACCTGAGATGTCCTCGCAATTCACCGACTTAAGCTTCTCGAGAGACCCCTTCGGCCGCGAGGGAACGGGCCGTGCGGGAAATGCAGCGTTCTCTGCCGTGTCGGCATCGAAGTTTCCGACCAGAGAACCTGTGCTCCCGCTGGTTTTCCACTGATGCTCGCTCTATAGACAAGGACCGTGAATGAAGCTGGTGATATTTGGCCTCACCGTCAGCTCATCCTGGGGCAACGGCCATGCGACTTTGTGGCGGGGCCTGCTGAAGGCGCTGGCCAGGCAAGGTCATCGCGTCAGTTTCTTTGAACGTGATGTGCCTTATTACCGTGCGCACCGCGACCTCAGCGATCCTGAGATTTACCGCCTGGTTCTTTACCTGGACTGGAAGGGCATCCATCAGGAGGCGGAGCGCGAAATCCGCGACTCGGATCTCGCCATGGTGACCTCGTACTGTCCGGACTCGCAGGCGGCATCGGACCTGATTCTCGAGTCCCAGGTCATCAAAGTTTTCTACGATCTGGATACGCCGGTAACGCTTGAAAGCCTGCGCTCTCAGGGCGAGGTCAGCTATGTCCCACGCCAGGGGCTTAGCGGTTTCGATCTGGTTCTGAGTTACGTAGGAGGGCGTGCGCTCGAAGACCTGCGGCGGATGCTTGGAGCCCGGCGAACGGCCTCGCTTTACGGCAGCGTCGACCCGGAGCTGCACCGGCCGGTGGCAAGCTCCCGGCATTATCACTCCGATCTTTCCTACCTGGGAACCTACGCCGCCGATCGGCAAGCCGCCCTGCAGGAGCTCTTTCTACAGCCGGCTCGCCGCTTGCCCGGAAAAAGATTCCTTCTCGGGGGCGCGCAGTACCCGGAAAATTTTCCCTGGAACGATAATGTCTGGTTTGTTCGGCATGTGCCGCCCGAGGAGCATCCCGCATTCTACTGTTCGTCGTGTGCCACTCTGAACGTGACCCGGGCGGCCATGGCCAATGTAGGATACTGCCCTTCAGGCAGACTGTTTGAGGCCGCGGCCTGCCAGACCGCAATCGTAAGCGACGGGTGGGAGGGGCTGGAGCAGTTTTTCGAGCCTGGCCGTGAGCTTCTCGTAGCTCGCTCGGCCAGCGATGTCATCGAAGCTCTATCGCGCAATCCGGAAGAGCTTCGCCGCATCGGACGCGCGGCGCGCGAGCGCGTGCTCGGCGCGCACACGGCTGAGCATCGCAGCCGAGAGCTTCTCAAACTGGTGGAGGCCGCATGAGTTTTCGATGGGGAATCATCCCAGCCGCGGGGCTGGGGACGCGAATTCAGCCGCTGGCGTTTTCAAAGGAATTGCTTCCGGTCGGGACCCGCTTCGAGGGCACGGTCGAGCGGCCCCGGGCAGTTTCGGAATATTTGCTTGAGCGCATGGTCGCAGCCGGGGTGAATCGTATTTGCTTTGTCATCTCTCCTGACAAGACCGATATCGTCACTTACTTCGGGGGAAAATTCGAGGATGTCCCCATCTGCTACGCGGTCCAGCAGAATCCGAACGGATTGTGCGATGCCCTGTTCAGCGCGCTGCCCTTTGTGGCGCTCGATGACCAACTGCACGTCGGTTTGCCGGACACCGTGTGGTTCCCTCCCGAGGGCTTTTGCTTCCTGGCGGACGGGGAATTCTCGTTTCTCCTGTTTCCGGTAGCCGATCCGGAACTGTTTGACGCCGTTGTAACCGATGCTCGAGGGCGCGTGGAACAGATCCAGGTCAAGCAGCAGAATGCCGCTTCGGAGTGGGTGTGGGGAGCATTCAAGCTGACCGGCAGACACTTCCGGGCGCTCTACGACCTCTGGAACGAGCGCCGCCGCTCGGACGAATACATTGGCACTCTGGTGAATGCCTATCTCGCTCAGGGAGCCGAGGTCTACGGCGTCAAGCGCGGCGACGCCTACGTCGACGTCGGCACGCTGCACGGGTATCGCGAGGCTGTGAAGGTGCTGTCTCGCCAATCGGCTCTTCATGAACTCGCCGGTTGATTGCCCCTGGGAGGCCCTCCTGGCTTCCGCCGGCGGGACGCAAGAGCCTTTCGCACCTGCCGTGCTGGCCGCTCATCCCGATGATGAAACGATCGGTGCATCCCGCCTACTGTCTCGCTCTCCGCGAGCCCTCGTCATCTATTTGACCGATGGCGCGCCCCGGGATCGCAGTTTCTGGTCACCCCAGGCGCAAGGCTCGCGTGAGGATTATGCCGAGCTCAGGAGGAGCGAAGCTCGACGAGCGCTTGCCCGGGCGGGAATTTCCGATCACCAGACGTTCTGGCTGGGAGGAATCGACCAGGAAGCGATCCTCGAGGCTTCTCTGCTGGCGGCACGCTTGTCCCAACTGCTTGCCACCCACGCCGTCGATGCCCTGGTGACGCATGCCTACGAGGGTGGTCACCCCGATCATGATGCCGCCGCACTTATCGCCCGCATGGCGCTCTCACGCCGGGGAGGCTGCCCTCAGCTGCTCGAGATGACCTCCTATCATGCCCGCGACGGTCGCCGTGTGACAGGAGAGTTTCTGGAGTTTCCCGGAGAACGGCAGGAGATCCGCTGCGAGCTCTCTTCGCAAGAGCGCCGGCGCAAGCAAGGAATGCTCAAGGAGTACGTGTCCCAAACTCTGGTTTTAGGGAGCTTTCCAGTAGTGGAGGAGCGCATCCGAAAAGCTCCGAACTATGATTTTTCGTCTCCGCCGCATGCCGGCCCGCTTTGGTACGAGTCTTTGGGGTGGCCGCTCTCGGGCATGGCCTGGCGCGAGTTCGCGTGGCAGGCGCTTGAAACCACCTGGGATCATTTATGCGGCTGACCGTGCTCAGCGTCTCTTACCCGCTGGCGAAGGTTTCCGAATCGACTGCAGGCGGTGCCGAGCAGGTGCTGCTCACACTTGACCGGGCGCTGGTCGAGCACGGCCAACGTTCGCTGGTCCTTGCGCCTCTCGGCTCGCGCTGTTGTGGGCTACTCGCTCCGGTCCATACACCCGCGGGCGGGCTCGATGATCGGGCCAAGCGCCAGGCCCGACAGAGCTTTAAATACTCCCTTGAGCGCGTGCTCGATCGCTATCCAGTGGACATCGTGCACATGCATGGTGTGGATTTTCACCAGTATCTTCCTGAGAGCAATATGCCGGTCGTCGTCTCCCTCCACCTCCCGCTCGCATGGTATCCCCAGGAGGCTCTCAGGCAGCGATCGAACCAGGCGCTGGTCGCGGTTTCTAAGGCCCAGGCGCTCAGTTCGCCGCCCGGGGCGTGCATCGAGCACACCATCGCGAATGGAGTTGATCTCAAGCGATTTCCCGGCCGGGCGCGCAAAGGCGATTATGCGCTTTTTCTCGGTCGGATCTGTCCGGAGAAGGGCGTTCACCTCGCGCTTGAAGCCGCTGAACGCGCCAACGTAAGGATAATTCTTGCGGGAACGGTCTTTCCTTATCCGGAACACCAGAAATATTTCTGTGACGTGATTCGGCCGCGGCTCGGGGAAAAAGTTCATCTGATCGGCGCGGTTGGGGGAGCGCGCAAGGCTCAGCTGCTCGGAGGGGCCAAGTGTCTGCTGGTGCCCAGCCTGGCCGAGGAAACCAGCTGTCTGGCGGCCATGGAAGCTTTTGCCGCCCGCACCCCGGTGATTGCCTGGCCGAGCGGTGCGCTGCCGGAGATCGTCACTCACGGCCGCACGGGGTTTCTGGTGAGCAGCGTCGAGGAAATGGCGGAGGGGATCGCAGGCGTCCATGCCATCAGCGGCGATCGCTGCCGCTCTGAGGCGGAACGCAGGTTTTCGTCCAAGGCGATGATCTCTGCCTACATGAGTCTTTACCGAAGGTTGGTCGCCGCGCGCGCGCCATCGCTCCGAGCAGCTTGAGGGAGGAAAAGAGCTACGGATAGTGTTTGGAAGCAACGATCGGGGCTCGCCGCCAGAGTGCTGCGGAAGCCGGAAGAGATCGAGGCTCTCGCCGGGGATTGGCGACAGCTGTTTCTCGACTGTCCCGCAGCCACTCCCTTTCAGAGTCCCGAGTGGGTTCTCTCCTGGATTGAAGTGTTCTGCCCCGCCCAGATCGCCCTGATCGAGGTTCGAGATCACGGCCGGCTCGTTGGCCTGGCGCCTTTTCTCATCTATGCACGCGACTCCCAGCTGGTACTAGCATTTACAGGCGGCGGAGTATCGGACTACCTCGACGTCGTGGCAGCGCCCGGAAGAGAGCTCCGGATTTTGCAGATCATGCGCCGCAGCCTAGGGGCCGAACCGGGCTGGACAAATCTCGACCTGACCGATATCCCTCCCCATTCGCCCCTCTTTAGGGCAGTTGAATTCGAGCCGTTTATCGTCCCCCATGACCACAGCTCGGTTCTGCCGCTTCCGGCGACAATGGAAGCGCTTCTCGAGCGCTTTTCGAAATGCCAGCGCGGGAACCTGCGGAACGCCCGCGCGCGCCTTGCGCGTGCCGGAGGAGGTTTTTTCGAGCTTGCCGCCCCGGCAACGCTCGAAGAATTTCTCGACGATCTTTTCCGCGTTCACCGGCTGCGATGGTCCAAAGCAGGCCAGGCAGGGGTACTTGCTGACGAGCGCATAAAAGCGTTCCACGCGCTGGCCGCTCCCCGCCTGCTCGCCTGTGGTCTTCTCCGCCTATACCGCCTGCGGGTCGACGGCCGCACGGCAGCAGCGGTCTACGCCTTGTTTCACCGCGCCACCGCATACTGCTACGTCCAAGGCTTCGACCCGGAATTTTCTTTCCTCAGCCCGGGAAATCTTCTGCTCTACCGGGTAATCGAGGACGCAATTCAATCCGGGCTCACGAGCTTCGATTTTCTCCGAGGGCAGGAAAACTACAAGCTGCACTGGCGTCCGGAGATGAGGACAACCTGGCGCGTGGCCGCCGGGCGGGACGAACTTGTGCCGGTGGCGGCTGACTGATGTCTCCACCGCCTCCTTCTACATGGAATTCTGGGGTCTAGAACCCCGATTCTTACAGGATGCTACCGAACTGCGTAACCGATGAAAGGGATAGCCCCGGACCGCCCGGCCAGACTAGATTCTTGCTGAAGAAGACAATAATCGGGGCTAGAGAACAGAAAACAGGTTGTCTAAAGCCTTTAGGTTTTTGGTGATCGAATGATGAAGCTGGATGCAACGAACGCCCGCGATTGGCAGGGATTCAGTCGAATTCTCGAGCTTATGACCTTCATGGATGAAGTTCAGGAGCGTTCGCCCGAGGAAGTTCGCCAGGGGCTCGAGAGATTTTGTCAGCTCCCGTCTAATCCGGGGCAAACCATGAGCCTCGAGGAAGTGGTGTTTTGGGCGGGCGTGGCCAGCGGCATGGAATTTTCCCAGTACGCCCGGGAACAGCCGGACCCGAGTTTCGAGGAAAAAATGCTGCTTTTTGCCTCGCTATTTGCTCACTCCATCAAAAATGCCATCGTGGATCTGGCCATCGGGGAGCTCGAAAGCCAGGTGGACGACCGCTTCCATGTAGGCCGCCATTTCCGCCCCTGAAATCCTGCACCTAAGGGCCACATCTTCGCCGTAGCGGCCAGAGTTAACCCTTGCGGCGGTCGCAGGCGAGCAGCATTCCTGCCGCGAGCGCAGCCGCGGCGATGGCCATCCAGTGCCTTTCCGTGTTCATCCAGAATTCAACCGAGTAGGGCCGGGCCCGCTGATCAAACTGTCCGTGGGCGGCCTGATCGCCGTCAACCGATTGCCACAGATTGGCCGCCTGATTCGGATCGGCGCGCCCGTCGTATTGCTGCGAGTCGTATCCGGTTTTACCCAGGTACCGGTCGAGCAGACCGGGAGCAAGCTTCTGTCCGAAGATGGCAGTCACGGTCGAAGCACCGACCAGAACTTCCCTCCTCCGGTGGTGCGCAGCCCAGTAAATGGCCCGGGCCGCAACCTCAGGTTGGAAGATAGGCGGCACAGGTTGCGCTTTGCGCGGCAGACGGCTCTTCACCCAGCCAAATTGCGGAGTGTTCAGCGCCGGCAGTTGCACCATCGTCAGGTGCACGCGCGATTTGTCATGGATCAGCTCGCAGCGCAGGGAATCGGTAAATCCGGCGACCGCGTGCTTGGCCGCGCAGTAGGCAGACTGCAGCGGAATGCTACGGTAGGCGAGCGCAGATCCCACCTGCACGATCACGCCGCGATTCCGCGCCCGCATTCTATGCAGGGCCGACAGCGTGCCATGAACCACGCCGAGATAGGTCACCTCCGTCACCCGCCTGAACTCCTCAGGCTGCATCTCGTGAACGGGAGAAAACACTGAAGTCATGGCATTGTTGATCCAGATATCGATCGCTCCCAGCTCGTTCTCTATGCGCTCGGCCGCGCGATCGACCGCGGCGGCATCGGACACGTCGAGGGGAACTAGAAGCGCCCGCCCGCCGGCCTCTTCGATTTCCTTCTTCGCGCTTTCAAGGCGTCTCTGATTGCGAGAGATGAGTCCGACGGCCGCCCCGCGCCGGCCAAATTCCCGGGCGGTAGCGCGCCCGACCCCCGCGGATGCTCCGGTAATGACTGCGATTTCCTGCTTGTCCTTGGTCATGTTGTCATGATTTTCCGGCCAGGCAGCCGGTCTAGCTGAGATGCCCGGTGTCTGGAGCTCGTTTCCCGAAAGCGGGTTTGCTCGGCAATACAACGCGGTCGGCGCGCCCGCTCATCTTTAGAACATCCGGCGACAAGCTCTTTGGGCAACGTGGCAAATGCTCTTCTCATTCCGCGGCCAGTCGGCGGCGAGCTGCAGTTACCTATCGAACAGGTAAGAGCCTCCTCTTATACGATCCCTACTGAGTCGAAGGAATCTGACGGAACGCTCGAGTGGGACGCGACCACCCTGGTTGTGGCGGAAATCAGCGCCGCCGGGAAGACCGGAATTGGGTACAGCTATGTTGACGCGAGTGCGGCGAACTTTATTCGCCGCTTTCTTGCGCCCATTCTCACCGGCGAAGACGCGATGGCGGTCACTCGTGTTTGGCACACCATGCGACAGAAGGCGCGCAATCAGGGTCGCAGCTCAATTGTGGCAATGGCGATCTCGGCCGTAGACTGCGCTCTGTGGGATCTCAAAGCCAGAGTTCTCGGCCTGCCGCTCAGCATCCTGCTTGGACCGGTTCGACCCTCCGTGCCGGTATATGGTAGCGGCGGCTTCACCTCGTTTTCCATCCCCGAACTCGAGCAGCAACTCGGGGACTGGGTGGCTGCGGGCATACGGCGGGTGAAGATGAAGGTGGGTCGGGAACCGGCCGCCGACCGCGGAAGAGTGGAGGCGGCGCGCCACGCGATCGGAGCCGAAGTGGGTCTTTTTGTCGATGCGAACGGCGCTTACGGGAGGAAACAAGCTGAGGCGATGGCGGCGGAATTTGAAAAATGCGGCGTTAGCTGGTTTGAAGAGCCGGTTTCGGCCTACGACTTTGAAGGACTGCGCATGGTTCGCGACCATGCTCCGGCGGGAATGGAGATCGCCGCCGGGGAGTACGGCTACGAGGTTGAATATTTCCATCGGCTGCTCGAGTCGAAGTCGGTGGACGTTCTCCAGGCGGATGTAACCCGCTCATCAGGGGTAACTGGTTTTCTCGCGGTTGCTGCTTTGTGCGATGCCTATCATGTTCCCCTGTCGTCGCACTGCGCTCCTGCCCTGCACCTGCACCTGGGTTGCGCGATCCCGGCCCTGCGTCATCTCGAGTATTTTTCCGACCATGTGCGACTCGAGCGCATGTTGTTTGACGGCACGCCTGCGCTGCGAAATGGGCAACTTTATCCCGACCTGTCGCGCCCGGGACATGGATTGGAACTTAAGCATGCTGACGCCGAGCGATTCAGCGTCTGAAAGGATGCGCAATGGCAACTGATCGGCTGCCGGAGCTGACGCCGCCCAGGTCCTGGAGAACCTCGCCGGTCGACATCGAGGGCTTGCGGGCTGAACTTGCCGGTTCGATCCAGGGGGAGGTTCGCTTCGACGCCGGCACCCGTGCCATCTATGCGGTCGACGCTTCCAATTACAGACAGGTGCCTATCGGAGTCGTAATTCCGCGAACAACCAGCGATGTAGTCGAAACTGTGCGGGCCTGTCGAAAGTTCGAGGCGCCGATTTTATCCCGCGGCGGGGGAACGAGCCTTGCCGGGCAGTGCACGAACGTCGCCGTGGTGATCGATTTTTCGAAGTACCTGAACCGCATCCTCGAGATCAATGCCGACCGGAGATATGCCCGCGTCCAGCCGGGTACGATTCCCGACGAGGTGGCCGGAGCGTCAAAGCCCTATCGCCTGACCTTTGCCCCCGATCCCGCGACTCACGACCACTGCTCGATTGGAGGCATGCTGGGAAATAACTCCTGCGGCGCGCACGCGCAGATGAACGGGCCGGCAGCCAACAACACCGAAGCTATCGAGGTTCTTCTTTACGATGGCAGCCGGCTGAGCCTGGGCTGGACCACCGAGTCGGAATGGGCTGAGCGCAGCCGCCGGGGCGGCCGCGAAGGAGAAATCTACCGCAAACTGCGCACGCTCGGTGAACGCTATCGGCCGCTGATTGAGAAGCGCTTTCCCCGGATCGTCCGCCGTATATCGGGATACAACCTCGATCAGCTCATCCCTGATGCGGAGGGCCGGGTGAACCTGGCGCGCGCTCTTGTCGGCAGCGAAGGCACCTGCGTGACTATCCTCGAGGCCTCGATCACTCTGATCGAGAGCCGTCCGGAACGGGTCATGCTGGTGCTGGGCTATGGAGACGTTTACCAGGCCGCCGACCACATCATGGAAGTTCTCGAGTCAAAGCCGGTGGCGCTCGAGGGTCTGGACGACCGGCTGATCAGCGACGTCAAAAAAAAGGGCGGACCAAATCGCGATTACGTGCCACTGTTGCCCGAGGGCGGCGGGTGGCTGATGGTCGAGCTCGGGTACGATAGCCGCGACGAAGCCGTCGGCGAGGCCCATCGATTGATGGACAGATTGGGGCGCGACCCGCATGCGCCCACCATGAAGCTGCTCGAAGATCCCGCCGAGCAGCGGAAGATCTGGAAACTGCGCGAGTCCGGACTGGGGGCGACTACGTTCATTCCCGGCGAGCGTGACAGCTGGCCGGGCTGGGAAGACTCTGCCGTTGCCCCGGAAAAACTCGGATCGTATCTGCGCGAATTGCGAGGGCTTTTCGACAAGTTCGGCTATAACCCTTCGACCTACGGACACTTCGGTCAGGGCTGCGTGCATTGCAGCATCGACTTCGATCTTTTTAGCGCGCCCGGGATCGAGAACTACCGCCGTTTCATGGAGGAGGCTTCCGACCTGGTTATAACCTACGGCGGCTCGCTTTCGGGCGAACATGGCGATGGGCAGTCACGGGCTGAATTCCTCTATAAGATGTTCGGGCCGGAGCTTACCGAGGCTTTTCGCGAATTCAAGTCCATCTGGGATCCGGACTGGAAGATGAATCCGGGAAAGGTCGTCGAGCCCTACCGCATGGATGAAAACCTGCGCTTCGGTCCAGAGTACAAGCCGTGGGAGCCGAAAACCCATTTCCATTTCCCGGAAGACAATGGCAGCTTCGTACATGCCACCATGCGCTGCGTCGGAGTTGGCAAGTGCCGCAGAAAAGAGGCCCGGCCGGAAGACGACACCATGTGCCCGAGCTTCATGGTCACCCACGAAGAGAAACATACGACCCGCGGCCGGGCGCACGCGCTCTGGGAGATGCTGCACGGCGACGTTCTCACCAATGGGTGGCGCGACGAGAATGTAAAACAGACGCTTGATCTGTGCCTTTCCTGCAAGGGATGCAAGGGCGACTGTCCGGTCAACGTCGACATGGCCACGTATAAGGCGGAATTTCTCGCCCATTACTGGGAAGGCCGACTCCGCCCCCGTCACGCCTACGCTTTCGGCTGGATCGACAAGTGGGCGCGCCTGGCTTCGCGGGCCCCGGGATTTGCGAACCTTCTGACGCAGCTGCCGGGATTGAGCAGTCTGGCGAAATCGGCCGCCGGAATGTCCGGCGAGCGTCGCATCCCACCATTTGCCGCGGAGACTTTTAAGACCTGGTTTTCGCGGCATCAAGCGAGGAATCAAGCCGGGAAACGCGTCCTGCTCTGGCCTGATACCTTCAACAATTACTTCTTCCCGGAGACAGCAATTGCCGCCGTGCGAGTGCTTGAAGCCCACGGCTGCACCGTCGTCGTTCCACCAGAGAATCTCTGTTGCGGACGGCCGCTCTATGACTACGGTTTTCTTGCCATGGCAAAGAGCTACCTAGGGCGGGTCATGAACGTCCTCGGACCGGAACTCGATGCCGGAACCCCTATCGTTGCTCTTGAACCGAGTTGCTGCTCGGTCTTTCGCGACGAGGCTAACGGTTTGTTCCCCAATTCCCGCCGCGCCCACCAGCTGGCAGAACAAACCTTCACCTTTGCCGAGTTCTGCGAGAAAACCTTGGCCGACTCCGACTATCCTTCGCTGAAGCGGCACGCCATTGTCCACGGCCACTGTCACCACAAGGCCATTATGCGTCTCAAGCATGAGAAATCGCTCATGGAGAGAATGGGGATCGACTACCGGCTGCTCAACTCCGGCTGTTGCGGAATGGCTGGCTCCTTCGGTTTTGAAAAGGAGAAATACGATCTTTCAGTCAAGATTGGTGAGCGTGTCCTGCTGCCTGAAGTCCGCAGAGCCGGTTTGCGCACTCTGATCGTTGCCGACGGCTTCAGTTGCAAAGAGCAGATCGAGCAGCAGACGAACCGCCGCGCGCTTCACCTCGCCGAGGTAATGGCGCTTGCCGAAGAGTATGGACCTTACGGGCCTGAGGGCATCTACCCGGAAAGCAAACTGGTCGGGCAGCGCATCCGCGCACAGAAGCAGGCACTTCGCAGGGCGGCGCTCAATGCCGCAGGCATTCTCGTTGGAGTGGGGGCGCTTGTCTGGCTGCTGAAGAAACGTCGGTAAAGCTGCTACGGACCGCCTACTGTACGAAAATCTCGCTTCTGAGACATTCGTTCAAATTTCAGGGAAGACAGGTGACAAGCGCCGTCCCCGGAGCATGGCGATAGATTCGGGCACTATCGCGAGGTCCGGGGACGGTTCCACCGCACCTAGTGGAGCGTTAGATGGCGGGTTCCGGGGGTCAGGTTGGAGAGCAGTTCTCGTTCGTTGTCAAATTCGCTTGCTCGGCTTCCCCACGCACCCTTCATCTCGACTATTTCTTCCCTCTAACACCGGCAACCTGAGTTACTTGGGCGAGAGTTCTCCACCCTTTTTACGGGCTTTCACGGATAGGTTTCCCCTCGAACGTCTGCCTAAACTGACGCGGGGAGATGGCAACAGAGGGAAAATGCCTGAAAAAGAGACCATTGCGCGTGCACGACGGGATGCTCGCCAGGTGAAAGCGTCCACGACCCAGGCAGGAGAGTTTGGGCGCGAAGAAATTCATCATGTCGAAGACGGCAAACACGGGGTTCGCAACCCCAAACCGGCGATTGCCATCGCACTCGCGAAAGCCCGGCGGGCCCGGGTACAACTCGCTCCGCCAGCCAAGGGCCGCTCTCGGGCGGCACGCAGCGGCGCCCGGAGCCGACCTTCGCACCGGGCGGGGAGGTAGAAGTTGTCGCCCCCCTCGCAGGTGCACGTCGGAACTTCGGGCTGGCATTACAAGCACTGGTTAGCCGACTTCTATCCCGCGCGTTACCCGCCCGATAAAATGTTCTCCTGGTATGCGCGGGAATTCCACACGGTTGAAATCAATAACAGCTTCTACCGTTTGCCGGAGCGCAAGACATTCACCCGTTGGAAGGAGCTCTCCCCTCCGGGTTTCATTTTCGCCGTCAAAGCCAGCCGCTTTATTACCCACATCAAGCGCCTGAAGGATGTCGAGGACTCGATCGAACTGCTCTTTAGTCGCCTCGAGCCGCTTGGTTCATCGTTAGGTCCCGTGCTCTTTCAGCTGCCCCCGAAATTGCAGGCGAATATTGAACGGCTGAGTCATTTTGTGAGCCTTTTGCCCCGGGGCGGACAGTATGCCATCGAATTTCGCGACCAGAGCTGGTCGAAGGACGAGATCTACGAAATACTTCGCCGCCGAAATGTTGCCCTTTGCATTCATGACTGGCGGGAGATGGCATGGCCGGCGGAGCTGACCGCCGATTTTACCTACATGCGGTTCCATGGCAGCGGGACCCGATATGGCGGCGACTATCCGAGGCCCATTCTGAAAAAATGGGCGCGACGGATCCGAAGCTGGCAGCCCCGGCTCTCCCGGATTTTCATTTACTTCAATAATGATATCGGGGGACACGCCGTGCGCAACGCCCGCTGCCTGCGGCAGCTGCTTGAGGTAGCGGCCGGAGCAGGCCGCACGTGCGCGGGCTGAGTTCCCCCGCACCAGGTTGCCTCCAAGTGCAAGAAAAATCATAGCCGTTCCGGTTTTTCCCTACAGCAATTCGCACTTTGAAGTACAGCGTCGGCCGGATCGTCACCCCCGCCGCCATTTCGCTATCCTTCAGCGTAGAAGATGGTTAATCTCGCAAGGCTAGAGGAGACAATATGCTTTACTGGGCGCTGGTATTTCTGGTTGTTGCGATCATCGCCGCGATCTTTGGGTTTGGCGGTGTAGCTGTAGCCGCCGCCGGGATCGCAAAGCTCCTGTTCTTCATCTTTCTGGTGGTGTTCATCATCACCTTGATTACAGGGCTTACCCGCCGCGGGCGAACGGGCGTTTAGCCAGGGGCTCGCCGCGGTAGCTCGATTTTCGACCGGGCCGAGTGGGTTTAGTGCCAACGCGAAACACACTTCGGTCCGGAACTCCTTTTTCTCAAACCCATTTTTCACTCCTGTTGTTTCCTGGAATCTACCTCCTCAGCAAGTCCTGCGTTTCTCGCGCGC
>JAFAWX010000252.1 GCA_019241535.1 Acidobacteriota bacterium | reverse complement strand
CGTCGCTGGACCAAGCGGACCAGGCTACCTCGGCGTAACGGGCCGGTCCATCTGGGAGTGCGATGCGTTTGGAACGTTCTTTGAACAAGGCGGCACAGCGTTTTATCGCCCCGCAATCAATAACGGCGCGGCTGGTCACGGAAGCCTCAGTCCCGACGGTGGCGCGGACGGCGGCGGTACGTACGGCACGCCGGCCTATACTCCCTATTCTTCCGCACACATCATTAATTTCGAATGGTTGCAACACGAAGCGGGTGCAAACAAGATTTTCCCGGCATCGGCGGACCTTAGGGACGCTGCCGGCCGGACCGTAGTTACCTCATACGCCGTCAAACGTCCGGACGGGAACTGGTCGTTAATGTTGATTAACCACGATTTGAACGCCGCCCATCCGGTGCATCTCGTCATCGACGATGCCAAGCACGCAAGCCATCCTTTCGTCGGCCCTGTAGCTGTGGTGCAGTATTCCAACAACCCTGGTGAGAATAAGAACATAACGATGGCTGCCACACCGGATGGCATGTACACACTACCAGCCGGTTCAATCACCTTGCTTCGCGGGAAGCTGCGTTAGCTTCAGCCTGTCACCGACAACGAACGCGAATTTGCGCGCGTGCCTGGCCTTCAGCTCGAGAACTGGTTGCGCAAGAACTATTTAGAGCAAACTACGTAGGATGACGGGACAGCAGTTCGCAAACCGATCAAGCTCCAATGTGCAACTCCCTCATGCCTAAGGACGGTTTTGGATAGGTCACGCGCAAGCCAGAGGAAGTTGAACGCGGAAATCAAGCGTAACGGGAGCACCAGTGTCCATGGGCTGCAGGCTCGCCCCCTTTTTCCCCCAACAGCCGGGGCCTGTCCCGGGGGCTCCGGTGGTTTCGTGCTGACGTTAAGCTAGGTCCACCTCGTGATGTTCGCCTTCCGCATCGGATTCCTAACCGCGCTCGGCGGACTGTTGGCTGCGCGGATTGGAACCGGCCAGCCACAAGAATCATTTGGTCCAATCGGATCCCTCTGCATGATCAAGGCAGCTCGCGTGCACCATAGGCAGTGCCGCTCCAGCTCCGCAAATCTCCGCGCAATCTAGGGCTGCGCATCAACCGCTAGTGACTTGGCGCCAACGACCCGTTCCGCCACTACGTGGTTGCGCGACACAAGCGCCGCCGCAGCCATGTCTCCGGTCACGTTCAGCGTCGTCGCGAAGATGTCCGGAATGGCATCAATTGCAATCAGCAGTCCGATACCCTCCGCCGGAATACCCATGGTCGCAACCAGCGGAGAAATGACGAGCAACCAGCCGTGCGGAACGCCAGGTGTGCTAAAGCTGGTCAGGATCCCTGCCAAAGCCACGACTAGGAGCTGCGTGGGCGCAAGCTGTACGCCGTAGAGCCGAGCCAGGAAGATCGCTGCCACGAGCCACAGCGCCGGTGTGGCGACTTTGAAGGTCGATACCGCAAGCGGAAGCACCACGTCGGTCACGCTCGGCGGAAGGCGGAGCTTCCGTTCGCTGCCGTCGACGAGCGCGGGGAGCGACGCAAGTGAGGAACTCGAACTGAAAGCGACGGCTTGTGCGGGAAGGACCTCTTGAGCGAACGGTAATGTGGAGACGCGCCCCCCAAAGGCTGCCACCGGGTAGAGGAACAGGATAATGAGTCCCTGCGTAACTGCTGTTACCACAACGTAATAACCTATCGGCCGTTTATCATCAGCGACGGGGAGCAAAGCGCGCCGTCTTTGATACACTCTGTGGACAATGGCTCAGATTACTTACCTGGAAGCTATTCGTCAGGGAATCTGGGAAGAAATGGAGCGCGACCCCAGCGTCTTCTGCCTCGGCGAAGACATCGGCATCTATGGCGGCGCTTTTAAAGTGACCGCCGGGTTTATTGACCGATTCGGCCCAGAGCGCGTGATCGATACTCCCATTGCCGAGTCCGCAATCGTCGGTGCGGCGTTTGGCGCGTCTTTGACGGGCATGCGTCCGGTTGCCGAATTTCAGTTCATGGACTTTATCGCCTGCGCCATGAATCAGATCAGCAATATGGTGGCGAAAACCCATTATCTTTGGGGCGCGCCGGCGCCGCTGGTATTGCGTGGTCCGAGCGGCGGCAATGTCCACGGCGGCCCCTTTCACTCCCAAAACCCGGAAATGTGGTTCGTACATAACCCCGGGCTGAAGGTGGTCTGCCCGGCCACCGCCTACGACGCCAAGGGCCTTATCAAAGCCTCCATTCGGGACAATAACCCGGTTATTTTTTTTGAGCATAAGTATCTCTATCGCCGAATCAAGGGAGACGTCCCGGAAGAAGATTACATCGTGCCGCTCGGCAAAGCGGCGGTGGTCCGCGAAGGGCGCGACATAAGTTTGATCACCTATGCAGCGATGGTGCACCTCGCGCTTGAGGCGGCAGAGCTTTTGGCGAAGGAAGAGATCGATCTGGAGGTACTCGATCTGCGCACTCTGGCGCCCCTGGATCGTGACGCGATCGTTCAAACGGTAAAAAAAACCAACAAAGTTATCCTCTTACACGAGGACACGCGCACTGGCGGGATCGCCGGAGAACTCGCCGCCATCATCAACGAAGAGGCGTTTGAGGATCTGGACGGCCCTATCATCAGGATCACGGCCCCGGATACGCCGGTGCCATTTTCCCCTCCGCAGGAAGAGCACTTCCTGCCTCAGTTACGGGACTTGCTTGATAAAGCACGCTGGCTGAAGGCCTTTTAATCGTCGTCGATCGTAAATCGTTAACCGGTCTCGAGGAGCGAAGATGCGAAACTTTATTCTCGGGGTGATCATAACCCTGGTTGTGCTGTTTTTGGTGGCCCTTGTGATCGCGCAGCTCGGTTTCCTGCCGACAAGCGCCGACGCAACTCCCCCCAGCTTTGAGCGGCGGGTTGCCATGAGCAACAT
>JAFAWX010000208.1 GCA_019241535.1 Acidobacteriota bacterium | reverse complement strand
TTGATTCTAGCGCGGGCCGGGGCTTCGAGGAACGACAATTAGCCGCGAAACGGCGTTCGTCGCGCACTCGAATCAAATACGATGCTTAAGACTCAATCATCCAGTATTATTTCTGGGCCGGCTATGATCTGCTTGCTATGATCTGCTCCCATTGCGATGCGGAAATGCCTGAAATCAGCTCCTTCTGCCCGGGCTGCGGACGCATGGTAGAACTTGGGAGCGAAAAAGACCTGGTCCCATCCTGCGCGGCGAAGTCGAGAGAGGCGCTTTTGGCAGCCCTTGCCTATGTCGCCGTGATTCCCGCCATTGTATTTCTCACCATTCCGCTGTTCCGTAGAAACAGCTTTCTTGGCTTCCATTCCTGGCAGTCGGTTTTTTTTACCCTCGCCGGCGTGCTCCTGGCCTTGGTGATGAGAGGCCTGTTTCTGGTCTTGTCTCTCCTTCCCGTGGTGGGATATCTGTTTGCCTGGTTGTCGCTGGGCGTGGTCTTGATTGCCTTCATGGTCATCTGGTCGGTACTGGTGGTAAAAGCTGCTCTGGGAGAGGTGTTTATGCTTCCCTGGATCGGCCCTATGGCTGCTCAGTTGGTTCAGTGAGCATGGCTAAAAGAGGACAACACTGACGCCTATGGTGCAGCTTTAGTTGCCGTTTTGCTGAGAGCTCGATCTGGCTGGCTTGACAGGAGCCTCTCTGAAGTGGCATTCCTATTTCCTTTTAGCCTTGGCTGCGCCCCAACCCCGGATGGGGCAGAGGGGCGAGAAGAGGACGCTTTTGAAAGTCAAAGTCTTTTATCATGACCGCTGTTTTGATGGCGCCTCGTCAGCCGCTCTCTTTTCCCGCTTCTATCGCGAGCGGATTCGCAACGATGTCGCATTTGCCTACTCCGGCCTGCTGCATCGTGCCGGTTCTCTGTTCAATGACGCCGATTTTGACGGCGATGAGAACGTAATCGTAGACTTTAAGTATTCGAGCTCGCCGAAGATTACGTGGTGGTTCGACCATCACGAGAGCGCGTTTCTCACCCCTTCCGATGCCGCCCATTTCGAGCAGGACCAGAGCAATCGCAAGTTTTACGATCCCGCATTCCGCTCCTGCACCAGCTTCATTGCCACCATCGCGGAACAAAGGTTCGGATTCAATCCCGATCCGGTCCGGGATCTGGTCCACTGGACCGATATTATCGATGGCGCCCTATACCCGGATGCCAGAACGGCGGTTGAAATGAAAGAACCGGCCATGCAGCTCACCATGGTCATTGAATCCACCCAGGATTCGGGATTTCTTCCACGGTTGATTCCCTGCCTGGCGAGCGAGTCCTTGGCCGATGTCGTCAGGCGGCCGTTCGTCGCATCCCTGCTGCCCCCTCTGCGGGAAAGGCACCTGCAGTCGATCGATATTCTGCGCGCCCGGATCGAAGCGAAGGATGGCACGCTGTTTTTCGACATCACCGACCAGGAGCTCGAAGGGTATAACAAGTTCGTGCCCTACTACCTCCATCCCGAGTCCATCTACAGCGTGGGATTGAGCAAGAGCAGTTTTCGCGTGAAAGTGGCCGTGGGATCGAATCCCTGGGCCCCCACGCCCCCGCGGGTGAATCTCGCCCGGCTCTGCGAGCGCTACGGTGGTGGGGGGCATGCGCGCGTCGGGGCAATTTCTTTCAATGTGAAGGAATCCGCTCGCGCGCACGCCGCAGCACAGGAAATCGTCGAAGAGCTTCGCGCCAGTGTTCGTACGGCGAGCCCGTGATCCAGCCAATGTCTTCCGGTGAAACGCCGCGGGTCCCCGAAGCAGTGGAGCATCGCGCCAGACTCCATGCCCTGCGCACGGTGGCACTCCTCGAGTTCGCCAAAGGTTTGCTGGTGCTCGCCGCCGCCTTAAGCGTCGTGTTCCTGGTCGATCCGAGCGATGTGGCAGACTGGTTTCTGGATTTTCTGCACATCAGCCCCGATCGCCACCTTGCCCAATTGTTGCTCCGTCTGGCCGACAGTCTGAGCAACGCCAAGAACTGGGTGGTAGTCGTGACCGCCTGCAGCTACTCCGGGTTGCGCTTTGCCGAAGCTTACGGGCTTTGGACAGCCCGCGCCTGGGCGGAATGGATTGCCCTGGTTTCAGGCGCGCTCTACCTGCCGTTTGAAGTCCGCTTGCTTGCCCATCGCGTGACCCTGTTTCATGCCGGCGTACTGATCCTAAATATCGCCATCGTCGCATTCATGTTCTATTTGCGCATTTATGTTCCGCGACATGAGAGCTCACGGCAGCCAGTTACCGACAATCGAGTAGAATTCAGGTAGCGCAAACAGGCGAGCAATGGAGACCTTGTTTTCCTCGATAAGCTGAGCAGAAGAAGATTCCTGTACACAACGGCGGTGGCTGGCGCGAGTGCCGTGGCTCTGGGTATCGACGGTTTTGCGGAGTCAAACCGCATTGCCCTTGTGAAGCTCGAAGTCCCGCTGCTTCGACTGCCTGCGGCCTTCGACGGCTTCAGCATCGCCCAGCTGAGTGACTTTCATTATGATCACTTCACCGCCGCGCCCATTCAAAAAGCGGTGGAGATGGTCAACCAGCTTGCCCCCGACCTCATCGTTCTGACCGGCGATTTTGTCACCGCCCCTATCGTCGAGCATTCCCTCAGTCGGAAGGAAGCTGCGGCTCCGATTGAGGACTGCGCCCGCGAACTCGAGAGGCTGACAGCTCCCGCGGGATGCTTTGCCGTGCTTGGGAATCACGACATTTCGACGGACTCCAACCGGGTGGCGCACACACTTGCCGAGCACCGAATCCCGGTGTTGCGCAACCGCGCGCTCGCGCTTGAACGCGGCCGCGAGCGGATATGGTTGGCGGGAATTGACGATGCATTCAAGGGTCGGGCAGATATCACCCGAACGCTTGACCCTGTTCCAGCGAACGAAACCACGATCTTATTGGCCCATGAACCGGACTTCGCCGATGTGGCTGCCCACCATGTCATAGATCTTCAGCTCTCCGGCCACTCGCATGGGGGGCAGATCTGGGTTCCCGCCGTGGGCGCCCCGTGGCTGCCCCCTC
>JAFAWX010000175.1 GCA_019241535.1 Acidobacteriota bacterium | reverse complement strand
TGGGGGAATGTCCTTGAAGACCCGCGTCGAGCTGGCCACCGGCGACCCCGTCGAGATCTCTTTTGCGCTCCTTACGCTTCCGCGAATCTGGTTGCGCGGCAACGTGACCTGGTCGCGGCCGGCGGATAAGGTACTAGGAATTCGCTTTGATCCTCAGGATGACCGCCGCCTGCGGATCAAGGAGTGGGTCGATTCCTATCTCGACTGCTGAAAACCTGGGCTGACCCCCTCCGGCCTTGTTCTCTGTTTCTCAGGTGTCCACAGTATTGCCCCCTTTTCCGCCGAACGCTAGTCTTTTGAGGTCATTAGCTAAATACAACAGGAGGGAACCTCATGAATTGGGACCAGGTGAGTGGGAAATGGAAACAGCTCCAAGGTTCGGTCAAAACCCGTTGGGGGAAATTGACGGATGACGACCTGGATGTGATAGCTGGGCACAAGGACCAGCTGGTGGGGAGGATCCAGGAGAGATACGGAATCCGCAAAGAAGAGGCGGAGCTCCAGGTCAATGAGTGGAACACTCGCTTAGGCGAGGAGAACGAAGCCGAACGCGAGAGGCTGAATCGCAAGGTAAGCTGATTATCAATCCAGGGTTTTCGCCCAGGGTCGAAGCTCAAAGCCGGGCTTCGGCCTGGGCGCGGGCCCGTTCAGCGCCTCCGCGTATGACCAGCGGAACCGTGGCGCGCACACAGGTTCCCTGCTCGGAAGTTACTTCGAAGTTGCCCCCGAGCTCACGGACGCGCTCGCGCATACCTGCCAGGCCTACCCCGAGCCTTGTCCCTCCGGCTTCGACTTGCTGCAAAATTTGCCTAGGAACGCCCTTCCCGTGGTCGCGGATTTCGATCGTGATCTGCTCCGCATCGGCTTCGACCTTGATCTCGGCCGATGGCGCCTGGGCATGGCGATGCACATTGGTAAGGCTTTCCTGCAGGACGCGAAACAAAGCGATTTCGACTGCCTCCGACAGCCGTGGCATGTCCTCGGGGAGATCAAGCGATACGGGGATGCCGCTGCGCTGGGCAAAGCCGGTTACGAACCAGCTGGCCGCCGATGCGAAGCCTGCCTCATCGAGCAGCGGCGGATGGAGCAGGTGAGACAGCGTGCGCGTCTCCGTGATCGATTTCTCGAGTATCTCGGTGCATTCGCCGAGCAGCGCCTGGTTTTTTTCCGATTGAGGCGAGTTGCCGAGCATCTCCATGGCGATCTTCAGCCCTGCCAGATACTGCCCCAGGCTGTCGTGCAGCTCACGGGCAATGCGGCGGCGCTCCTGGTCCTGAATTCCCAGCAACCGGCCGCTCAGTTTGCGCAGGGCGTCCTCGGCGTTTCGCCGTGCGGTGACATCGACGGCGGTTACACCCACCTGGGTGAAGGCGCCCCCCTCGCCGGGAACGGGGAAGTAGTTCACCAGCCAGTAGCGTACCTGCCCGGGCTTACCTGGCAGCTCCGTAGATATCTCCCGATCCAGAAGTGGCGCGCCCGTGCGCAGCACGTTTCGTAAAGCCGCCTCGGTACGCGCGCCCCGCGGCCCAAAGACCTCGGTAACGGATTTTCCCAGCACGTCTTCCGGCCTGAGGGAGGCCATCCTCGGGAGAACGTCATTTACCCGCGTGTAGCGCAACTGGGAGTCGAGAATGCCGAAACCCACGGTAGAGGAGGAGAAGAATGCATTGACGATCTCCCGGCTCTGACGGGCGGCATGTTCGGTGCGCTGATACTGGCCGAAGGCATAGGTGAGCAGGAACATCTGAGCGGCGAGCAGCACCAGGGCCACGATGAATGAGATCGCGATCAAACCCAGAGTATGGCGGTAATTCGTCCGTGCCAGTGCCCGGCGTGAGTCAAGCAGGTGGTCTTCCTCGTCGCGCAGACGGCCCAGCTGCCGTTCGACTAGGTTCTCGAGCTCGCCGGTTTCCCGCGCCATTTGCGCATCGCCATCGATGGTCGACACGCCCTGCTGGTGGGCTCCAATGAAACGGGCGATGAGATCCAGTTCCACCTGAATGTCCTGGGCGAGCGAATCGAGTTCGCCCTTACGCTGTGCATTGTCTGCAGTGAGGCGGCGGAGGTGCTTGAGATGCTCGGGGATCCCTCTAAGTGCCTGCTGATACCCGCTCAGCCGCGCGCTATCCCCAGTAAGCGCGAAGGTCGCGCCGGAGTTGCTCGCCTGAAACACATCGCTGCCCAGATCCTCAAGTGCGGTCTGCACTTCGCGGGTGTGCCCGACCAGGGCTTCGCTGGCGGAAAGGCGGCTGGTGGCGCGATAAAGATAGATGCTGCATCCAACCAGCAGGGCGACGGCGACCGCGAACGCGGTCCAGGCGATACCTCGCAGGGAGAGAGTCATCGCAGGGGATATGCGAAACGCCCGGCCGGGCGGCGGCTCCGGCCTGGCCACTTATCTATAATAGCGTGCCCCAGCTTGCCGGACTTCCGCCGGCCGGTCGTAAAATAGATGGTGATGGGCAGTCCTACCCAGCTGGTTCAAATCGAGCTTTGGCCGCCGCTACGCCAGCCCAAACCCTCCTGGCTGCGGGCCAGGGCGGCTATGGGTGACAACTTCCATCGCCTGAAGACACTCGCGCGCGGGCTTCACCTGCATACAGTTTGCGAGTCGGCGCAGTGCCCCAATATCGGGGAGTGCTGGAACCATGGCACGGCCACCTTCATGCTTCTCGGCGATGTATGCACGCGACGATGCGGCTTTTGCGCGGTTCCCAAAGGGCGACCGCTGCCGCTCGACTGGGACGAACCGCGGCGGGTGGCCGACGCGGTCGGGTTGCTTGGCCTTAAGCATGCGGTAATCACCAGCGTGAACCGCGATGACGACAATCTGGGAGGGGCACAGATCTTTGCCGAGACGATTCGCGCCATCCGCCGGCTGGCCCCGGACTGCCGCGTCGAAGTGCTGATTCCGGACTTCCAAGGACTTGATGAGGCGCTGCGGGCGGTTCTTGACGCCGCTCCCGACGTCCTGAACCACAATACCGAGTCGGTCCCGCGACTGTATCGCGTGGTGCGCTCGGGAGCACGCTACGAGCGCAGCCTGCGCCTGCTCGAGAACGCGAAGAAATGGTCGGCCGGCATGGTGACAAAGTCAGGGCTGATGGTGGGATTGGGGGAAACCGTCGGTGAACTGCTCGCGGTGTTCCGCGATCTGGCCGAGCGCCAGGTGGACATCCTGACCGTCGGTCAATATCTGCGCCCTTCCCGCGACCATCTCCCGGTTGCTCGGTTCTATACGCCCGAAGAGTTTCGGTATTTGAAAGAAGAGGCGCTTGCCCTCGGCTTCCGCCATGTTGAGTCGGGCCCACTGGTGCGCTCAAGCTACCATGCGCACGAACAGACGGCGAACGTAAGCTGAAACGTCGTCAGCTATAGGCGACCTTGCGGTCGCCTTTCACGATGCGGCCGACCGTATAGTACTTCTCTCCCGCACGGCCGAGAACGCTCTCGGCTTTCTTGAACTTCTTTGGCGGAATTACCACGAGCAGGCCGAGTCCCATGTTGAAGGTGCGTAGCATCTCGTCCTGGGGAAGATCAC
This sequence comes from Acidobacteriota bacterium, assembly GCA_019241535.1. GTDB lineage: Bacteria > Acidobacteriota > Terriglobia > Terriglobales > Acidobacteriaceae > Gp1-AA145. The sequence goes on along the minus strand of JAFAWX010000175.1, from coordinate 1,564 downwards.
CGAGCTTCTCCAGATGAGTAAAGATGGGCAGAATCGGCCAGGAACCGTATTCGATGAGAGCGGCCGTGCCCCGGGGCAGTACGCGGGGAAGGTTTTCCGTGATTCCCCCGCCGGTGATGTGGGCCATGGCGGATACACATTCAGCGGCAAGAAGTTTTTTGATTATGGACCAGTAACTGCGGTGGGTCTGCATGAGCTCGTTTCCTACCTTGCCTTTCATCTCGTTAACGTAGGTGTCCGGCTCGTACTTGGCAATATCGAACAGGAGCTTGCGGGCAAGTGCGTAGCCGTTCGTGTGCAGGCCGGTCGAGGGAAGTCCCAGGATAATGTCTCCGGGCTCGACGCCTTTGCCGGTGATGATCTTGGCGCGTTCGACGGCGCCAACAATGAATCCCGCCAGATCGTATTCGCCGTCGGCATAGAAGCCGGGCATTTCCGCCGTCTCCCCACCGATCAGGGCGCATCCGTTGTGCCGGCAGGCTTCGGCCAGGCCCTCGACCACTTTTTCTGCAACCGCCGGCTCGAGTCTGCCAGCGGCAAGATAGTCCATGAAAAACAGGGGCGTAGCCCCCTGCACGGCAATATCGTTCACGCAATGGTTGACCAGGTCCGCCCCCACCGTGTGATGAACATTCATCTGAAAGGCGAGCTTGAGCTTTGTGCCCACGCCGTCAACGCTTGAGACCAGCACGGGATCGGCGTATTTGGTTTTGTCGACGGCGAACAGGCCGCCGAATCCCCCGATCTGGCTGAGCACTCCCCGGGTAAAGGTTTTCTGTGCCAGGTACTGAATGCGCTTCTTGATACGGTTAGCCTGATCAATATCCACGCCTGCGGCGGCGTAAGTAATGGCTTTGGAAGAATTCGCGGGCACGATGATGGTAGGGCAAGCCTATTTCCCTCGGCGCTGCAAAGACACCGGGGCTCAGGAGAAAAGCTCTCAGAGGCGGCTCATTTTAGCATGGAGGCACGCCATTCAGAGTTGTGGAATCACAGCCGGCGGGCGTCCGTGGCGCTTCATGCGCCGCCCCTGCTCGACGGCCTACGGTTTTCCAAACTTTGCACCATTCGCTCCCATGGCGAGCAGGTTGTATACTCCAGCCAAGCCGCAAATTTTTCCCCCTTCCAGGAGAGCACTAATCATGGCTGATGAGCGGAACCGGGCAATTGATCTCGCGTTTGCGCAGATAGAAAAACAGTTTGGCAAGGGCTCGATTATGCGCCTGGGATCGAAAGAGGCCATCGTTCCGATCTCGGTGATCTCAACCGGGGCGCTCTCTTTCGATGCCGCCCTTGGGGTTGGGGGCCTTCCCCGCGGGAGGGTGGTTGAAATCTTCGGGCCGGAATCTTCTGGCAAGACAACGATTGCCCTGCAGGTGATCGCTCAGGCGCAGGCGCACGGCGGAATGGCTGCGTTCGTCGATGCCGAGCATGCACTGGATCCCGCTTACGCTAAAAAGCTTGGAGTTGACGTCGACAACCTGCTGGTCTCGCAGCCGGATTACGGCGAACAGGCGCTCGAGATTGCCCAGGCGCTGGTAAATTCGCAGGCGATCGACGTGAT
>JAFAWX010000076.1 GCA_019241535.1 Acidobacteriota bacterium | reverse complement strand
GCATCCGACCTGCGGGTCGGGCGAAGTCAACCCAGGCTGTGTTCCGCCTCCATTCGATGGTCATCTTCTGCAAATCATGCCGTGGCCCGCGTATCAAGGCATGACCGAGAACGACCTGCGGGCAATTTACGAATATCTGAGCGCGATCCCGTGCGTGGCAGGTCCGCCTGCGCCTAGCCCGCTGCACAATGACTGCCAGTAAAGCCAAAGCGGCGAACCGAATCCTGATCTCCCCATACCCAGCGCAGGGGTGGGGAGATCTCGCCTTTACAGGATTTATCTGAACCGGTAGAGGCGGGGTCCGTGCACTACTCGGTTGTCGGCGTTTCGCACTCCTTCCCGAGGGAGTGTTAGCCCTATTCGGATATCGAGGCGTCGTGACGCGGTCGACTGTGCGCGGACCACATCGATTGGTCGCGCACTCCGTTCCGACCTTCACATTGGGGAAGTCAGCGGGCTTGATTCGCCTGGCCGCGTATTTATTCGCTCCCAAAAAGTGCAGGGACACATAGGGTTCGTCCCCGATAACCCAGCTGTCATGGCCAGGGACAATATAAAAGAGATCACCTTCTTTCATTTCAAGAACGCGGCCATCGTCCATTGCCACTGCGGCTCGTCCGGAAACTACCATGCCCACATGTTCCACATCGCAGCTGCTTTTCCCAAGCGCTTTGCCCACGTGAGTTGACCACTTCCAGCCCGGTTCATACACTGCGCGGCCGATGGTCATGCCGGCGATCTGGATTATTTCGAACCTGCCTTTCGGAAACGTCCGGATTTCGTCTGGATTGTCGAAACGTTTTAGAACAAGATCGAGCATTGATACCTCCTATGATGTTTGTCTACTTCCATCTGTTCTCGCCTTGGTGAGACGAAGAACCTGATCGGTTTCTGGTTCCCGGCGGAGCCGCCCGTCGCACATTCCGGTTCTGCAGAACGGCGCGCAGGAGTCAAGGGCGCGGCGGTATGGGCCGCGGCGAAGCGGACCCTTGACGCCGAGCACCGTTCTGCTATTGGCGCCCCGATGACGGGCGGCGCAGCGGGAACCAGAAACCTGGATTCCTGGAAGGAGAGCCCAGAGCGGTGTCATGCGGCCTCCGCCAGAACGAAATGGGGGAAATCTTCGAACACCCAGTGGTTCTTCAATGTTCGATACATGATGCCGAGAAACTTCCGTGCCAACGCGATGATCGCCCGGCCGGCGCCGCGCCGCGCTTTCACCCGTTCATAGAAGTTTCGTAAGTACGGGCTGTAATTGGCTGCGATCAGCGACGCCTGCACCAGTGCGGTTCGGCCCAACTTGCTCCCGCGTTTATGGATGTGACCGCTGTGCTGGGTTGCATTGGAGTTGGAGACCCGCGGAACGATGCCGAAGTAGCTAGCCAAGCGATGCTCATCGGGAAAGTCGTTTACATCTCCGATGACGCTGAGCAGAATCGCACCGGTGATCTTGCCGATTCCCTTGATGCTGGTTAGGTTCTTATGTCCCTCCAGTTTCGAGGCTTCTTCGGCAATCGTCTTCTCCAGTTCCCGAATGCTTCCGTTCAGGCTGCGGATCTGCGCCACAATCACACGCAACTCGATCCGTACCAGTTCCTCCAAGGGCAGCCCGAGCACCTCATCGAGTTTCTTCTCGCTCGACAGCGCTTCTTTGGCCAGATTGATCCCCCGCGCCGATAAAATGTTGTTCACCTTGTTCTTCAGCGTGGTGCGCAACTTCACCAGCGTGTCCCGCGTCTGGGTCAGGCTGGCGATCTGGCCGTGCTGCTTATCCTTCATGCGCACCTCCGGCAACAACCCCTTGGCGAGATATAGCGCGAGCAATTGAGCATCGTTGGCATCCGTCTTTTTCACCGACTGCGTGATCACGCGAAACTGGTTCGTATCCACCACCACTACCCGGGCCACCTCGGACCGAACCGCTTCGTAGAACAACCGCGTGTTACCTGTAACCTCGACCGCCACCTCGTCGGTCGGCCGTAGTTTCTTCACAAACTGCGACAGGGCTTCCAGTCGCCATGCCCGCAGATAGGTCCTGCCGTTTTCCAAGCGCACGCACACCGTGAACTGGTTGCGATGCAAGTCCACTCCTACATAACGTTTCTCCACGTGTTGCTCCTCCTGCTCATGGGTTGAACTGCCAGGTGGAGTAGACGCACTTTGCGGCGGTCACCATACTCCTATCCGAGGTCGCTAGGCGCCCTCACGATGACGTCCAGCCACAGGTCTGACCAATCTCCTCTACGGGGTCCAACGCCCCAAACCATCAATGCAGCCTGTGACCTGTCTACTCCGGAAGTTCCCTCCCGGAGCCTACCGCACGCCGAAGCTAGAGACATTCATCTCATCTCCTCTTGCGCGTTTGACTCGTTCGGTCATTTGTCTCAACCTACATTGAGAATATATATTGTGGCCAGGTACACAGCAGAAGATCTGAATGATGCTTAACCTGAGCGCACCAGCGCACCATCGACAACGTCTTTCGCATGCTGATCGAAGGCCATCTCGAGTACGCTTGCCTTGCGGACCAGCGGGGCCTTGCTGAAGCTAGGCGTGCAACCATCCAGGTAGCTTTTTCCAATCTCTACTTTTGATTCGCGATCGGGCAAGCTGAGCTCGGCGGCAGGTTGGGCAGGTACAAGTGAGGCGGCAAAACGCAAGTTGTTGAGTTGTTGTTGTGCTCGAGCTAACCGGTGGCCTTCCGGTTTTAGCAGCCCAGAGAAGTAGAATCCCGACTGTACCTCTCAGAACGTGTATCCCAATCCAACCAATGGAGCAGCTTTCGAGTGCAGGCCCCCATTATCCAGTCTCACGAGAACATTGGCAGTCAGCACGAGCTTGGAAGCCTTGGGGATGGGCCGGATCTTGACTCCAATCGACGCGTTATCGATGCTGTAGGAGGCATCCGAATGGGGCAAAAGACTCTTCATGGAAACTGTGTTTGGGCTGGGCGCTACAATGCAACCCGAGTTGCAGGGCGCGAGAAACGACTGCGAAGTGACCGACTCCGTTCCCGCGCGCAGGAATCTGGCTCCGACAATGTCAAATGCCCCCGTTATCCATTTCGCGATGGCGGCGTCAAAGCCAGCGGTATAAAGGAAATCGCCAGGCATGTACCCTTTCTGACCCGTGGTCAGACCTTTGTTCTGCTGCTGAGGCGCGCCAAAAACGGTCAGAGTAACTTGTCTGCTGGTCAGGATGGAATTACTATTCCACTCGTACCCCACCAGGACATGCGGCGAAACCCGCGCCTTATAGGAAAGCACTATGAAAGGTTTCACGCCGTAAGATCCAGAACCCAAAAAATTCAAAGCGTCTCCGCTCGGAAAACGAACATCGAGGCCGCTCGCGAACCGGGCATGTTCGCCGGACCACGCATTCCACTTCACCCGTGCAACAACGTCCCCAATGCCTGAAGTGGAATTAACCGGGTTGCTGCCGTTGGGCGTGCCTGCTACTAACCCAGTCGCAGGCGAATAGGTTGAACCTAGCCAAGTCGGATCCGGAAACCTGTGATTTAAGCATTGAGAAGCAAGCGGTGTGCCAAGCGGTTGAGGACTGGTATTGGGGCAATCTTTGAACAAGTGAAAAAAGTAGGGAGTTCCGTTTTTGTTGGTCAGGTTCTGGTTAAACAGCAACGCGTCGGGGCTGCCAGGCGTAGGAGTGAACGAGCCGTCTGAACCAGGAATGATCGTCGCCTGCGAGGAGACTGACAGGCGAACAGTCTCGAACGGAATTACCATGGAAACGTCGAGATGACTGGTTAAACCAAACGTCACATATCCTGTGTACTGATTCACTGTAAGAGCAATTGAATTCTGTGTGCTGATGGCGTCTCGGACAAACGCGCATCCATTAAGACTACTACTCCCAGGCGGACTGCCCGTTGGGGATGAACTGCAGACGGAAGGCGCGTCATCCGTGTTATCCAGCCGGTGTGCAAAGACCGCGGGGACGCTGCGCATATTGATCCCATCGATTTTGTCAAAATTGAAATACTGGTAACTGAAGCCAAGAAATAACTTGTGACGCCCGATTGTGTCGCCTCGTTCGCCGAGAATCGGTCCGAGGCTATCTGTGCTGACCACGAAAGTCTTAAGTGAGGGATCGTAGGTCAGCAGCACTCCGGAAGAGGGAGAGGCGAGCGGCAGCAGGTTGGCCTGCCGAGCAATGTCACCGGTCAATGGCGACAGTGTTGTGGCGAAATCGGACGCAAAATGACCCGGATGCGAGTCCCGGACTCCTGCGGGTCCCCCATATGGATACAAGGCACCGTTGAAATTGATCGCTGAATCCGACATGACACCATATTCTTGGGGAATGACACATGCGAGCTTACTGCTTTGGGAAGTGCAGGGGCCAGTCACTTTCGGCTGCTGCTGAGCAACAACCCTAATCGAGCTTGGACCGAAGAAAATCAAGAAGAGCCCGGTAAATGCGAGCGGGTTTTTCACAGCTTTTCTCCTGTGAACACGATTTGGGGTCTCAGTGGCGTTCGAAACCTTTACACAGCCCCATTTCGTTTGTCAAGAGAGCGGCCTGGGTAACGGCGGTTGCAGAATCTGGAGACGAGTGTCGCTTGAGATAGGTGAACGGCCAACATATTTGCTGTGGGAACGGAGGTAAGTTGTACAGTGTCTTATTTTCGAGCGCGAAGGACCCACTGCTGATCCGCGGGAAGTGAAAATTTCAGAGAGCGGCTCTGTACATTGGTCGATGCCAGCAGGCGCTCAACTGCCATTGAGCGCGGGAGGTTCCCAAGTCGAACCAGAGGAGGCGACAAGGTTCGATGTCACTTGGCTGACGATGCGGTCCACGATGCAGGTACCCGACGCGATAGTTCGCGGTTCGCGGTACCCAAACGGTTCGTCCATGATTCGCCCCGTCCAGCGTGCCCCGCTTACACTGTTCGGCAATCCGTGCAGGTGGCGTCTGAGCACGCTGATGCTGTCGTTCGGGGTAGGACGGTAGAGCCGTTGCGCAGCTTACGCCCTCGGGCCACACCCTGTTACGCGCGGTAACGTCACCACCTGCTGATGAATTTTCTTGGACCGCCGGACTGAGCACGGCAAACAAGCGACTGAAGCATTTTGTAACATTGTAATGAGAGAATCGCCTCCGGCGGCGATAGATAGGCTAGAGGGCGCGCTGACCAATGCCGTTGGAATCCCGCGCCATGATAAGCTGCCACTCAAGTGCGATTTACCCGATCGCAGTGCGGCATCGTGAAATGGCATCACCTCGCGGCAGAGTCGGCATTATCGGAGAAAGGATCATCGTCCAGCTCGGAATCAGCGAACACCCGCCTGCCATTTTGAAGAACAGTACGGCGGGGAACGCCCACAACAAAGGACGGGTCAGGCTTATCCCGCAACCCCACTGTGCCCGGCTCCGATACGGTGGTTCTTGTCCGGGGTGATGTTTCCCAGCACCCTTGGCAGCTTTCCCACTGATGGCGTGGTCGATTGCGGGCTCGCCCTGCTCGCTGCCGGCGGCCGCCACTGTCATCCCGTGATCTAAGGCTACATCGTCTCCCATGACCGCTGTTTCCGCACTCACGACGCCCCTGCCATGTATGAACACCCGGCGCACAACTTGGGCGTGGGAACAAATCTCGATGTCCATCATACGCAGCCCCACCTTCGAGAGAAGACTTCCGAGGGTGCGCTTGCGGCGCTTCCATATTCAATGATCGAGTAGAGGGCTCAAGACATCGCCCTCGACCGGGCAACCCAAGGTTCTTGGCTGCCGGATCGCGCTCAGCGGCCGGCGAAATATCTTGAGTGCTTGAATGGAACAGGCCGATCGGTTCGCCCGGCGTTGTGCTCGTTGCCATGATATTCATCTTCTTCCTTCCTTTCCTGAGCTCCTCACGTTGTCTTTTCACATATGCTCCTGATTAAGCGGTTTGCCAGTTTGCAGGCGGATGCATGGGCGCCGGCGCCGCAGAAGGACTGCGTTTCCCTCCGCCTGCGCCAAGGCTCAGCAACACGTCCCAATAGATACCGCGAGTTCGCTTTTGCATCGATGCGCTCAAGAACTGATCGATAAACAGCTGGCGCCCTGCCTGGCCCATACGGAGGCGAAGAGCGTAGTCCTTGGTCAGATCGGTCAATGCCTGCGCCAAAGCGGAGACAGAGCCACTGGGGACTAAAAAACCGTTTTCACCATGGGCAATGGCTTCTCCAACCCCGCCGACATCGGAAGCAATCACCGGCAGCCCTGCCCTCATCGCCTCCAAGATGCTGATTGGAAGCATCTCGGATCGCGATGCGAGGACAAACACGTCTGATGTGGCGAGGAGCGAAGCAACGTCGTCTCGATTGCCGAGGAAATCCACTTGCTCCTGAATGCCAAGTTCGCGTGCCAGGCTTTCCATGCTGGCTCGAGTAGGACCGTCGCCTACCAAGCGAAGCCGCGGTCCCTTAGGAATGCTGGCAAAAGCACGGAGTAGAAGGTCGTGGTCCTTGCCCTCGATAAACCGCGCCACCATGGTGATCACGGGCGTTTCGGTGGGTGAAAGTTTGGCCTGTTCGCAGCAATCCCGGAGACCATTGTGAATGGTGACAAGCTTGGACGGAGACCCGATTCGGTGCCCGCTCACGACTCGCGCTCCCGCCCGGGAAACCGTAATAATGCGTTCGCACCAGCGCGCTGCCAAGCGCTCGCAGGGACCGCTCAGAGCACTGGAGAAGCGTGATACCGCCGCTGTCCCGTAAAGCCAGGCGTGGATGGTGTAGACCGAAGGGATGCCAAGTATTCGGCCGGCGAGCCGGGCAAGAAAACCAGCCTTGAAGGTGTGTAGATGGAGAAGATCCGGTCGCAGTTTCCGGATCAGTTGCCAAATCTCCCCGAAGGCTCGAGCGTCCGCAACCGGGCTGACTTGCCGCTGCAAATGGGGCAATACGTAAATCGGGATGGCCCTTTCGCGACACGCTTCTGTAAGGAAGCCTTCTTCGCCGGTGGCAACGCTAACCTCGAAGTCAGGTCGCATGGAGCATGCCAGGTCGAGCACGTGTGTCTGGGCACCCCCGCGCTCGGCTCGAGTAACGAGGTATAGGATTCGAGGTTTACCGGTAACAAGACTGGTCCCGACAGAACCACCATCCATTTTAGTTTCTACTGCCTTAAGAAAGTTCATATGGCTCCTGTAACTGAGGTGCACATCGGTTGAGCACTCTCGATGAGGCTGATTATCTCTGCCATGCCGACGGAAACCA
>JAFAWX010000371.1 GCA_019241535.1 Acidobacteriota bacterium | reverse complement strand
ATCCTTTCTCCCTGGTAGCGCAGGGTGAAGTGTCGGCTTTCCTTGGTCTTTAGCCCTTCTTCGACTTCCAGTTCCCGTTCCGCTTTGTGCAAGCGCTCCCGGGTTTCGGGATCGGGCGAGAGCTCGAGCGCCTGTTTCCAGGCAGCTATAGCCTCTCGCGTGTGATCGGAATTGTAGCGGACCAGTCCAAGAAAGCGGAGAAGGTCGGGAGAATTCGGCTGGAGGGTATTAGCCCGCTCCAGTTCGTTATCTGCGTCGTTATATCGCCCCTGCACGGCCAGGGACACGGCATGCCATTTCAGCAGGTCTACCCGTTCGGGCATAGCGCGGATGGCGCGCTCAAAGTAGCCGCTGGCTTTATTCGCATTACCTCGCTCCATCTCAGTGAGGGCGGCGAGATAAAAGGCATCGGCGGTGGTCCGATTCTCATGCTGGATCTCGATCTCTGCCAAGCGCTGATCATCGATTGTGTCCCGTACCATGATACGGTTGCGCAGTGAGTTCCAGTATGCGTCGTTCTGCCGGGGACCGGTCGGCAGCGGAACCTTCAGCTTGTCATGGTGCGACTCGGCGGCAGGCCCGTCGCGATGGGTGAGATCCTGGACGGCTGGCGGGGCGCCGGCAGACGATGAAGAAGATGGCGGGGTAACGGGTGCGTCCCCGGGCTCAATCTTAAGCACCTCGCTTTTGGCAATGCTGTACTGGTCATCCCCAACCCAGTACTGGATTGCTCCATCTTTTTCCTCAGTGCGAGTGACAGAGATCGAGATGCCGCTCTTAAGATAAAGCGTATCGCCGAACAGAGGTGGCACGGCGAGCAGGAGCGCGAGCAGGGCGATCGCCGAGTGCCGGTTTGTAGAAAATGAGGGATTTCGAGAATACACGGGGAACACACCGGTTGCACCCCAGAGTGCAGCCCCAACTGGGAGCCGTAGTATGTCACGTATGGGGGCGAATGTAATCATAATTGTTGGCCCCAGGTCGGCTGCTGGACAGGGCATTCGCGCTGAAGATTTTGAGGAGGGCAGCCGGCAAACCCATGAGCCGTCACTGCTTGCGTGCAATCCAAACATCCCCCAGCCCGCGGATTCAAGATGGCGGCGGCCTGCGACCTACTATTTAGACCAGACCAGAAATGGAACTCGCGTGGCAGAACTGATTTCCAACCCGGCTGGCTGTAGAGTCGGTTTCTGGCATCACACAGAAGCCGCACACCCGAAGTAGCGACAGACTTGAGAAGGCAACAGCGGTATGCGCGCGCGCGTCGTATTTATCATCTCCGCCCTCGCCATCTTGCTGATCTCGCTCTGGTGGCGCTCCGTGTCCATCAGGTCATCGACCAGCAACTCGACCTCTGGTGCGATCGCGAGCACGCTCCCGGCGAGCATGCCGGCACCGGCTTCCGCCGACTTCGGGCCGACAAAGGTCAAAGCCCATAACTTATTGCTGCGAAAGGGCCCAAACTTCCGGGTTTATATCCGTTGGCTTCGCGGAGAGTTGGTTCGTACCCGACGCGAGATCGATCCGTCTTTCGATGACCCTGAATCGTTTTTCATCAACGTAAGAACGGGAGTTCTTCGCGCCAACATCGGAGATCTGAATCAATATCTCAACACGATCCAAAACTCTCCCATAAGAAATGTTGCCCTTTCGGGCGACGGTAACCAATTCAAGCTCAAGGCAACTGTGCACAAGATAATCCCGCTGCCGGTGGAGTTGACGGGAACAATCATGGCCGCTCCCGATAATCGGATTCAGATGCACATCGCCAAAATCAACGTTTTGCGCGTTCCGCTCAAGGGACTGCTGGGCCGCATGAACGTAACCCCCGAAGGACTTTTCCGTTCCAATGGGACGCCCGGCGTAACCGTGTCGGGCGATGATATCTTTCTGGACACCCAAAAATTGCTACCCCCGCCACATCTTCGCGGGCAGCTGACGGCCGTGCGCATTGTTAATCCGGATCTCGAGGAGACCTATGGAAACGCCGAAAATGCCGTTACCGAGTTTGAGCAATGGAGGAATTTTCTGCAGCTGAGCGGCGGCACCATCGATTTCGGCAAGCTCACCATGCGTCATGTCGATCTCATTATGATTGACATCTCAAATGACGCCTGGTTCGACCTGGACCTTGCGCACTATCAAGAACAGCTTGTGAATGGCTATACCCATATGACGCCCGAGGCCGGTCTCCAGATCTTCATGCCCGACCTTGACGAGCTGCCCCACACCAAGGCGAACCAGCGCATCAGCATGGAGTGGCTCAAGAATCGTAACGCTCCGCCGCCAGCCGACGTTGCAGCTAAATAGGACACTTCGCAGCTGCTGAGGATTCGCTCAGGAAATGCAACCACGTTAGGTCGCGGTCCGTAGGAGCGGCAATCACGGGGTTAGCGGTCCCAATCGTAATTGCGATCCCAGTCCCGGTCCGTACGCCATTCCCGGCGCTGCGGGTCATACCATCCGTGAGCTTCCCGCCAGCAATGGTCCCACTCAGCATTCAATCTCGCCTTTGCCCGCTCGGCAGACCGGCTGTGCTTGCCATGTTTTCGTGCTTCATGGCGATAATGCTCTCCTGCTCTTTCCACTCGGTGCTGGCAGCGGGAACGCTCGTCGGCCGACGCTTTCAGAGGTGCACTCAGGCATAGAGCCGTGGCAACCGCACAGGCGAGGATTGCACTCGGTATTTGGAAACGACTCATAGGACGCTCCTCCGGTGTTCAGCAGTCCTGGATCTGAGCTTCGGATGGGGAGGTGGACGGGTGGGTTGCTCTGAGATTTACCAGGACTAAGCTGTAGCAATCTCTGCGGGGCTATCTGATTTGGCGGTCGAATTGTCGGTTTTGCCTTTCGCCGCGTTGCCCCGCTTACCGTTATGCGGGTGCCGTGGTTGCCTATTTGTTCGTTTGTAATACGCGCCACTAAGGAACGGTGCGTATCTGTAGAAGGCCGCGGGCGTAGGTTTAATAGTTAATAAAGTGCGTCTGGCTCGCGAATGCCCTTCAAATCAGGGCCCATCTTCCACAGTGTTCAACAGCCCCCTGCACCACGCTGGTTGCAAACATTGCCGGAAAAGATACCTGCAAATGCCACTTTCCGCTTGCGAAGCCCACACTGGCTTTCGATAATGTGCACAGAGTTGTTTACAACCTGTGTACCGATACAGCAGAGAAGATTTGATTCGCATCCTCCGCCTGACCGCGAGGCAGCTTGCGGGATGGGAGAAGATGGGTCTGATCTCATCGGCTGAAAGCTACAGCTTTTTCGATCTCCTGCAGGTCAAAAAAGTCCGCGATTTGTGTGCCCGGCGCGTGCGTCCCAGACAGATTCAGCAGTCGCTTACGGCTATGCGCAAACAGGCCGCGGGTATGGAAAATCCACTGCTCGAGGCCAGCGCCTTTAGCAGCGGGCGTCATCGCGTCGCCTTTCGCCATGATGGCAAACTTCTCGAGCCCATTGCGGGACAGTTCATGCTTGACTTCTCACCGGAAGAAAAGGTCGTCGCCAGCGTGCCCGTGGTCAGGAAATTTAACTTGCCGGTCGCGAACGAGGAAGTTTCAGGAGATGTAGCGGAACTGTTCACCCGAGGGGTGGCCCTGGAGGAAGATCCCAGCAAGCAGATGCAGGCCATGGCCGTTTACAAACGCGTACTCGAACTCGACCCGAAGCACGCGGCGGCGCACATCAATCTGGGCACTCTTTACTATAATCGCCAGGATTATAAGTCGGCTGAAGAACATTATCGCCGGGCTCTGGCGACCGATTCGCGCTACGCACTGGCGCATTTTGATCTCGCCAACGTACTCGACGAAACCGGCCGCGTGGGCGAGGCCGTCCAGGCCTATCTCACCGCTTTGCAGCTTGCCCCTACCTATGCCGATGCGCACTACAATCTGGCTCTTGCGTACGAAAAAATCCGCGAGCCTCGAAAAGCGCTCAAGCACTGGCAGGCCTACGTAAAACTTGACGGCACGGGCCCCTGGTCGGTACATGCCCGCATGCAGATCAAACGGATACTCCGGGGCGATCCGCTGAAGTTGGTCCACGGAGCGCAATCCTCGCCGCAAAGCTGATCAGCTTGTCCGGTTCTGTTCGGTGCTAGAATTTCCTTGCCGGCAAGCGAGAGTCCTTCTGATGCCCGAGACCGCCCTAGAGTCGCCGCCCACCCCCTTAACCTCCCTTAGCGAAGACGAACTGCTGTTCCGCGATAATGTTCGCCAGTTTGCCGATGAGAAGGTTCGTCCCCTGGCCAAGGAAATGGACGAGAAGGGTGTCTTTGATCCGGGCCTGATTGAACAGTTCTTTCAGCTCGGCCTGATGGCGATTGAGGTGCCTGAACAGTATGGCGGCGCGGGGGGCAGGTTCTTTGAGGCCATTCTTGCGGTCGAAGAACTTTCACGCGCTGACGCGTCGGCCGGCGTTGTCGTCGATGTGCAGAATACGCTGGTTAATAACGCCCTGCTGCGCTGGGCCAGCCCGGAACAGAAAAAACGCTACTTGCCGGGGATGGCGAATGGCACACTCGGGGCGTATGCGCTGAGCGAGGCGGGTTCGGGCTCCGATGCTTTTGCCCTCTCCACCCGGGCACAGTCGACGGGGGGCGACTACCACCTGAATGGGCGTAAGCTGTGGATCACGAACGGCAAAGAAGCAGGCCTATTCGTTCTTTTTGCGACCGTCGATCCCGCTGCCGGATACAAGGGAATCACCGCCTTTATCGTCGAGAAAGATTATCCCGGTTTTAGCGTCGGAAAAAAGGAGGACAAACTTGGCATCCGCGCCTCTTCTACCTGCGAATTGATTCTCGAGGACTGCCGCGTACCGGCAGAGAACGTTCTGGGAGAAGTGGGCAAAGGTTATAAGATTGCGATCGAAACGCTGAACGAAGGCCGAATCGGTATCGGCGCGCAGATGCTCGGCATCGCCCGGGGCGCCTGGGAAGCGGCCAGCAAATATGCCCAGGAGCGAAAACAATTCGGCAAGGCGATCGCCGAGTTTCAGGGCATTCAGTTCCAGTTGGCCGAGATGGCGACTTCGATCGAGGCCGCGCGCTTGCTCGTCTATAACGCCGCCCGCATGAAGGATGCGGGGATACCGTTCGTGAAGGAGGCGGCGATGGCGAAACTGTTTTCCTCCCAGGTGGCCGAGCGCGTGGCCTCCTTAGCTGTCGAGATTTTTGGTGGCTACGGTTTTACGAAAGACTATCCGGTTGAAAAGTATTGGCGGGACGCGAAGATTGGAAAGATCTACGAAGGCACCTCCAACATGCAGCTTTCGACCATCGCCAAGCTGGTCCTCGGGCGCCCTTAGCTTGACCTCTTAAGTGATTTTTTCTGCGACCGATTTCGCCTGGGTAAACAAGTACAGGTAATCCGGACCCCCCGCCTTCGAATCTGTTCCCGACATGTTGAACCCGCCAAAGGGATGTGCGCCCACGATGGCCCCCGTGCATTTGCGGTTGAGGTAGAGATTGCCGACGTGGAACTCGCGTTTTGCCAGTTCAATTTTCTGGCGGGAACTGCTGTAGACGGCGCCTGTCAGTCCGAACTCGGTATCGTTGGCGATGGCCAATCCGTGCTCGAAATTGCGCGACTTGATGACGGCGAGCACCGGGCCAAAGATCTCTTCCTGCTCCAACCTCGATTTGGGCGCGATGTCGGCAATAACCGTGGGCCGAATAAAATAGCCCTCTCCTGCCTCGGTCGCCCTCTCGCCGCCCGTGATCAGCCGGCCCTCGCGTCTCCCGATTTCGATGTAGTTCAGGATGGACTTCATGGAGTTTTCATTGATCACTGCGCCCATGTAGGTGTTGCCTGCAGGATCGCCAATCGAGATGCGTTCAACGCGGGCTTTGAGGCGCTCGAGAAATTTGTCGTAAACGCGTTCGTCAATGATTGCACGCGAGCAAGCCGAGCACTTTTGCCCCTGAAAGCCGAAGGCGGATAAAGCCACGCCCTCGACCGCCGCATCCAGGTCGGCGTCGGCATCGACGACAATGGCATCTTTCCCGCCCATTTCGAGGATGGCGCGTTTAATCCAGATTTGTCCCTCGGCACGTCCAGCCGCGACCTGGTTTATTCGCAGGCCCACTTCGCGGGATCCGGTGAAGGCAATGTAGCGGGTGCGCGGGTGGGCGACGACGGCGTCGCCGAAGCTGCCGCCGGCTCCCGGGCAGAAATTCACCACACCTTCCGGCATGCCCGCTTCTTCGAGCAATTCTAGGAACTTTGCGGCAATCGTGGGCGAATCGCTCGAGGGCTTCAGAATTACGGTGTTGCCGGAAACGATCGAGGCCAGGGTCATTCCTGCCATGATCGCGCAGGGGAAATTCCACGGTGGAATGACGGCGCCGACGCCAAGCGGTATATACAAGAGCTGATCGTGTTCGCCCGGCAGTTGCACAGTGGTCTTGGCCTGGGCCAGCCGATGTGCCTCGCGGGCGTAGAACTCGCAAAAATCGATGGTTTCGGCGATGTCGGCATCGGCCTCGGCCCAGTTCTTGCTTACCTCGTAAACCAGCCACGCCATCATCTCGAACTTGCGTTGACGAAGCAGGTCGGCGGTGCGGAGAAGCAGGGAAATGCGCTCCTGCCAGGATGTGCGGCTCCATCTCGAAAAAGCCTCAAGGGCTGCATCCATTGCCGGCTGAACGTGCTCTCGGCCGGCTCTCTGGTGGATGCCGACCACCTCCGAGGGGCGAGCAGGATTGAAGGAGTGGATCTTATCGGTCGTGCGGACGCGATGGCCGCCGATGATGAGGTCGTACTCGCGTCCCAGCTGTCCCCGGACCTGATCAAGAGCACGGCGCATTTCCCGGGCCACATCGCTTTTGCTGAAATCGGCGGCTGGTTCGTTGCGGAAGGGGGTTTCATGACGCGTATGCAGGCGCACGGGAGCTTCAATCGTAGCCATGATTAACCTCGGGTGGCATTAGCAGAATTGACGGCCTCTATTCTATACCTGGGAGGGCGAGCAGCTGCCTCGCCGAGTTTGTTTCGCCCCATGGGTCACAGTAACTTGCACGCGGCTGCTGCCCGTCAATATCATTCCTGCGCTGGCGTTCGCCGCATTGAAAATGCGTGAGGGATGCGAATACTGCTCATTGGCGCGACCGGCATGCTGGGCAAGGCATTGCTCCGCAAGTGGACGGGCGACGAGGTGATCGGCCTGGGGAGCGCGCAGGCCGACATCCGCAATCCTCAACAGGTTGAAAAATCCATCTCCGAGACCAAGCCCGACTGGATTATTCTGGCAGCCGCCTACACGGACGTCGACGGGTGCGAGCTTAACCCGCAGCTTGCCGCGGCAGTAAACACTCGGGGTGCTGTGAACGTAGCAACTGCAGCGGCGCGCTTGCCTGCCAAAATGCTTTTTGTCAGCACCGACTATGTCTTTGACGGGAAGAAGCCTTCCCCCTATGAAATCGACGATCCCCGCAATCCCATCAACGTGTACGGCAAAACCAAGGCCGAGGCGGAAGAGAGGATCAGCCGGATATTGCCGGAGTGCTCGATCGTGCGCACTTCATGGCTCTTCGGTCCAGGCGGGAAGTGCTTTCCCGATACGATCCTGCGCCTGGCAGCCGGGCGCAAGGAAATCGACGTGGTAGACGACCAGCACGGCTGCCCGACCTACACATTCGATCTGGCCGACTCCATCGTCCGCCTCTGCCGGTCGGGAGCCCACGGCATCATTCATTGCACAAATGAAGGCGAGTGTTCCTGGCACGAATTCGCATGTGAAATCGTCCGCCAAGCAGGCTTTGACACCAAAATCAAGCCAACCTCAAGCGAAAAGTACGTACGTCCCGCCGAGAGGCCCCGCTACTCGGTTCTCTCGGCCTCGAGTCTAGCCCGCTGGGGCCTTGGCATGCGACCGTGGCAGCGTTCTTTGTCCGCCTACCTGGCAGAGCGCACGCGTGATCTGAACACGGCCAGTTAGCCGACCCTAAATCAGATCAGCAACCGATTGCCGTCAGATCCTGATTTTGCCCGCGAGCCCGGAGATGAACGGGGCCACGTATGGCAGGGATAGCAGCGAGGTTTCGTGTAGAATCCATCCCGAAAATCTGAAAATCGAAGGGATTTTATGAGAAGCCCTGTGCGAGCGGTTTTAGTACTCCGGTTAACCCTTTTCTGCTCCTTTCTACTTGCGTCCTCGTCTCCCGAGGGTCGCGTCCTCACCGATCCAAAGTCGGTTACCTCCGAATCAAATCCCGGGGCTCACCCCGTTCCAATTGAGGATTTGTACTATACCCGCTTGGCGATGGGCGCAGCCTGGTCCCCGGATGGGCGCGAAGTTGTCTTCACCACCGACATGTCCGGACGCCTGAACCTGTGGAAGGTGAAATCCTCGGGAGGCTGGCCGCTGCAGCTGACCCAATCCGATGAACGGCAGTTCGGGGCGACCTGGTCGCCGGATGGAAAGTGGATCGTTTACCAACAGGACAAGGGCGGCAATGAGATGTGGGATCTTTACGCCGTGCCGAGCGGCGGCGGCAACGCCGTTAATTTGACGAATACGCCTGAAATTCGCGAAGAACACCCATTATGGTCACATGATGGCAAGATTCTGGCCCTCAGCTATAAGCCCAAGGAATCGCCGGTCTACGATATAGCGCTTCTCGATTGGCAAACCAAAAAGGTGCGCAAACTGACCAATGAGGAAAGCAAGAACCGCACCTGGTCAGCTGCCGCATGGAGTGCCGACGACCAAACGATCTTTGCCACGCGAGGGGAGATCAGCGGACAATCGGAGGCCGATGTGTATGCGATCGATGTTGCCGCCGGCAAACAAGAAAATTTGACGCCCCACCAGGGAAAGATCCTTTATGCTGCCAGCTCGCTCTCGCCCGATGGTAAAACCCTGCTGCTCACCTCGAACGCAAAGAATGGGTTCGACAATATCGCCTTCCTCGATGTTTCGACGAAAAAGCTGACCTGGGTTACGGAAACGATGTGGCAGGCTGGGGCCGGCAATTTTTCGCCTGATGGACGTGCATTTACCTACACCATCGATGAAGACGGGCGCAACGACGCCTACCTTGCCAGCAGCAGCACAATGAAGGGCGAAAAGATCGGCCTGCCGTCGGGGCTGAACTACTTTTCGGGCAATCCGACACCTTTCTCCCCTGGGGGCGACCGCCTGCTGGCCATCCATACGAGCTCAAGCAAGCCGGGCGATGTCTGGATCTACAATCTCGCCGACCGCCAACCCAGCCAGCTGACGTTCTCGGCCATCGCCAGCCTCCAGACTACGCCCTTACCCTCCGCCCAGCTGGTTCACTATAAGACTTTCGACGGCAAAACCATCAGTGCCTTCCTGTGGGTTCCGTTCAATTTGCAGCGGGACGGTACAAACCCGGCGTTGGTTTTACCGCACGGTGGGCCGACCGGACAGGTGCTTGACGCCTGGAACCCCCAGGTGGCGGCGCTCGTCTCGCGCGGCTATATCGCAATCGCTCCGAATGTTCGTGGCTCGAGCGGCTACGGCATCGACTTCCAGCGGGCTAATTATAAGGATCTCGGCGGGGGCGATCTCGAGGATGAGGTCTATGCGGCAAAGTTTCTCGAAGCCACCGGTTACGTCAATCCCCAAAAAATCGGAATTACCGGCGGCTCCTACGGCGGTTATATGACCATGATGGCGCTCGGCAAAAGGCCCAACGTGTGGGCGGCCGGGGTCGAGCAGTTTGGGATTATCAATTGGTTCAGCATGCTTCAACACGAGGACGCGCTGCTCAAGGAATACGAAAAGAGCCTACTGGGCGATCCCGAAAAAGACCGCAAGGTGTACGAAGCCGATTCGCCGATCACCTACATTCACAACGTAAAGGCTCCGCTTCTGGTTCTGCAGGGCGACAACGACCCGCGTGTTCCCAAAGAGGAGGCCGAACAGGTTGTGGACCTGCTGAAGCAAGACCATAAGACGGTTGATTCCCACTACTACGCGAACGAAGGTCACGGCTTTTCAAAAAGAGAGAACCGCATTGATGCTATCGAGCGGACCGTGGCCTGGTTCGACAAATATTTAAAAGGCGGCGGATCGTAGGCAAGAGTCGTGCGGCTAAGCTGAGGGATGCATCAGGCTGTGCCAGCCATGGCCGAGCGAGCGTCGGGAGCGGAGGAGGGGCGGGCAGCCAATTCTTCGCCGTGCTCGATCATCTCGGGCGAGGGGACACCCGTACGGATTTCGCTGACGTCGACGATCGCGTGCCAGTCCCGACAGAGTTGGCCGGACTGCTTGCCGTTGACCTCGAGCAGGAGATCGGCGCGGTGTCGCCCGCCTACTGCCAAGGCATGCACATAAGGCATGTCGATTCCCCGCCGTGAAACTGCCGTTAGAATCCGCATCAGCGTGCCCTGCGTGTTGCCGTAATAGATGTGAAAAGCCTGCATTGTTTACCCTCCCTCGATCGAGTGCCTAGTACCGCCGGGCCGAAATTATTCTTCCTCAAAGAGCATCTCCGACAAGGCGGCGCCCGCCGGAACCATCGGATAAACGTTTGCCTCGGGAGCGCAATCAAATACCAGCAGCTCCGGCTCACGGGAGGCGAGAAAACCCTCAAGCAGGTCGGCCGTCTGCCCGGTGACCGGATAGTCGTCCATGGCCTGCTCATTCAGGCGAACGGCATTAATGCGGTAAGCCTTTGCGATCTCGACAAAATCGGGGTTGTCGCTCAGGTCGGTTTCCGCGTAGTTGCGCTGATAAAACAGCTGCTGCCACTGACGCACCATGCCCAGGTATTTGTTGTCGACAATAACCATCTTGATCGGTAGGTTCAAACGGCGCACCGTAGCGAGCTCCTGAATATTCATTTGAAAGCCGCCATCCCCGGAGACACAGAGAACCGTCGATGCCGGCTTTGAAAGCTGCACGCCTACGGCCGCCGGCAGCGCGAATCCCATCGCTCCCAGGCCTCCGGAGGTGATGAACCCGCGCGGGGCAGCGAAGCGGTAGCGCTGTGCCGCCCACATCTGATGTTGTCCGACATCGGCCAGAATCACGCTGTTCTCGGGCAAACGGCCGAATAATTCGTCCAGGAAGCGGATTGTAGGCTGCGCCAGTCCGCGCGGATCGAGTTCGGCCCGATCCGGACCGCACGCCACCCGGCGCCAGTCGCTCCAATCGGGCAGAGGGGCATTCTCGATGGCTTTTCTGAAGCTGGGAATGGTCTCTGCCAGGTTACCGAGAACCGCAAGTTCGCAGGGACGCACGCGATCGAGCTGCGCGGGATCGATTTCAAAGTGTACGATCTTCGCGTGCGGGGCAAAACGGGTGGGATCGCCGGTAACGCGGTCGTCAAGGCGGGCACCGAAGACCAGTAGCAGATCAGTCTCGTGCAGTGCCATGTTGGCGGCGCGGGTCCCGTGCATACCGACCATGCCCAGGTAATAGGACTGGGAGGGGACGACAGCCCCCAGGCCGTGGACGGTGGCAAAAGCCGGGACGTTGATCGAATCGAGAAGCTGGCGCAAGTGGGAAACGGCGCCTGAGAGTTTTACTCCGGCTCCGACCAGAGCCACGGGCCGGGTTGCCTTTTGAAGAAGTGAGATGACGCCCGGGGCAAATTCCGTGGCGGCAGAGGAAGTCGACGGGCGAGGCCGGGGGGTGAAGCTCGCCGGCCCGCAGAATTCTATCTTGGCCTTAAGAAAATCGGTGGGAATGTCAATTACCACCGGCCCCGGTCGCCCTTCGCGGGCCCAGTAAAATCCCTCGGCGATGACGGCCGGAATTTCCGCGATCGAGCGTACCAGCCGGCTCCACTTGGTTAGAGAAAGAGTCAGGCCAAAGACGTCGGTTTCCTGAAAAGCATCGCTTCCGATGAGCGCGCTGCGCACCTGTCCGGTGATGCAGACCAGCGGCACGGAATCCATCTTGGCATCGGCGATTCCCGTCACCAGGTTGGTTGCCCCCGGGCCACTCGTGGCGATCGCCACCCCGACCTCGCCCGTCGCCCGCGCGTGGCCTTCCGCGGCAAAGACCGCCCCCTGCTCGTGACGGGTGAGGACGTGGCGAATGCCACTGCCCTCGAGGGCGTCATATAGAGGCATTATCGCGCCGCCAGGATAGCCGAAGACCAACTCCACGCCTTCCGCTCGCAGGCAGCGCAGAAATACTTCTGCTCCCTTAAGCATTCACCACCTGTTTTTGGCCGGCGGCCTCTGCCCGCGCCGCCTGTTTACCGGCGTCGGGCTCGAGCCACGACATCATTCGGCGCAGGCTTGCCCCGACTTTCTCGACCGGGTGCTGCTTCTCGGCCTCGCGCAGTCCGGCAAATTTCGCCGCCCCGGTTCTGTTCTCCTCGATCCACTCGCGGGCAAACGCGCCGCTCTGGACGTCGGCCAGGATCTTTTTCATCGCCGTCCGAGTCTCGTCGCCAACCACCTTCGGCCCACGGGTTAGATCGCCGTATTCGGCAGTGTTTGAAATCGAATAGCGCATGCGCCCCAGCCCCCCTTCATAAATCAGATCAACGATCAGCTTCATTTCGTGGATACACTCGAAGTAGGCAATCTCGGGCTGGTATCCGGCTTCAACCAGGGTTTCAAAACCTTTTTTCATGAGCGAGGTCAGCCCCCCGCAGAGCACGGCCTGCTCGCCAAACAGGTCGCTCTCGGTCTCTTCCTTGAAAGTCGTCTCGAGAACCCCCGCGCGGGTCGAGCCGATGCCGTAGGCGTAGCAAAGCGCAAGCTCCTGCGCTCGGCCGCTCGCATCCTGCTGGATGGCAATCAGAGAAGGGACGCCCCGGTCTTCCCGGTACACCCTCCGCAGGAGGTGCCCTGGGCTTTTCGGAGCGATCATGACGACGTCCACGTCGGCGGGAGGAACGATCGTGCGGAAATGAATACTGAAACCGTGGGAGAATCCGAGTACCTTGCCTTTGACCAGGCCTGGCCGGATCGCAGATTCATAAACCGCTGCCTGCGTCTCATCGGGCGTGAGGATCTGAATCCAGTCTGCCCGTTTTGCCGCTTCGGCCGGAGCCAGGACCGTAAACCCGTCGTCCTTGGCCTGGCGGGCGCTGCCCCGGGTCGGCTCGAGGCCGATGATCACGTGATAGCCGCTGTCGCGAAGGTTTTGCGCCTGGGCATGCCCTTGGCTGCCATAGCCGAAGATGGCAATAGTTTTGCCTCGTAATGCCTGGGGATTGCTGTCGCGCTCATAAAATATGGTAGCCACGAAGGAAACCTCCTGAAGTGTACGGCCCGACCGACCGGTCGGTTCTTAGGAGATGCTAGTTTTCCGAGGCGCCGAAGTCAAGCGAGAAACCTGCTTAGCCCAGCTTACCTAGTGTTATGCGTGTATATTGACTCCCGTGTCCCGTGATGCGGCCACGGATCCACGCCAGGAAATCCTGCGGGCGGCAGCTCGCCTGTTCCAGGAGCAGGGCTACGACGCGACCTCGATGAACGACGTTGCCACTGCTCTAAACTTAAGTAAAGGCGGGCTTTACCATCATTTCCAGAGCAAGGATGAGATCCTCTTTGACCTGATGGACCATGCCATGGACATTACTCAGGACCAGGTGCTCGGCCCGGTGAAGGCCATTGCCGATCCCGAACAACGCCTGCGCACTCTGATCCGGCGCCATATTGCCGTCGTTTTGAGCGAACGCGAGCGGGAAATCACGGTAATGCTGCACGAAAACCATCCCCTTTCGCCTGGGCTGCGCAAACGGATCAATGCGCGAAAGAAGGAGTACATTCATTTTCTTGAAAACCTGATCGCCGAGGTGCAGCGCACCCGTCCCGCCGCGGGCAAGCCAAAGGTCACGCCTCGGGCTGCCGCCTTCGCCCTGCTCGGTATGATCAACTGGATTTACCAGTGGTATCGTCCGGAAGGAAGCCTGCAGGAAGAAAGTTTGGTCGAGCAGTACACGGCCATCTTCTTTCAAGGAGCATTCGCCTGAACTTCGAAGGGCCTCTCAGCAGAGTCGGGCAATTGTGGCCAGCGTGCGTCGTACTTCTTCTCGATTTTCGAGGCGGGTTGAAAAGATCTTCCTGAGCCTATTTTTCGTGATCCGTCGTTCCACGTAGGCGCGATACAATGCTTCACCCGCAACGTTGCCAGAACCCTCTTCGCGCGCCTCCGGGCACAGAAGTCTTGACCCGAAGTACGCCAGCGCGTCGTCAATTTTGGTCGTCACAGAAGATTCGAGCGCGCTCATGCCGCGGCAAGCGCGGGCGAGAAAGCGCGTCGCCTCGGCCGCGGCCGCAGCAATGCGGAATTCGCCAATTAAGAACATGTTGGTTGCCGGGTCGTAAATGCAGCCCTGTCGCTCAAGTCTTTCGGCAAGCGTCTTGCCGAGCCCGGATGAAAGCCGTTTCCGGGCCGAGAAGCCTCGAGTAGGACCTCCCAGACCAGGCTCACTGAAACCTTCGAATTCCGCCAGGGCGATCACTTCCGGAAACAAGTCGGCGAGGTAGCGGGGTTTTGTCGCTCGGCTCGGCAAATCCAGGCGAACGCCGATGCCGCGGGCAAGCGAGAAGATCAGGTTATAAACGGCCGGAGCAAAATCGGGCACGTCGTCGCCGCCCGCTCCCCATCGCTCGAGGCATAAGCGGTAGCTCTCATACTTTTCCAGCGGACTGGAGTTGAATACGCAGACGGTATCGCGAGAAACACTTACTGCCGATGCCTGTTCTATAACCGCTCGCCAGTAAAGGGCATCGACGTTCTGGAGTATGGTAAGCACTCTGGCCTGAGGGAGCACTCGCCTGAGGGTGGCCGGGAGATGTTGTGGTGCGAGGTGCGATTCGCCGAAGAGCACAACGATTGCCGCTCGTGGATGCTCGGCCCTCATTTCCGAGATCTTCAACGCGGCATGGCGGTCTCGCGAGCGGATGCGGCGCAGGTCGTTGCGCGGCATCGAGTCAAGCCCCGAGATGCCCTCGCCCTGCTCACGGGCAGCCATCAGCAGCTCGTAAAAAGGTGTCCACTCGTATCCCCAGTCGCGATCAAAACGCAGACGCGCGCGAAGCTCCTCTTCCTGGATCTCCCGCCGCCACCAGGAATCTAAAATCGCCTGATCGCGCGACAGCACCGCCTCAAGGCCGAGCATGACAGGACGAGTCGCAGCCAGTCGCCGCAGCAAAGTAGCGGCAAAACGGGAAGATTGGGGCAGGGCGTGGTAGTCGCCGACGAGGAGGATATCGGCCGCCTCGATCCTCTCATCCAACTCTTCTCGTGCGAGAACCGCCTCGTACGCACGAAAAGCCTGGGTAAACTCCCGCAGGTATTTGCGTCCCCTTGCGGAATCGCTCGGCTGGATTTCGCGGCGCACGGCCTTGAGCGCGTGCATATGTGCCGCCCATCTTCTACCCGGATTCCGCGATTTGGCCATTGTGCCTTGACTCGCCAGTCGCCCCTGCCTATGCTCAAGAACTTGCCGGGCTG
Organism: Acidobacteriota bacterium; assembly: GCA_019241535.1. Lineage (GTDB taxonomy): Bacteria > Acidobacteriota > Terriglobia > Terriglobales > Acidobacteriaceae > Gp1-AA145. The sequence goes on along the minus strand of JAFAWX010000371.1, from coordinate 33,637 downwards.
GTATTTATCCTGACTGCCCGGCCGTGCCGAATGCCGGTGATGATTTGCCCAGTCCGCCGCAAAACCTGACTATCGCCACCACTGGAGCGAGCGGCGCGCTGTACCTCCGTCATGTACTCGTCGCCCTCGAACGCGATAACCGCGTTCGCAACGTCAACTTCATCGCTTCCGACAGCGCCCTGCGCGTCCTTGCCGAGGAGCTGGGCCTAAGCGGCCGTACAAACCTGGTCGCGCAGGTTACGGGACGAAGCCGCGTCTCCCGCAAAATCCACCAGCAATTCAATTCCGACATTGGTGCCAACGTGGCCAGTGGTTCCTATCCCGCCGATGCCATGGTGGTCATGCCCTGCAGCGTGGGGACGCTGGCGCGCATCGCGAACGGCATTGCCTGGCAGCTGATTGAGCGCGCCGCCGACGTCTGTCTTAAAGAGAAGCGTCCGCTGGTGCTTTGCGTGCGCGAGACGCCGCTCAACAAGATCCACATTCGCAATCTGTATCGCGCTGCCGATGCAGGAGCGACAATCTTTCCCCTTGTTCCCGCTTTCTATTTCCGCCCGGACACGCTCGATCAGATGGCGCACGAACTGGCCTGCCGCGTGCTCGCCCACGTCGGACTGCCCCAGCCCGATGCCTACCAGTGGAAGGGTTGAATCCTGAATTGGCCGGTTTTTCGGCGAGGATCTCAGTCTAGAAGCCAAAAACTGCCTAAGACAGATTTCGAGCGGACATGTCCGAGAGGAACCGGGCAGGCTCTGACTCAGCTCAGAGAGAGCGGCGTTCGACAGGAGAGGCGAGAAGCTCGCTGTTAGAATCCTTTATTCATGCTGGCACATCATCTCTAGAGGAGCACCAGTTTGCCCGAGACCATTTATGACGTCGTCGTCGTTGGCAGCGGCCCGGCAGGGTACACGGCCGCGATCCGCGCCGGCCAGTACGGACTGCGAACTGCACTGGTTGAGAAGGATTCCTACCTCGGCGGCACCTGCCTGCACGTTGGCTGCATTCCGACCAAAGCCCTGCTCTTCAATGCGGAGCTTTGGGATCACCTCAAGAATGCGGGAGAATTCGGCATCGAAGGCGTAGGATCGCGAAAATTGAACTGGCAGGCGGTACAGGAACGCAAATCGAAAATTGTCTCCAAGCACGCCAAGGGTCTCGAGTTCCTGATGCGCAAGAACAAGGTAGAGACAGTTAGCGGCCGCGGCAGAGTGAGCGGACCGGCACAGAATGGCATCCATGTCGTGGGCGTGGAGGGTGTCGGCAATAGCAATCGCCAGCTGAGGACTGCCAACGTCGTCCTCGCCACTGGTTCAGAAGCGCGCATGATCCCCGGGCTCGAGCCGGATGAGCGGGTTCTAACCAATATAGAAATCCTCGAACTCACGGCCGTGCCCAAATCGCTGGTTATCGTCGGGGCAGGGGCAGTGGGGGTGGAATTTGCCTCCATCTTTCGTTCCTTCGATACTGAGGTGACCATTCTCGAAATGCTTCCCCGCCTCGTCCCGCTCGAGGATGAAGAGGTTTCAAAGGAACTTGCGCGCGTTTATCGGAAGCGGGGGATCAATTTCCATCTGGGTGCCAGAGTTGAAAAGGTCGAAAGGACGAAGTCGGGCATTGCGGTCGCCTTCAGCGCCGACGGCAAAGCGCAAAAACTCGAGACAGACAAAATCCTGATCGCGGTTGGTCGCAAGCCGAACACTGAAGGCATCGGTCTGGAAAAGACCCGCATCCAGCCGGAACGCGGTTTCCTCAAGACCAACGAATGGATGCAGACCGCGGAACCCGGGGTTTACGCCATCGGCGATATTGTTCTGGGGAGCCCACAGCTCGCCCATGTCGGAGCCATGGAGGGCATCGTTGCGGTGGCAAAGGTCGCCGGCAGACCGGAGAAGCCGATTAATCTGCAGCGCATTCCGAACGTTACCTTCTGCCATCCCGAGATTGGCAGCGTGGGATTGACGGAGGCTAAGGCGCGGGAGCAAGGCTACACGGTGAAGGTCGGGAAATTTCCTTTTACTGCGAATTCCCGCGCCTCAATCGTTGGCGAGCATGAAGGCTTCATAAAGATCGTCTCCGAGTCGGCGTACGGAGAGATTCTGGGGGTGCACATCATCGGACCGCAGGCGACCGAGCTGATTGCCGAAGCGGTAACTGCCATGGAACTTGAAGCCACGGTTGAAGACCTGATGTGGACTATCCATGCCCACCCCACGCTGGCCGAAGCAATGCTCGATGCATCGAACAGCGTATATGGCATGGCAATTAATGTCTGAGCGTTGATGGCCGGCGGCTAGCCGGCCGAATGGTAAGAACTTGATATCGGTTTTAGATTCCGGGCAGCTTGACTATGCTACGGGCCTGCGTCTGCAGCAGCGGCTGGTGGGGTTGCGCAAGCAGGGGCGCATCGGCGACGTTCTCGTGCTAATCGAGCACCCTCCCGTCGTCACTCTCGGCCGCAACGCCAAGGCCGCCAATATCCTGGCCTCGCCCGAACTGCTCGCGCGGCGCGGAGTTGAAGTCTTCGAATGCGATCGCGGAGGGGATGTGACCTTTCACGGGCCCGGGCAGCTGGTCGCCTATCCAATTTTTGATCTGCACGGGTTCCCCTCGGCAGGCGGGCATCGCAGGACGATGGGAGTTGTCGAATTTGTGCGCTCTCTCGAAGAAGTTCTGATTCGCACCTGCGCGGAATTCGGCATCGCGGCGAAGCGCATCCCGGGTCTCACGGGTGTGTGGACGCTCGGGCAAAAATCGTCTGCCGGCGGTTTATCGGAAGAGGCCAAAATTGCCGCCCTCGGCGTTCACGTCGCCTCCGGTATTACGTCTCATGGTATTGCGTTGAACGTGAACACCGACCTGAGTTTCTTCGACCTCATCATACCTTGCGGAATCCGGGCAAAGCCGGTCACGTCAATGGACAGGGAGCTTGCCCGCGTGCTGCCGCTGACCGACGTCGCCCACGCGCTGTCGCGCAGTTTCGGGACAGTGTTCAACAGCCAGGTGCTCTGGCTCGACAGCCTGGATGCGCTCCTTGGAACCACGCTCGGCATTCCACTGAAAGTGCCCGAGAATCTGCGCAGGATTCGGGGCGAAGACGAGTCCTCGCCGGCGTGAGATGTCGGAGTTGTTCATTAGCGCCGCGGCTTGTTTTGCTCGGGCTTTGGGCAGAGGAGTACGATGGTTTGTCGGCCCAACCATCCATGAAAAAGAATAAAAGCAAGGGCGCGGGCAGGTCCTCCCTGGGTCCGAGTTCGAAAAATGGGTCACGTCGAAACGTGGGCAGCCTGCCCCAGCAGCGTACCTACGAAATTCCCGACCATCGCCTGGAGAAACCGCCTTTTCGTGTCGCCCAGGTGCAAACGGCGGTGGGTTGCAGTTACGAGATCTCGGGTGATCTTTCTTCTCCTGTGCCGCCTATCCGGGATTCCAAATACCTGAACCGGACCGAAACCATTGAGATCTATCGCTGGATGGTACTGAATCGCAAGATGGAGCAGGCCCTCGAGAACCTCTATAAGCAGGGAAAGGTCGTGGGTGGGGTCTACTTCGGCCTTGGCCAGGAAGCCTGTTCTTGCGCTTCTGCGTATGCGCTCGGCGAGCAGGACTGGCTGGCGCCTATGATCCGCAACCAGGGCTCGCTGCTGGTGCGCGGATTTCAGCCGCGCGACATGATGATGCAGTATATGGCCAAAGCCGACTCGCCTACCAAAGGCCGTGATGGCACGTCGCATTTTGGCGATATCTATCAGCGCAATGTGGTGTCGCCGATTTCCATGCTGGGCGACTTGATACCGGTAATGGCTGGAGTTGCCCTCGGAGCTCGCCTCCAAGGTCGCAACATTGCGGTGATGACCTATATAGGAGACGGGGGCCAGTCGACCGGAGCCACATACGAAGGCGTCAACTTCGCGGCGGTGCAGAGCCTGGGAGTGGTTCTTCTCATCGAAAGTAATCTGTGGGCCTATTCGACTCCATCCGAGATGCAGTATCGAGTTCAGGATCTCGCCGAGCGTGCGATCGGATACGGAATTCCGGGCGTTATAGTCGATGGAACCGATGCCTGCCAGGTCTATGACGCCGCCCACGAGGCCGTGGAGCGCGCGCACCGGGGCGGGGGACCGACTTTAATCGAGGCAAAAATGATGCGGATGAAGGGCCACGCCATCCACGACTCCGCGGACTACGTTCCCAAGCCCTTGTTTGAGTATTGGCGAAAGCGCGATCCAATAGCGCGATTTGAACACTATTTGGTTGAAGTAAAGAAGTGGCTTTCGCCTGAGGAACACCAGCGCCTGATTGGCGAACTGGAAGCCTATCTAGAGCAGGAACGCGAGTTGGCGGTAAATTCTCCCATGCCTACCGCTGAAAGCGCCGAAGGGGGTGTGTATTGTGAAGCCGGATGCCACGAGATCCGGCCGAAATATGCAGCTCCCAAATCGGGTGTGTCGAAGCGGGCGCCAGGCCCGAGATCCCCGGAAGGCGCCCTCCATTTCAAATAACTGCTAGTGGCCAGTGGGTGAGTGTTTTCTACCGGCAGCAGTTCTTCGACAGCAATTTAATGAGGCGTGGTGCCAGTGACGGTTGTGACCGTCAATTGCGGCATTTGGTGGTCCCAACCTTTCGGGGTGTGGGCAAAGTAAACGCGCACCGGGCGGGACTCGTTCGGCTTGATGGGTGCTTGGGTTAAATCCTGGCCGGCAACTCCGCCTTGCGCAATGCCCTGAAGAGGCGCCGTTTCGGTTCGCAGCACTTCGCCGTTGCGCGCAAGAAACTCCGCTTTTACCTGCGTTCCGGTTATTTCTGAATTCCCCGTATTTTGCAGCAGGGCACTCAAATAAACCGCATCCCCCTGCGGCGCGGGAGTGACCTTTGCATGTGAAATCTGAATCTGCTCGGCAGTCGGCTGGCGAGGTACTTCGGCCGCAGACGGCGGCTTGGCCGTGTGCGGACCCTTTGGCAGCACGGTAATGATGGCGATCAGCAGTGCCGCTCCCGCGATCAAGGCCAGAATAGGCCAGGGAAACTTGCTTTGCCGGACAAGTTGAAGCCTGGCGTGATCATCAGCCCGGCGTGGTCGGTTCTCGGGAAAATCCGTCAGCTTTGGATTGCTGGCCATGATCTACTCTCCTGCCCTAGTCGGGGCAGAAGTTCGATGGCCTGACACGCCGGAAAGTTTTCCTGATTGCCCCTGGAGCGAATGATGAGTGTACTGGTTCCCGAGATGCTTATGTGGATAAGCACCGCTCCTGGTGCACAACCGCAATGTTTGCGCATGTTCTTGACAGTTTTCCGCCGAGACAGCTCGCTCAAGCTGCCGCTATACGGCGGATCAAATCTTCCTGCTCGGCGCGGCTCTCGGCGCCGATCGTGAAAGCGTCGAGCAGGTTGAGCGAGAGGGCAAACTTCAGCGCCTCGTCCTGCCGGTTGCGCAGGTCGCCCTGGCCAAGAATTTTCATCCCGATGACTGCTTTTCCCGCGGCTTTCATTTGTTTCAAAACGTTGATCACGATTGCCGGCTCAGCGTCCATGTTGGATTGAATGGAATTCATTCGCGCAAGATCAACTTCCACCCAGGGAGACTTCGCCGCAGCGCGCAACGCCTCAATTGAATGACAGGAGCAGCCGTGGGCTCGAATCGTGCCCTTCTGCTTGGCTTCGGAGAGCACATCCATCACTCCCTTATAGCGTTCGGTCCAGTCGGCCTCAGTCAGGCAGTGCATGAGGAGAATGTCAATGTAGTCAGTGCCCAGTTCTTTGCGGAAACGGTCGAGATCGGCACGCATTGAGGCAGGATCGCGCGCCCAGGATTTTGTGAGAACGGTAACCTGGTCCCGGCGCACATGCCGGAGCGCCTCGGCCACATGAGGGTGACTACCGTAGGAATCGGCGGTGTCAAAAAATCGCAAGCCATGGTCGTGGCCGTTCAGCAGCAGATCGGAGAGGCCCTTGATTCCGAGGGCGGTTTGGTGCGAATGATGTCCGCTACCTACGGTTCCCGTTCCCATGGCCAGCCGGCTGGTTCGAATCCCGGTTCGGCCCAGGACTACCGTGTCATCGGCGCTGAACTTCCCTTTGAGCGTGGGCATGGCCGTTTGGCCAAGGCTAAGGGGGACGCCAAACCACGTGGCTGCCATTCCACAAGCTGTCTTCGCCAGGAATTCTCTTCTGCGCATCCCGCCCCCTTCCGCTCACCACAGCGTGGCCTCGACAAAGCGGCCATCATCTCGGTAGGAAGTATACTCCGGCGACTGGCAAACGCAGTCGGGCCCGCAAACAGCTGTCGACGTTTTGAGTTGCTGGGTTAAACGTTAACGATGATCGTGGCCCTATCACAACGGTCCGGCACGGCCATGTCTTTCGGTGCCAGCACCTGACCGGGCAGGCTCTCTCCTCATCCTGAGGATTTTTCTGGTCGACATCTCGTGACAGCGAACCTGTCACTGCAAAACAGAAAAGTAGAACTTCACACGTAAAGGGGAGGTTACCTCGGGTAAATCCTCTTTCCCTCCAAACCTGCTGCGGCGCGGCATTTTGCCTCGTCTGCAAGGGTCTGAACTGTTCCTTCCATGACTGAGTTCGCCCTGGCATCAAATTAGCCTCCGAGCCAGGCCTGAAGCTTGCTAAAGGAGAAACTCAGAAGCGTCGCGCGTACGTTCAACAACGGGCGAGAAACGCATGTTTAGCAACCCCGAGTGGCAACCTATTGTTTGACGGCTGACCCGATCAAGCCGGACGTTGAATTCTGAAACCAAATCTGTCTATCAAACGGGAGGCCTCACGGCAAAGATTGCTAATAGGACCTGAGTGCCTTCCCGCCATCCTGAATGAATCAGGGAGGCAATTAAAGACCATTAAAGTATGTTGCCGCCGGATTGCCTGAACGTCGGGTACCAAATGTGTCTTGGGATCTCATCATTGCCGGTTTATGGTTTGTAGAAGCGAGCGACTGCAAGGTCTGCGCTGCATGCTTTCAATTGAGCAGTTCGGCTGTTTCATTTACGTTGAACTTTGCACTCTGAACCGAACCGGCATCTTGCGGCTGCGCGCCACCAAGGGAGACGACATATTCTCCGGACACGATCACCCGCCTTCCATTTTGATCCACTTGGCCCAACACTCGGGGATCAATGGTCAGGCTGACGTGATCGGACTGGCCCGGAGCCAAGTGGATGCGCTTGAATCCTGCTAATTCGCGCAGAGGAGTTTCATAACCTCTTGGTTGCGTGAGATAGAGTTCCACCACTTCATCTCCCGCCAGATTGCCGGTATTTTTCACATCCCCCTCGACTATTACCGGATCACCCGTCTTGATGGTCGATTTGGTGATGTGAAGATTGCTGTATTCAAACGTTGTATAGCTGAGACCAAAGCCGAATCCATAAAGGGGCTCTTGGCGGAGATAGCGATACGTCCGCTCGCGCATGGAATAGTTCTCAAATGGCGGCACCTGGGTCAGCGACGAGTAAAACGTGACCGGGAGACGGCCAGCAGGATTGTTGTCACCGGCCAATGTCGCCGCAATTGCCGTGCCACCTTCCTCGCCCGGGTACCAAGCTTCGAGAATTGCGCTGGCATTCTGTTGCGCCCAGTTCACGGCCAGCGCGCTGCCGTTTTCCAGCACTACAACCAGAGGTTTCCCTGTAGCTAAGACTGCTTTTAACAAATCCTCTTGCGCGGCCGGCAAATCGATCGAAGTGCGATCCCCGCCACTGAATCCTGCTAACTTAATCGGCATTTCCTCACCTTCGAGAGAAGGCGACAGACCGACAAACGCAATAATCACATCCGATTGTTTGGCTGCTTCTACCGCCTCATCGCGCAGCACCGCTGCCGGCACCTGCCAGGTAAGGTCGATGCCAGCCGTGCCCGTGGCGTGCAAGTACTCCAGACGAATCGGATGTGGGTGTGTATCGGTGAACGACACGGGCGACTCGATTACTTCGCCACGCTCCGGAGTCTTTCCACCGCTTTCGACCAGCAGTTTGTCGTCGAGGTACAGGCGAAAGCCTTCTGCATTCTCGCATGCATAGCAGTAGTTCACGCGTACGCCCAGCTTATAGGTGCCAGGTCCGGGCGGTCTGAAGCTGCCCCTCCAGCGAACCGAGAAATTGTTGCGTTGTAGGCCATTTACCGGGACTACTTTGTCCCAGTTGAAATTAATAGTGCGGTCTGTACGCGTGAGCACCGGCTGGCCGCTAAAATCCGGCGAAGGAAAGTACTCGCCCGTAAGCCCATTGCCAGCATCGCTGAGAGGACGAAGCGCGGTGTGCTCGATCGGCATAGCGAAACCCTCGACCAGCGTCGAGCCCTGCGCGTAGGCGACCTTTGCAGAACCAAACCTCTTTTCAATTCCGACCAGCGGAATCACTGGTTCAGGTGGGGGGCCATTGTAGTTGCCCTGCAAGGATTGCACGAGTTCCGCCGTAGGACCTACAACGGCGATATGGGAGATGTCGGATCTTAACGGTAGAGTGTGATTCTGGTTCCTCAGCAACACCATAGATTCGTGCGCTGCACGCAGGGACAGTTGCCGATGCTCGGGCGAGTCAACTTCGCTCATCGGAATCCGCCCATAGGCGAAGCTCGTGGACGGATCGAACATGCCGAGTTTGAAGCGTGCACGGAAGAGGCGTCGCAACGCGCGATCGATATCCGATTCCTGCATCAATCCCTGGCGGACAGCCTCGATCAAGCCCGGGAATGCTTGCCCTTCGCGGTATCCGCATTCGAGATCTGTTCCGGCTTTCACTGCCACCGCGGCCGCATGTGGCATGTCGGGAGCGTAGTGATGTCCCGTATACACGTCGGCTACGGCTGCACAATCGCTGACCACGTAACCATCAAACTTCCATGCGGTGCGAAGATGATCCCCCAGCAGCAGGCGATTCGCACAGGCGGGAGCACCATCGATCGAGTTATAGGCACACATCACCGACTGTGCGTGCGCCTGAGTCACGGCAGCGCGGAAGGCAGGCAGATAGGTGTCCTCAAGGTCGTGCGATGAGACGGCGATGTCGACCGTATGCCGCGTCGGCTCGGGGCCACTATGAACCGCATAGTGCTTAGGAGTTGAAACGACGCGCAAATAACGGGGATCGTTTCCTTGCATTCCACTCACGAACGCTATCGCCATGCGGCCTGTCAGATACGGGTCTTCACCATAGGTTTCCTGGCCACGTCCCCAACGTGGATCACGAAAGATATTTATGTTAGGCGCCCAAAATGTGAGACCGAAAAACGTTTCGTGTTGATCGCGCCGCACCGCCTCGTTGTATTTTGCCCGCGCTTCAGTGGAGATGGTTTCGCCCATTTGGTGAACCAGATCGCTATCCCATGTAGCAGCCATCCCAATCACCTGAGGGAAATTCGTGGCGTAGCCAGCAAACGCAACCCCATGCAGCCCCTCATTCCACCAGTCGTACTTGGGAATCCCAAGTCGAGGAATCGCAATCGCATGGTCCCGCATCTGGGAAACTTTCTCTTCGAGAGTCATACGACCGATCAGGTCGTCAACACGTTGTTCCAACGGTAAGGCGGAGTTCATGTAAGCAGCCTGAGTGGCAGGCGCTTGTTGAGCCCGCAGTGACAAAGACAGAACCAACCCGAACAGAAGTCCGAAAAAGCATGCCAGACGCTCGCCATAAGTAGACATCGAAAACGTGATCTCCCTTCACGCAATATCTAAGAAATCGAAATCACAGAGGAACCGAAACACTCTTCCCTGCACCCTGTCCCCTTCCGCTCACAACGGCAACGCGCTCGGCAAATCGTCCATCATTTGGAAGGGAGTATACTCCGGCAACTCGCAAACGGAGTCGGATACACAAGCAGCCGTCGACTTTTTGTGGCTTCGCGGAGTGTTAACTCTTGAGGAAAGCCGGAGGAGTTTTTTCTAGACCGTAATTCCAAGTTCGGCTACAGTGAAAAACTCAGTGGAGACCTACGAACGTTTTACGCCGAAACCAGGACGCAAAATATCTGGAGCGGCCTTGCGGCGGGAGGCGGCCTGGTGGTGAATGTTGTTTTTTGATCTGCGCGATAACTAAGGCATGAGTCACGACAGCCGGCCAACCGTGTTCCTGCTAGCCCAAAATAGGCTTCTGCGGGAAGTACTCTCCAGAATTCTTTCGAAAAAGAACGACCTGCAAGTGGTTGGCTCATGTGCGTTGTCGCCGGATTCCTTCGCGCAGATTTTGTCTGCCTCCCCCGAGATACTGGTCATCGATTCATTCAGTACGACTCTTGCCAACACTGAGCTTATCCGCGAAGTCCAACAAAGTCTTCCCACCATCAAGCTTGTGATGATCGGCATGGAGAGAGACGAGCGGCAGTTCCTCGAGACCGTCCGCCGCGGGGCAATGGGATATATCGTGAAGGATGCTTCCGCTCTCGAGGTGGTAGCCGCCGTGAGGACGGTCGCGGGCGGCGGCGCGGCTTGCTCGGCAGAATTAACTGCCTTCCTGTTCCGCTTTGCAGCAGGGCAAAACCAATTGCCAAATTTTCATGTCCGAAGCAGGCTTGGCCTCACCATTCGCGAGCAGCAGCTTGTCGGTTTTATCTCCCGCGGCCTTACTAATAAGGAGATAGCCGCCGAGCTTCAGCTTGCCGAGCACACTGTGCGCAATCACATCCATCGCATGCTCCGCAAACTCGGTGCAACCCATCGCCTGGCGCTAGTCGATATCTGCCGGATGGAGGGAGCGACGGTTTAAGTCAGTTATCTTCGGCAGCTTCATCCTCCGCGAGCTCATTTTTGGAACCTAATTGCCGCTTTCAACAATCGCGGGCGTTTTATTGGCTTAGTCGTAACACACCTCCTCACAGCGTCAAACTCTTAGGTACAAAATTGGTATCCCCCGTACCCAGAAGATAGGTACTTGCGCCCGCCTGCAGGTGTCACAGTCCCGATGTTTTCTCTCTCCAAGCAGGACACATTTGTTTCTTATGTTTTCAAAACGTGAAGCCGATAATCCCAGCACTCCTGTACATGCTTGGAGCGTGCAATGCAGAAAATTCGAGTGTTGGTGGCCAATCGGCCGCGACTCATGCGAGATCTGGTTCTCGCAACCATTTCCGAACAACCAGATATTGAGGTGCTAGGCGAATTAGAGGATGACTCCAAAATCATCGAGGCCGTCGAGGAGACGCAGCCGGATTTCGTCATCATCGCCCTCGACCGGCCGAATGAACGACCGGCCATTTGCGACAACCTCCTTGGGCACCATCCCCGGGTGAAAGTGCTGGCTCTAGCCGCGGGGCAGGATAACAGCGTTTTTTTCTGGTCGGACATTCAATCCACTCCGATCGAGAGTTCTGAACAGGGAATCCTGAATGTGATTCGCGGCAAAACAAAGCCTCGATTCCAGCATGTCATGTAGTGGGTTCTGATCCGCCGAGTACGTTTGTCGTTGGTTGTAAGTAGTTGCAACAAAAACAGAAGAATGGCTCTTCTCACAAAAGCCATATGTAAGTGAGGTGGCGGAGCTGCAGTCACCTCAGTAAGGGGCGCCCTGTCTCATGGCAAGCCCAGCGATCCTCCGCTATCCAGGCGATGTAAAAACGGACAACTCTCAGTGGTACGCCTTTTACACGCAATCCCGGCACGAGAAAGTAGTGGCCGCGCAGCTCGAACAGCGCCGCCTGGAGGCATTCCTGCCGCTCTACCGCAGCTGGCGCCGCTGGAAAGATCGCCGCAAGCTCATCGAGCTGGCACTATTTCCCAACTACGTTTTCGTCAAGGTGGCAATTGGTGACCGGCTTCGGGTGCTGCAGCTTCCTGGCGTGATCAGCCTAGTCGCTTTTAATGGGCAGCCTGCGCCATTGCCCGAGCAGGAGATGAACGCGCTTCGCAAAGGGCTCAAAAATGACATTTATGCAGAACCGCATCCCTATCTCCGCATCGGCAAAAAGGTAAAGGTAATCGCCGGGCCTATGGCCGGGGTAGAGGGCATTCTCGTTCGTAAAAAGGACAGGTATCGGGTCGTAGTTTCAATTGATGTGCTGACACGATCGGTAGCTGTGGAAGTGGATGGGGCCGACCTGGAACTAAGTGGCCGGTAGATCCGAAGCTCAACGAAGGACGATAGCAAATAACTGCAATGTTGCACCTGAAACAGCCCGCCGGAGATTTCTGATGGCCGGAATGAGCTTTTTTCGTCTAACCACGGTAACCCCACTGAGCTTTGCTTTTGTTCTGCTGCTCGTGATTGTCAATGCTAGCTCCGCTCCCGCGCAAAGGCAGAGTACAAGCTACACGCCGCCCATTTCGACGGCGGCAAGCTCTCGTGCGGAGTTGGAGGCCGAGCAGCAGGTTTCGCTCTCTTGGGACAAGATTATTGAGTTGTTGCGCCAGGAACCAGGACTGCTCCTCGAAGTCAAAAAGATGCTGGTGCGCAAGGCCTACGAGCAGGGCAGAATCCTGGACCCTGAAGATCTCACCGACGACGCACTGTTCCAGCTGTTGCGCGAAGACCATAACATCTGCGTTTTGGCAACGCGCGAAATTGAGGATCGTTCCTACATAAGGGCGAAACCGAAGCGCAACGAGAGTGGAAACCAGACAGTGCAGCGGCAATACGGCACTGTTCACCCCGGAAGTGAGCCCGGCGCGGCAGCGAAGAACCGAGAGGATGCGTACTGGCTGAGCCACGACGAAGAACCGAACCGCCGAGCACCCGGTTCTCCGCTACTTGAGGCACCACAGCCCTCAGAACCACGCATTCCAGAAAATCCCACTCGGCAACCCGGCTTCGCCGGACTGCAGCCGGACGGCGATCCGCGCGACGGAGTGAACATTCAAGAGGCAACGGGGGATGCGGCGGTCACAACGCGGATCACACCAGATCAGCTTCCCAGCTTAATGAACGCGAGTTCGTCGCCCACACCCGTCCTGAGCGGAAGAGCAACGATCGAGGGGCGTACAGGTTTGTTCTCCCGGGAATCCTATACCGGAGGCGGACTCGTGGGTGCCCGCCTGCTGCCCGAAACGCTTGACTCCCAATCCGGGAATGCAGGCGAAGAGTATGTCCGTTCGAGTAATTCACTAAACAGTGTCAAACGTCCGCGCGAGGGGCTTTCGCGTCAGGAGCCGAATCTCGAGCAGACGCTGATCCGATGGCGTGCAAACCCCTACGCGAATGTGCCCTCACTTTTCGATCTGTATTCGCAGGTATCGCAGCGACCAGCCGCTCTCGAGCATTTCGGCATGAGCATTTTTCGCACCGCAGCGGAGAATCTCGACCGTTTACCGATTGATCTTCCAGCCGGGCCAGATTACGTGCTCGGGCCGGGCGACGGTCTTAACATCGATATCTGGGGCGGCGTCGCACAACGGCTGCACCGCGTAGTTGATCCTGCCGGCCGTATCGCGTTACCCGAAGTAGGGACGGTCGAAGTTTCCGGACGCAGCCTGGCGGATGTTCAGCACATGGTGCAGGCGGCTTTGCGCACGCAGTTCAATGCAGTCCAGGCCGATGTCTCGCTCGCTCGCATTCGCAGCATTCGAGTTTACGTTGTCGGCGAAGTGGAAGCACCCGGCGCTTACGACATCAGCTCTCTCTCAACTCCGCTGAATGGCCTGTACGCCGCTCGGGGTCCGACATCGCGAGGTTCCCTACGGCACCTGCGCCTCTATCGAGGCAAAGAATTGGTGCAGGAAGTTGATGCTTACGATTTGCTTCTGCATGGCGTTCACCAGGATCTCGCGAGAATCCAATCCGGAGACACCATCCAGGTTCCCCCAATTGGTCCCCAGATCACCGTTGAAGGCATGGTGACGCACCCGGCAATCTACGAACTGTCAAAGGAGAAGACCCTGGCGGAAGCGCTAGAACTCGCGGGCGGCGTGCTGACGTCCGGCACGTTTCGACATCTCCAGGTCGAGCGCGTGATTGCACACCAGGCTCGCACCATGCTGCAGTTTGACATTCCCGAAAGCAATGACGCCCAGGCAATCAATAAGGCATTGGATGAATTCGAGGTGAGAGACGGCGACAGCATTAGAATTTCTCCCATTCTTCCCTATTCCGAAAAAACCATTTATCTCGATGGCCATGTTTTTCATCCCGGCAAGTACGCCTTTCACGAGGGGATGAAACTTACCGACCTGATCCATTCCTACAATGATCTCCTTCCCGAGCCCTCGCGCAGCCACGCGGAAATTATTCGTCTCGAACCGCCGGACTTCAGGCCGGTCGTCGCCGCATTCAATCTGGCTGACGCCATGGCCGGCAAAGTCAACGACTTGCTCCTGAAGCCATTCGACACGGTGCGCATATTCGGACGTTACGATTTTGAAGATGCGCCCGTAGTTACGCTCAGCGGCGAAGTGCGCGATCCTGGCGATCACGTCACTAATGGAGTCATACGCGTCCGTGACGCGATTTACCTTGCCGGGGGCATCACGGCCGATGCCAAGCTTGACGACGCTCAGGTATTTCGGCGTGGGCAGGATGGCAAGCTGAAGGTCATCAGCGTTGACTTAAGAAAGGCCCTGGCTGACGACCCCAGAGAAAACCTACTGCTTGAGCCCAAAGATCGCATCTTTGTTCATCGGAACCTGGGAAAGTTTGACCCTCCAGCTGTGGTGATTCAGGGAGAGGTCGCGCGCCCGGGCAAATATCCACTGGGCGAAGGCATGAGCACGGCTGATCTGGTGCGCATTGCCGGAGGGCTGAAGCGCGGTGCCTACACGGAAACCGCCGACTTAACCCGATACGAGTTAGTCAAGGGCAGCGACGTGGGGGGCGAAACTATTGCCGTCCCGATTGGCAGGGCTCTGGCGGGCGAGCCGGACACCGATTTCCGCCTTCATGAGGGCGACGTGCTCACCATAAAGCAAGTGGCCGGGTGGAATGACATAGGCGCCAGCATTGCTGTCAAAGGCGAAGTCACTCATCCGGGCACTTACGGAATTCAGGAAGGTGAGCGCCTCAGCTCCATCCTTCTTCGGGCCGGCGGATTCCGCGGCGATGCCTATCCCTATGGTGTCATCTTTGACCGCAAGCAAGTACGACAACTGGAAGAAGTAAATCGAGAGCACCTAATCAAACAGGTGCGCACGGATGGCGCAAACCTGGCGTTGATCCCGGAAAATGATGCCGATCAAAAGATGGCCAAACAAGCCGCTGTCAACCAGTGGCAATCGGCTTTGCAGAAACTCGAGGATTCGCCGCCTTCCGGCCGCTTAGTGATCCATATCTCGATGGAGATCAAGCGATGGGCAAACACGCCCGCAGACATCCAGGTGCGCGCGGGCGACGCTATATATGTACCCAAGAAGCCAAACTTTGTGATGGTGGACGGTTCGGTATACAACCCGACCGCTGTGATTTTTAAGCCGGGCAAAGATGGCGCCTGGTATTTGAAACAAGCCGGGGGGCCTACAAATACAGCCAATAAGAGGGGAATCTTTGTAATACGCGCGGACGGCTCGGTCGGAGGCGGGGCGGGCAGCCTGTTCAGCGGCGGAGTGGACAGGACGGCCCTGCATCCAGGGGATTTAGTCATGGTTCCGGAAAAGGCGTTCAGCGGCACAACCAAATGGAAGACGACCCTCGAATCGGCTCAGCTGGCATATGCGGTTGGCATTGCCATACAAGTTGCCAGAAGCTTCTAGACGAGCAATGTGCGTTAGTCGTGTGCTGTTAACGGCGATGGGCACGCTGGCCTTGCTGAGCTCAGCGCCGGCCCAGGTAACCGTCGAGCATCCGGAGCGCAGGCTAACGGAGACGGTTCCGGTATCAGGCCTTCAGAACATTGAACCGATCCGCAACCAAAACGAAGTTGATGATGATCGAAAGTACGAACTGCTTCCGGGAGAAAATCCAGGAAATCACTTGCTACAGCCGTTTGTGAGGCACCTGGCGGGCGATCAGCGTGCCTTTTGGATTGCGCCGGCTCATTCGCAGCCGAAAGACCTCGAATGGATCGCACCATTCGCCGGAGTCACGGCTGCATTTTTTGCCGCCGACAGCTGGATTTCAAGGCAGGTTCCGCCGCGCAAAATAGGGCGCAGCAAGACGCTGTCTAATTATGGCATGTACTCGCTGGTGGGGGCAGGTGCTGGGTCGTTTGTGCTCGGCCACATGTGGCATGACGATCACATGGTCGAGACAGGCCTCCTCGGTGCCGAGGCCGCGATTAACAGTACCGGGGTTGCGCTTCTGCTGAAGAACATCACCGAACGGCCGCGACCATTTCAGCACGGCGGTAGGGGCACGTTATTCAAAGGGGGCAGCTCTTTTCCTTCCGAGCATGCAGCCGTAGCCTGGTCGCTCGCAGGCATCGTGGCCCATGAGTATCCCGGGACCCTGACTAAGATTTTGAGTTATGGACTCGCGACCGGCGTAAGCGCCACCCGTGTAACCGGCCAACAGCACTTCGCCTCGGACGCAATTATCGGGGGGACCTTAGGCTGGTATTTCTCTCGTCAGATTTATCGCGTTCACCACGACACATCTCTTGGCGGAGGCCCATGGGGTGATGTGCTGCCCGAGAGCTCGGGGGAAAAGCAGGAGGCTCCTGAGAACATGGGTTCTGCATATGTCCCGCTGGACAGCTGGATATATCCGGCTCTCGAGCGTCTCGCTGCTGTTGGTTATGTCAAAACTGCTTACCTTGGCATCCGCCCATGGACTCGCATGGAATGCGCGCGAATGCTGGAAGAACTCGAGCAGCGCGTCGTCAACGAAGATGAAACGCCAGGTGAGGTTGAGCACATTTATCGCCAGCTATCGCACGAACTGGCAGATGAAACCGCTCGCCTAGATGGGGCGTCCAATCTGGGCGCCAGCCTGGATTCGATTTATGCGCGATTCACGAGCATCGCAGGTGCACCTCTCCGTGATGGATATCATTTCGGACAGACCCTGATCAATGACTATGGCCGCCCATATGGCGAAGGTGTAAATTCCGTTGATGGTTTTTTGGCTCGTGCCGAAGCCGGACCTTTCGCCTTTTGTGTCCGAGGCGAGTTTCAGCACGCTCCTGCCCTCGCTTCTTACGCCCCCAGCGCGCTAAAGGCGGTTGCGAGTGCAGATCTTACCAGTGTCTTAGCAGGCGGGACACCTGAAGTAAACCGTCTGGACTTGGTTGAAGGCACAATCTCCGCGACCTTTCACAACCTCAAACTTTCGTTCGGCAAACAAAGCCAGTGGCTTGGCCCGGGCGACTCTAGCAGTCTGCTCATGAGCAACAATGCTGAGCCCGTAATGATGTTGAAGCTCGATAACGTCTCGCCCTATCGTGTTCCGTTTTTGTCCAACATTCTGGGGCCAATGCGTACGGAGTATTTCCTCGGGAGGCTGGCGGGCCATCAGTTTGAAGTAAATGGCATTCAGTTGCTGGGACCTAATAACATTAGGCCCCAGCCTTTTCTGGATGGAGCCAAAATCAGTTTCAAGCCGACCCCGGATCTTGAAATAGGAATGGGATTCACGGCGCAATTCGCCGGCCCCGGTCTCCCTTTTACATTCCACAATTTTTTCAGAACCTTCTTCTATCACAGCCAAACCGGACCTACAGCAAGCGGATATAACCCGGCAAAGCGGGTTACTAATGCGGATTTCAGCTATCGGGTGCCCGGAATACGCAACTGGCTTACGGTTTATGGCGATGCGTTAACCGTCGATGAGATATCTCCGATTGGGTCAACCCGTGCTACGGTAAATCCCGGGGTCTACGTGCCGCAGTTCCCCAAGCTTCACAACTTCGAATTCCGCGCCGAAGGAATTCACGAGCCCCTTACCAGCGAGTTTGCGCCAGGCTTTGTCTACTATGGCCTCCGGCGTTATCGCTCCGGCTACACCAATGATGGGAACCTCATGGGAAGCTGGATCGGACGCGCCGGTCGTGGCATGCAGGGCTGGTTGACCTATGTCCCATCTTCTCGCGCAAGACTCCAATTCGGGTACCGCCTGCAAGAAGTTTCCCATCAATTTATCGAAGGCGGTCGGCTGGCCGACTACTCATTGACAACAGGGTTCGAGCTGCACCCGGTCTCGTTTCGTGCGCTTGTGCAATACGAGCAGTGGAGGTTCCCGATCTTATCTGCGGCCATGCATTCAAACTTTACTGCAGGCCTGCAGCTGAGCTTGTGCCCTGATCTCAGGATTCGAAAATAGCTATTGTCGCAACACACCCCGAGAACGTAAACGAAATGTCAACAGTTCAATTTCCCAAAGCGGTTGACCGCGATGAAGTCCTCGTCCTCGGTCTCAGGCTGATAAAGGGTCGCAGCAAGGTAAGTGAAGCGGCCAATTTCAGGCAAATCATTGTTGCCTTTGAAGTATCGGCCGATTTGCTCACGATTGCCCTGGCAATCCGGTGCGGATATCTGATTTACACGGTTACATCCATTGGCAACCATGTGCAGTTCCCAGTGCGTTTCGTCTGGGCGGCAGGGACCGCATTTGCAGTTGTCATGGTTTTGATGTTGGACCGGGCAGGCGCCTATCGCAGGGGAAACAGCCTGCTGCGGGTTCGCGAGACTGAGCAGATTCTACGGGTCTCCGCAGAAGCGCTGGTGGCGGCGTTAGCAGTGAGTTTTTTTGCCCACGTTCTAATTCCACGCTGGCTGTTGGTGCTCTGCCTGATTCTGGTTCCACTGATGCTGTTTATCGAGAAAACTTTGATATATCTGCTGGTCCATAGGCTTCATTCCCGTGGCTATGGCAACGAGAGGGTGCTGATCTACGGTGCAGGTTGTACCGGGCGACGAGTTTTCTCTGTCCTCAAGGGATCTCCCAAGCTAGGGCTTGTACCAGTTCTGGTCGTAGACGACGACCCCACGAAGGCGGGAAGCACGTTGTTTGAAATGGCGTACGAACGCAGACCCTCGGCTCGAATAATGGCGGGCCCAGTGACCAGAGACTTGTTGTTTGCGTATGGTATCGATCTCGTAATCGTAGCGATTCCCGCCATTGGACGGGACAGTTTCCTGAATATTGTCGAGGAAGCGTTAGCGGCCAATGCGCGGGTCTCTTTCGTGCCGAGTCAGTTTCTTTCCTCTGATTCATGGGTCGACTATCGGGACATAGACGGGATTTTGCTGGCATCGTTTGCGAGGCCGTGTTCCCGCATGAGTTATGAGGTGGCGAAGCGAGCGTGCGACTTTGCAGGATCGCTCATACTTATTTTTCTAAGCGGGCCGATTTTTGTTCTTGTGGCACTGCTCATCAAGCTCGACTCGCAGGGCCCAGTCTTTTTCCGCCACACGCGCGTCGGCCGACACGGGAAACCTTTCACAATGTACAAATTTCGTACCATGCGGAGCGAAGCCTCCGCCTACGACTACTCGCCGCGGGGTTCGGATGACCCGCGAATCACGCCGCTCGGCAAGTTCTTACGTAAATCGAGTCTTGACGAATTACCCCAACTGTTCAACGTCATGGAAGGGAAGATGTCGCTGGTCGGCCCCCGGCCAGAAATGCCGTTTATCGTAGAACAATATTTGGAGCGCCATCGGCAGCGCCTCGAGGTCAAACCGGGTCTCACCGGGTTGTGGCAATTGAGTGGAGACCGGGCTTTTCTTATACACGAGAATATTGAATACGATTTGTATTACATTCAGCATCGCAATTTCTTCATGGATTTGGCGATCCTGTTGCATACCTCGATCTTTGCCATGCACGGCACTTAGGGCTGAGATTGTCAGTTGGCGGAGGATCGTTCACTGTACCGGCATGACCGTATTTGGCACGACATTTGACTCAGGCCGCTTAGTGTCGCTATGCACCTTGCGAATATCTGGCCCCTTCGATGCAGTTGATGAGGTAAATCTAGTCGGATCTTTCACACCTTTGGCAAGTCGACAATTTCATGAATTCCATGCACACGGTGAGAACAAGTATTTCATTACCCGAGGTTGAGGAAGCCGAGGTCCGCGATATCGTTGTGAGCCAGCAATTGCCGCGGCCGGATTTTTGGGCGCGGAACTTGCAATATTGCTGCCTTTTATGGGAGAAGCGGCGCATCCTGTATAAGGCCGCTGCCCTGGCATTGATGAGCTCCGTGGCTATTGCCTTTCTACTGCGCAAGAGCTATGAATCAACCACCAGCATCATGCCTCCGGGCTCGCTCGGCAATAACAATCTCATTTTGACGACCCTTGCCGGCAAAACTTCACCGGAGCTCGCCGGCATGGCCGCGAGCGCGCTGGGCATCAAGAGTACGTCAGAGCTCTTCGTCGGCCTGCTTCGTAGCAGGTTGGTAGAAGAGGAAATCGTTGACCGCTTCCACTTGCAGCAGATTTACGGCACCCGCTACAAACAGGATGCTTGCAAGGTCCTCGAGCGGCGGACGCGTATCAGCGAGGATCGCAAAACCGGGATCATTACCATTAGTGTTAATGACCGTCAGCCCCAGCGTGCCCGCGACATCACAGAAGCCTTTATCGACGGGCTGAACCGGCTGTTGTCCCAAGTGAGTACCTCCTCTGCGCGCCGGGAACGCATTTTTATTGAGCAGCGCCTTTCGAGGGTTAAAGCGGATCTCGAAGACGCGGAACAGCAATTCAGTACTTTTGCGAGCCAAAAGGCCGCGCTGGACATCAAGGAGCAGACCAGGGCAATGGTCGATTCTGCGGCTTCTCTACAGGGCCGCTTGATCGCCGCCGAATCGGAGGTCGAGGGGTTGCGCCAGATCTACAGTCCAAATAACGTTCGCATGCGCGCGGCGCAGGCACAGGTCAATGAGCTCAAGCAGGAACTAGCCAAGATCGGCGGAACGGACGCGGCGCTTCCAGCGGCGGCACCACCCGATCAGATTTACCCACCAATCCGCAAGCTGCCGCTGCTGGGTGTGCAGTGGGCTGATCTTTATCGGCGCGTGAAGATTCAGGAAACCATTTACGAGTTGCTGAACCAGCAGTACGAATTGGCACGAATCGAAGAGGCCAAAGAAATTCCTAGCCTGAACGTGATCGATCCTGCGAATTTGCCTGAAACCAAGGCGTGGCCGCCCCGGATATGGATCATCCTCGGTTTAACTACTTTGGCCATGGCGGCCGTAATCGGAAACATCCTAGCCACAGAACGTATTCAGTCACTGCGCGAGTCCGACCCACGACGGCAACTTGCCATGGCTGGCTTGCGAAAGTGGCAAGCCTGCAAGAGTCACCTGTTCCTGTGAGGGCTCTTTCGGTCATCGGCGAAACCGTGCGGGTCCTGCACCGGTCGCGCAGTTTTCGCGACAGCGCTGGAAATGCCTTCGGCAGCGTCGCCGAGTATATCGCGCAGCCGGTCTCAATGCTCTTAGCGGCGCCGCTGCTGGTCCACAAGCTCGGCCTGCAACAGTACGGAGTCTGGATGATCGTGAGCGCGATCCTCGGAAGCGTGGGCATCCTCAGTACCGGCTTCGGTGATGCCACCGTGAAATATTTGTCCACTTATCGTGGGCAGAAGAATCCTGCAGGCGTACAGCGCACTATTCAAGCCACCCTCAGCATAAACCTTACTCTGGGCGCAGTCTTCGGCGCGCTGGTCTGGCTCAATGCGCCCTTTATCGTAGAGCAAGTTTTTAAGGTGAACCCAGCGTTGCGTCACGCCAGCATTGAAGCGATTCGCATCAGCGCGGTCGTCTTGCTGCTTCGCTCGATCGAGAGTGTCTTTGTCAGTGTGTTGCGTGCTTTTGAGCGCTATGGGCCGGCGGTTAAATTAAACGTTTTTCTCCGCTGCATCGTCGTAGTTTCCGCTGTGGTTATCGCCGAGACAGGGCACGGCGTAGAGGCGATCATGGCCTCCACTTTATTGTGGTCTGCACTGGTCGTTGTTTTACAGGCTCTAGCTGCCCGAAATGTCGTAGGTACCTTGAACCCCTTCCCCACGTTTTCAAGGCCAGCCATCGCAGAGGTCTTCAGCTTCGGATGCTTCAGTTGGTTTCAGGCTCTCGCCGGGGTTGCTTTCATTTATGCCGATCGTTTTCTGGTAGCTGCCATGCTGGGCACTGTGCCAGTAGCCATTTATGTCCTCTGTATCCAGGTTGCGCAGCCTATCCACGGCCTAGCTAGCGCCGCATTCAACTTCCTGTTTCCGCACCTAAGTTCGCGCTATGGGGCGGGAGAAACCGGCGGACCACGGCGCGTGTACCGGTTAGCCCTATTGGCTAACTCTAGCGTAGCCGTCATGCTCGGGTTGCCTTTGATAGTGCTGGGTAAACCTGTTTTAGCGCTGTGGATGGGAAACGCGTTCGCGACACAAGGTTACATCGCCCTCGCACTCCTGGCAGTGGCGAACGTAATCCTAGCAGTTAATGTCGTGCCGCATTATACCCTTCTCGCAATGGGGAAAGTTCGATTTGTCTCTCTGGTAAACGTCTCGGGAGGGCTGTCGTCTCTGACCATGGCGGCTTTGCTGGTCCCGAGCTTCGGTCTACTCGGAGCCGCCGCCGCGCGGCTTCTATACGGCCCGGTCATCAGTTTGAACCTGCTACAGGTAGCCAAGCTGTTTGCAAACGAGACAGTTAGTCCAAACTACCGGGTAGCGGAATCATGATCAATAAAACGGCTCGTCGACTCGCACACGCCGCGCAAGCTGTCAACCAGCACTTGCGGGGAGCCGCTGAGGACGTAAAGCTATTTTGGCAAGGCTACAGTGGTCCTGCGCTGGTCCCATACCCAGTGCTTCGTCACCGTCACGCGGACGGGCTACATATGTTAGTTCGAGCCGACGAAATTGTTGGCCGCAGCATTTATTTTTTTGGAGAGCACGAACGTCAAGAATGCGACTTCATGTTGGAAAATGTGAGGGAGGCCGATATCTGCATAGACATAGGGGCGAACGTTGGCTTCTATACTCTTGCTCTAGCGCAAAAAGCCACAAAGGGCTACGTGCATGCGTTCGAACCAGCTCCCCTCAGCTATCACATACTCTCGGTCAATGTGCTTATTAACGGGCTTACGAATGTCGTGTCCAGCCGTTATGCAGTGGGGGACGTGAAAGGAGAAGCCGACCTTTTTCTCGCCTCCGACGGTGGATTTTCTTCATTGGTAGATACCGGAAGGAAGCCGATTACCGGCAAGACGCGCACGGCAATGATCACGCTAGATGCTTATTGCCAGGATTACGAACTTCAACGAGTGGATATCATAAAAGCAGACGTTGAAGGTGCAGAACCAAAAGTAATTAGAGGTGCACGCGAATTGCTCTCCGACCGCCGGCGCCGGCCAAGGTTAATAATGCTTGAGCTGAACGCGTCAATGCTTCATCAGTTTGGGTCCGGTGTGGATGAAATGATCAGCGTCATGTCTTCCTACGGTTACTGCGCCTCAATATGCGCCGAAGGCCGGGTTGTTCCCTTCGCCCACCAATATCTCAGGAACTTCGAGAATTTTTTCTTCACCTGTTACTAGCTTTCTGCGATGAACGTCAGTGTTCTTTTTGAATAAGTCATGGCAGCTCCATCTCTAGCCATTGCCAGCCAATCACTTCCCGAGTCACGTCCGGTGACCAATGTCATCGACCGTATTTTGCTCTTTGCGCTCTTTTCGGGTCCGCCCAAATTGCGGCTCAGAGATCCCAACGCTTCGCTGGAGGGAGTGATCGACTGGGTCGTGCTGCTTCACCTCGTTATTTGGATTGTCGCCGGCGCTTGGACCATGAAAAGGTTGGGAAACTTGAGAAACGGTGTGGGGTTTCGGTTTTCTAAGCCTGAAAAGATCGCCATCTTACTCGTCTTGTTCTTGGCCATGTCCGCCTTCTGCGCTGATGCTCCAGGGCTAACAGCATTCAAGGTATATCAACTACTGGTAACCATACTTTTTAGCGCAGTGTTCGTGCGCACGAACGGGTATCGCGCGGCATTTAATGCAATCTTTTACTGCAGTGTCATGCTGTGTGCAGCCGATCTAGTCGCGGCCGCGCTCGCACCCGAGATGGTATTTGGGCAGTCAGAATTCGGATCCCTTCGCTTCAGAGGAGATCTGATCGCGCAGACCGGTGTAGTCGGAGTTTTGGGGCTTGTGCTTCTGCTCACAAGGGAGCGCAAGAGCTCTCGAGTGAGGACAACATTGGCTATGGCGCTGTTCGGGTCAATAACCATATTTTCTCTAATGAGAACAGCTTATCTGGCTCTTATGGGCTTCTGGTTGCTCGCGCTATGGAAAGGACCGAACATCGGTATTTTACGACGATTTGCGCGCGCAGCGCTCATAGCTGTTCCCATAGCTACCTTAGCGGGGGCATTTTCGCACCTCGAGGAGTATCGCGCCGCAGAAACTCTATGGACGCTCAGCGACCGTGTAGGCCTATGGTCATATCTGATCGGTATGATGTGGGCGAAGTCGCCATGGTTCGGTCTTGGCTACTTCTCCGCGTCACGTATATACGGACCTGAGTACAACTACGCTCTGGGCAATGCCCATTCAGTCTTTGTAGAAGTAATCACAGGTGGAGGGCTTCTAGGCTTATCCGCTCTGGTCGCCGTTTGGGGCCTTCTTTTCTATTACTCCCTTCGGCTGTTGAAGCAGCCCATGACTGCCGATGCATTCACCGCTGTTAGCCTTTTGCTTGTAACACTCTTCTTTGTTCTCATCGGGGGAGAGCTTGAATCGGATCCGACCGGCTTCACGCTTTGGATTGTAGCCTCAACCCTGCCGTTCTTGTGGCAATACCAGGCAGGTCCAGATGCCCGGCTTAGACGAACCCAGCAGGCTTCACTCCTCCCCCATGCGTCCGTGTGATGCCCACGAATTGTAGTGTCCCGACCGAACATTTCAATTATTACGCCTTCTTACAACCAGGCACGCTTCCTGGTGCAGGCGATAGAAAGCGTCACAAACCAGAACTGTGCCTCTGTCGAGCACATTGTCGTTGATGGCGCTTCCAGAGATGACAGTGTAGCCATCCTCAAGGAGTATTCCTCAAAACCGGGGTGGCAACATCTCAGATGGATTTCCGAGCCCGACCGCGGGCAGAGTGATGCCTTGAACAAAGGTATCGGTATGGCGACTGGAGAGTTGATCGGCTGGCTCAACTCCGACGACCGCTACCGGCCAGGCTGCTTCGACGCGGTTTTCGCAGCTGCTCGCCGGTACCCGCAAGACCATGTTTATTACGGTGACTACACGTGGATCGACTCGTGCGGCCGGTATCTTCAAGTGCGCCGGGAGATCGAATTCAGCCGTTTCGTGCTCGGCTATCACCATGTGCTTTACATTCCAACGACGTCTACGTTCTTTCGGCGCAAAATATTCGAAGAGGGAAACTGGATTGACACCCGATACGACTACGCCATGGATTACGAGTTCTTCCTGCGCCTCTCCGCCACAGGCTACTGCTTCCGCCATATTCCTGAACTGCTGGCTGATTTCCGCTGGCACTCACAGAGTAAGTCCAGCAGCGCAACTGCGAAGCAACTCGCCGAGCATGATGAAATTGCCCGCAGGTATTCTGCCCTGCTCAGAAATATGCCGACCGGGCTTCCCCTGACGGCTACCCGTTCCGGCTTACGTTTATTAGCCGCTGGCCGCCGCTACGCCGAAAAATTATGCCGCGGATATTACTTCGAGCAATATCATCCGGCGAAATAAGTCCAGCTTGAGATGAAGCTGCTGCTAGTACATAACCGCTATCGGTTACCGGGCGGAGAGGATGAAGTGTACAGCCGTGAGCGGGAATTACTACAGCAGCACGGGCATCAAATAATTGAATACAACCGGGACAATCGGGAGATTGAAGAATATGGTGCGGGTAGGAAAGCTACCCTGGCGATGCGAACGGTGTGGGCACGGGACAGCTACCGCGAAATCACTGCGATTATCAAAAAACAGTCTCCGGAGATCGCTCACTTTCACAATACATTTCCCCTCATTTCTCCAGCGGCTTACTATGCATGTTCCGCTGCGAACATCCCGGTCGTGCAAACGCTTCACAATCCAAGACTACTGTGCCCGGCAGCAACTCTGTATAGAGATGGCAACCTCTGCGAAGAGTGCTCCCAGAAACTGTTTCCCTGGCCCGCCATACGCAACGGCTGCTACCAGCAGTCTCGCACTCGCACGAGTGCAGTAAGTGCCATGCTGGCAATCCATCGCCTGATGGAGACATGGAGCCGGAGAATTGCTGCCTATATCGTGACCACCGAATTCTATCGGCAGAAGTTTTTGGCGGCGGGACTGCAACCAGAAAAATTGCTGCTTAAACCGCACTTCGTGGATAAAGATCCGGGTCCGACTGACCACATGGGCGACTACGCCCTTTTTATCGGCCGGCTTGCACCGGAAAAAGGCATTCCCACGTTATTACGTGCATGGAAAACATTGACCGGCATTCCTTTATATATACGCGGCGAAGGCCCATTGCTCGAACAGGTGATGGTGGCGGCCTCCCAACACACCGGGCAAATCAGACTAAAAGCTCGGCTGAGCCGCGCGGAGATGTTTGAATTGATTAAGCATGCAAGATTTCTGGTTTGGCCCTCTGAAGGTCACTATGAGAGCTTTGGCCTGGTCGCGATTGAGGCCTTTGCCTGTGGTGTGCCGGTCATCGCATCTCGGATCGGGGTGATGCAGGAAATTGTCGAGGACGGCCGCACTGGACTGCACTTCAATCCCGGCGACGCGGATGACTTGGCCGCGAAGGTGCAGACAGCCTGGGAGCATCCCGGCACGATGCGCCAAATGGGATCTAACGCGCGCATCGAATATGAGCGTAAGTACAGCGCTGAGCGCAATTTAAACATTCTTCTCGACACCTATAGGCGGGTAACTCGACTGGGTTCCCAGGGTGCCTTGCCGTACGCTAAGGTGCTGTGCTCATGAGCAATGCGGCCAGGGGTATCGCGCCGGCTGTGATCGCGGAACCGATCTCCGGCGAGGCAATGGCAGATTGACGAAGTCGGCGCCCACCGCTCGGTCTTTGCAGTTTCTCCAAAGCTCAACCTGTCCAACGGTCGCGTGTTATCCGCTCCTGGCGATTGACCGCGCGATGTCAGAAGCGGGTCTTGTCGCTCGCCTGAATCACCAGACCACGACGCAATCATTTCTTGCCAAAGTTGTTTCGAAATTGCGTCTAGTAAGAAACCTGCGGCGCTCCTCGGCCGGTCCTGTATTTGTCGCTTTCATGGGCTTTACTGAGAGTAAGACGTTACCGTTTTCCTGCTGGACGGAAATACTCCCATACTGCTTTGACTGTTGGCCGGCAACTTATGATCGCTGGACTTCATTTTTTGCGCGTCACAGGGTTCGCTTGGCTTTTTTTTCCGCACGTCAATCGGCAGGATATTTTCGCCAGAAGCTTCCGGCGATGCGCTCTGTTTGGCTGGCCGAAGCAACAGAGCCCTTCGAATATGACCCTTCTATTCCCTTGGGGCAGCGCGAGATAGATGTCCTTGAGCTGGGTCGGAAAAATGACGTTTTTCACAACCGAGTGGCTGCGTTCCTGGCGAGCCGGAAAAAGGTGCATCACTTCGAACGGACAAAGGGGCAGATTATTTTTCCCAATCGTCAAGAACTAATCCGTGGTCTAGCGCAGACTAAGATATCGGTCTGCTTCCCGTGTTCTCAAACTCATCCCGAAAGATCTGGTGCGGTTGAGACGGTTACGCACAGATACTTTGAATCCATGGCATCTAAGTGTCTCATTTTAGGGCATGCACCGGCGGAACTGATCGATCTCTTTGGTTACAACCCTGTGATCGAAGTTGAGGAGGGCGCCGAATTCGAGCAAATTGACTTTGTGCTGAACAACTTCGGCGCTTTTCATGCGCTTATCCAACGAAACTATCGCCGATTGCTGGAGGTGGGAACTTGGACACAGCGCGTTCCAGTCGTGCTAAATGCCGTGCAAGAGCTTTTTCGGTCGCGAGAAGCTGTGACGGAACAGCCAACAGTCGCTGACAGTGACTCACCAATACATCAATTTCAAAGGAGAAGTCCACAATGGCAACGATGAAACGCGTACTGGTAACCGGAGCGGGAGGGTTCATCGGACATCACCTGGTGAACAGACTGAAACGTGAAGGTTGCTGGGTTCGCGGCGTGGATTTGAAGTGGCCGGAGTATGAAAATTCGCGTGCCGACGAGTTCGACTTGCTCGATCTTCGCAAGTACGATAACTGCCTGCAAGCCACCCGTGGCGGGATCGACGAGGTGTATAACCTTGCCGCTGACATGGGAGGCATCGGTTACATTACCGGGGCGCTTGCTGACATTGCCCGAAACAACATTCTAATCAATACGCATATGCTCGAAGCCAGCCGCTTGAATGGCGTGCGTCGGTTTTTGTTTTCATCTTCAGCCTGCGTCTATGCCGGCTACAGACAACGCAGTGCGGATGTGACACCACTTTGCGAAGAAGACGCGTATCCTGCGGATCCTGAGCCGGGATATGGATGGGAAAAGCTCTTTGCCGAGGAACTTTGCCGTTATTACTGGCACGACTATGAGTTTGACACGAGAATTGTTCGTTTTCACAATGTTTACGGCCCACTTGGGACATATGAAGGCGGCAAGGAGAAGGCGCCAGCGGCGATTTGCAGAAAAATCGCGTTGGTTCCCAACGGAGGCGAGATCCAAGTCTGGGGTGATGGAAAACAAACACGCTCGTTTATGTACGTGGACGACTGCGTGGAAGGCCTGATGCGTCTGATGGCCTCCGAGTACCGGGAGCCGTTGAACTTGGGCAATGATCGGTTGATAACCATCAATGGCTTAGTTGACCTGGTCTGCGAAATCGCGCAAAAACGGTTAAGCAAAATACACGATATTTCAAAGCCACAAGGTGTGCGCGGCAGGAACAGTGACAACATGCGCCTTGCGCAAGTGTTAGGCTGGACTCCTTCAATTTCGTTGGAAACCGGCTTGGAAGTCACATACAAGTGGATTCAAGGTGAACTCAAGAAAGCAGGACGCATTCCCCTCAAGTATGCCGCCCACGGCGCGGATTGAATAAGTCAGCTCAGATATTGTTTGCGCATGCTCAGTGTGGCGGCGGGCGTTCTACTCCGACGATTTGCGCGACGTTAGTACCTACCTTAGATATAGCTAAGCTAAGTCTTTCGAATGTGGCCTTGAAAGATGTCGGCCGACAGCAACAGACTCATTGAAACCCGCCTTTCTTATGATTCCAGAGGTAGCTAGACTGCCGCGCGCCAACATTTTGGGGGTTGGCGTCCATGCCATAAATATGCGTAGCGCAGTGGAGTATCTGGATAATTGCCTTTCGTCAGAAGCTAAGGGTTACGTGTGTGTTACTGGTGTACACGGCGTCATGGAATCTTTACGGAGCGCAGAATTCCGGCGAATTCTTGATCGAGCGCTACTTCTAGCGCCAGACGGGATGCCAATGGTTTGGATCGGCAGACTTCAAAAATACAAAAACATGCGCCGTGTGTTTGGGCCGGAATTCATGCTTGCAGCCTGTGCCCGCTTGACTTGTACACACTTTCTTTACGGTGGTAAACCCGGAGTTGCAGATGAACTTCGGCGAAGGCTGGAACAATGGTTCCCTGGAATCCGGATCGTGGGTACAGTTACTCCTCCCTTTCGACCGCTAAATCTACAGGAACAACATCGATTGCAGGATAGAATCGCGAAGGTGAGACCCGACATTATCTGGCTCGGCTTAAGTACTCCAAAGCAAGAGAAGTTCATGGCCGATAACATCCATCAACTTGACTGCAAGCTGATGATCGGGGTTGGCGCCGCTTTCGACATTCACACGGGAAGGCTCCGGGACGCGCCCCTCTGGATCAAATACGTTGGTTTACAGTGGTTACACCGCCTTTGCCAGGAGCCTGGGCGACTGTGGAAGAGATACTTGTTGAACAATCCCTCGTTTATATGGCACCTCGGCCTGCAGATTACCCGGATTCGCTCGTATGAATTGAGCGGTTCGCCTCTTTCTGCGGCCCCTGCGCTGAAGCTGCCCGAGCCTTCGACTGCACAAAGCTGCGCGATGCACGAGGCAAGCACATAATTTAGGGCTGCCTGAATCAGTGGACAATCGGCCCTCTCTACAGAGCGCACCAAGAAAGATCGACCACCGTAGGCGTCCTAATTTTGGTGCTTTCTCGTATGGACGGTAGGTGTGTTTCGTCAGGCGAATCCTCGAACCTGGAATGAGGCAAGGATACTGCGGACGAAGAAGTAGCCATCAGCTACGAACGAGTTGTCCCCCAGGTGGCGGAGAGAGAGGGATTCGAACCCTCGATACAGGTTTTAGCCCGTATAACGGTTTAGCAAACCGCCGCCTTCAGCCACTCGGCCATCTCTCCGCAGTTACCTCTTCATAGCTTAGCACGGCCCCGACTCAAAACCCTTAATCAGCGCCAGCTCGGAGCGGCGTTCGGCGTCCGGGGCTGCAAAAACATGCTCATGACGGAGGTTTGACATGGAAATCCAGAACACGCCTGTGCTCGGCGGGACCGCGCCGCGCCATGCCTGGCGCACAGCCAATAAGCTGGCCGACTTTGCGCTTCGCTGGTGCCGCGCAGTCGAGGGCGCTTCCCCGGAGCAGCGATACCTGGATGTAGGCTGCGGCAATGGATTCATAACCGAACTCGTCGCACCGTGCTTTGACGAGGTGGTCGGCATTGACATTGAGGGGGAGCGATTGGGGGAGTTCCGTGCCCACACAGGAGGAAAATCGAAATTCAGGATCTTAGAGATGTCTGCTGCCAGAATGGAATTCCCCTCCAATTTCTTCTCGTGCATCACATCCTTTGAAGTTCTGGAGCATGTCACCGATGTCGAGGCCACGGTGCGAGAAATGGCCCGGGTGTGCAAACCCGGAGGCATCATTGTGATCTCGGTGCCGCAGGTCTGGTTCCCGTTTGAGAACCATGGGGCACGCATAGGGCAGCGGACATTCTCATGCAAGATCCCTATTCTGCCCTATATCCGCCCCTTGCACCGCAGGTACTCGCTCGCAAGGGTTTTTTCCTCTGCTGAAATAGATCAACTCTTCGTCTCAAAGCGCATGAAACTGCTCGGAACCAGCTATGCATCACCGCAGTTTGAGCGAGCAGCTGTACAGGCACATTCCTGGGAAAGCAAGCTTGTGTTTCTGGCGCCCTTCGTTGGCGGGTGCGAAAAGATTCCGTTCCTTCGGGCCTTGAGTGGCGTTTCTCTGCTTAAAGCATATCGCAAGATGACGTAGCTTAAGGTAGGGGTCAACATGGTTCAGAAACCACAAGAGTCATGTCAGCAGTAGTTCGTTCAACGTCTGCGATGCTTTCACCTTGAGATTTCTGGGTTCAAGTGATCAGTCTTGCGGCCACAAGTAACGTACACGCCTATCTGCGAAGTCCATTTCTTGGAACGTTTAACCTAGTCGGAGCTTTCTGCAGCGCCCGCGGCGTGCAAAATGATTTGCAATTGCCCGGGCGTGTGTGGTTGGACATCAACCTGGCGCTGTTCCGCGTGAAAGCCTGGTAACTGCACCTGCACGCTGTGCTTCCCCGCGGCTGATAGCGGAATTACATTTGGCGATTTCTTGCCGGTGTCTTGTCCGTCCAGCAAGATGCGTGCACCAGGCGGTTCTGTGGACACCATGATAACGAGCTCGCCACTCTCTACTCTCTCTCCCCATCGCCGCCACATCTCCCCTTCCGCCCGGGCAGCATGTGCCGCCATCCTGCCATTCATGCCTTGATCCCGCAGGGAGCTCAGGTCAATGTTCGGAATTGACACCTGAGGGATGGCCGGCATATTGGGCATCGCCACCGAGAGCGTGGGAGCAAACTCGAATTCCTCACCGCCATGCACCTTGAACCTGGCGCTGCTTGGCTGAAAACTCTTCAATTGTAGAGATACGGTGTGCTCACCCCTGGGCATCTCGACGATCGCGGGCGTCTTCTTGCCGGTCAAAGCGCCATCCACGAGAATCTGGGCGCCTGGAGGCGAGCTGTTCACAGTCATTTGTGCCGTGTTCTTATAGGGCGAAGCTCGGCGGAATACGGATACGCTGCTGGGGGGCGCAGCGCCGGGTTGGTTGCTTGGTTCCCTGGACAGTTCTGAAGCAGTCGGTTGCGCTGGAAGGGATTCCGGGCCAGAGCTTGCCCGGGTCGATGTGGTTCCGATGGTCGAGGGCGCCCGGTGGTAAAGGATCCACCCCAATATGACCAAGCCCCCAACAAGCGCGGCTAAGAGATACAGTGGCACACGTCTTCGCGATCCCGCCGTGAGCGGTGGTGCCACTGGAGCACCACCTCCGACCGCCCCCGTGCGCGGGCCGGGCTGGGGTGGCACATCCGTAGGCGAGGCTGGGGTGGTAACGGTAGCGGTTGCGGTCTGCGAGAGAGCGCTAACCTCAACCGTGGCCACTTGCGCGGGATCGAGCGCGCGATAATTTTCGAGTGCGGCAGCCAATGCCGCTCCGCTTTGATAGCGGAGTTCGGTCGACTTGGCCAGGGCCTTTTCGATTACAGCGCTCAGGCCGGGATGAATCGCGGTATCAACAGCCCGTGGGGGAACCGGCGTCTCATGCACGATCTTGTACATCACTGTCGTCATACTCTGGCCGTCGAAGGGGCGTTCACCGGTCAGCATTTCGTACACAATCACACCCACGCTGAACAGATCGCTGCGCGCGTCCAACGGCTTACCCAGCACCTGCTCGGGCGACATATAGTGCGGGGTTCCGAGCACCTGGCCACTCAGGGTTAGTGCCTCCCCGGTACTTGCTATGCCGAAATCGGTAATCTTTAGAAATCCATGGCTGGCAAGCATTATGTTGCCCGGCTTGATGTCGCGATGAACGATACCCTTGCTGTGCGCGAACTGGAGCCCTGAACAGATCTGCCGGGCGATGTTGATGGCCTCGTCTACGGGCAAGCGGAGTGGATTCGCCAGTACCGTTTGCAAGGTCCGGCCTTCGAGTAATTCCATTGCAATGTACAGAATGCCATCCTGCTCCCCGGCGTCGTAGACGGTGACAATGTTCGGATGGTTGAGTTGGCCGGCAGCGCGCGCCTCGTTCTTGAAGCGCTGCGACAGTTCTTCCGCTTTGATCGAGGCCGCGTCCAGGCGAATAGTCTTCAAGGCGACGGCCCGTCCAATGGTCGGATCAGTGGCTTCGTAAACCACGCCCATGCCGCCGCGGCCCAGTTCCCGCACGATCTGGTAACGGCCCAGGCTTTCCGGCATCAGACCCCCACACGGCGATTGTAAAGCAGGGGGGTCGCCATGGTGCGCTGCTCTACAACCAGCGGTGCAACCAGTCCATGCTGATGCAGTTGCAAGAGGGCAAGGAATCGTTCACCGGTTATGGTTGGTGGGCTCGTGGCGGACTCGAGCTGGCGGCCTAAATGGCCCGCAGGCGGACAAGGACTGAGGATTTGTGAATTGCCGGCGAGCTTGAGAACCATCCTATGCCCGTCGTCGCGTCGATCGTGCTTGCGTTGTGCGTGTTATTTCGCCCAGAGCATTACCAGCATGCGATATACAGGAGCTGTTCTCGAACCGCCTACTCGTACGCGGGCTCTACTGCGCCAGAGTAACTCGGCCTTGTTGCCCAGCTCGACAAACGCTACCCCATCTCAAGCCAATTTTCATCCTTCATTGTGGCTCTCCGCAGAGCCATGACCTACTCGTACCGGAGAGCTTCGACCGGGTCGAGCTTGGAGGCGCGAAATGCCGGAACCAGGCCACTCACGATGCCGACAAACAGCAGCACCAGGGTTGAAAGGATGAGCGTGAAAC
>JAFAWX010000188.1 GCA_019241535.1 Acidobacteriota bacterium | reverse complement strand
CGGGGGAGGGCTCAATCCGGTCGTAACCTGCAGATGCATGCGAAACCTCGTCGCCGATCAGGAATTCGAAAGCAACCGGAGTAGGTTGTGCAGCTGAAGCGGAACCGGCTCCGCTCACCTCCAAGCCCCATTTTCCGTCTTTTCGAGCGGCAAAAAATCGTGCCTTTTCGCCGAGCCGTCCAATATCGAGCTGCGAATCAGTCTCGCTCGAAATTGGGGCGCCGGCGGCAAACAGTGTCGCGAGTAGAAGAAGTCGAAACTTCATACCTTTTCCTTGTGTATGGATTTTCGCTTTTGAGATGAACTGCTCATCGCAACCACCAATTCAACATCACGCAGACGACCAGAATGGCGGCTACAAAAGCCCAGGAGCCGGCGGGGCGACGGCTCTCCTTACCCCGTCGCGGCTCGCGAACGTAAATGAGCCCTTCCAGCTCTGGTCGGGGTTTTTTCTTGGTGGCCAGGCTCACCAGGACGGTCACAATGAAGCAGACGCTCCAGGCCACAATAGCCCCGTAAAAATTCGCCGACATGTCGCTGCCGTAAGAAACCAGGTGCGCGCTATACGCTGCCCGATGAACGAGCGAGGCCGCGGTCCCCAGCAGTAATCCCCAAAAACCGCCAGCGGGTGTCGCCCACCGCGTGAACATGCCGAGCAGGAAGGTGGCGAACAGCGGTGCGTTGAAGAACGAGAACAGCAATTGAACGTAATCCATCAGGCTATTGAAGCGCAGCGCAATGTAGGCAGTGCCGATGCTCATCAGCGTCACCACGACCGTGGCTACCCGCCCGACCATGAGGTAGTGTCGGTCGGGCCTGTTGCGCACGATGTAGCTTTGGTAGAGATCGTAGGTCCAGACCGTATTGAAGGCCGTAATATTGCCCGCCATGCCCGACATGAAGCTCGAGAGCATGGCAACCGCCCCGAGGCCCAATAACCCGTGGCCGTAATATCGCGACATCAACGCAGGCAGGGCCAGGTCATAGCGCTCAGCGAGTCCCTTGGGAATGAGAATGATCGCTGCCAACCCGGGCACGACGACAAGAGCCGGAAAAAACAGTTTGGCCGTCGCCGCAATCAACGGCGTCGCGGATGCGGCCTCAACATCGCGGGCGGCCAATGCGCGCTGGATCAACAGAAAATCCGTGCACCAGTACCCGCAGCTCAGTACGAAGCCCAGGCCAAAGATGATCCCGACGATGTCCATGGCGGAGTATGCGGGACGCACGAAGCTGAGTCCTTCCCAGGTGTGGCCGAGATCGGCGGGAAGAGCGGCTCTGAGACCGGCGATGCCATGGAAATCCCGCAGGACAAAAAAGACCATTGGGGTCAGGCCGACGACGATCAGAATGAATTGCAGTACTTCGTTATAAATCGTGGCCGCGAGACCGCCCAGAATTACGTAAGTGAGAACGCAGGCGGCAGCGATGATTACACTGAAATTGAAGCTCCACCCCAGGAATGTCCGCATGATGATGGCCATTGCGTAAAGGCTGATTCCTGAAACCAGGACCATCAGCAGGGCAAACGAGATGGCATTGAGAACCCGGGTGGCCTCGTTATAGCGCAGCTTCAGGAACTCGGGCACGCTCCGTGTCTTGCTGCCGTAATAGATCGGCATCATGAACAAGCCTAGAAACAACAGCGCCGGGATGGCGCCAATCCAGTAAAACTGGTTTGCGCGCGCTCCGTATTTGGCGCTTGTGGAGACGACCCCCATGATCTCAAGGGCACCGCAGTTGGCAGCCACAAAAGCAATCCCGGTCACGAGGGCAGGCAACGACCGTCCTGCCTGAAAGTACTCGGTGCTGCTAACCATCCGCCGGCGCAGCCGAAGTCCGATCAAAACGATGGTTGCGAAGTAACCGATGATGATTGCGTAGTCGCCGGAATTGAGACGTATCGCGTTCACAATGTTTCAACCGCAAACTGCCAGG
The DNA here is from genome assembly GCA_019241535.1 of Acidobacteriota bacterium. GTDB lineage: Bacteria > Acidobacteriota > Terriglobia > Terriglobales > Acidobacteriaceae > Gp1-AA145. The sequence continues at coordinate 191 of JAFAWX010000188.1, read as the reverse complement.
CCAGACCGAGCGCCGAAGCCGCGGCAGACCACGCTTCTAAGTCCTGGCCGGATCCCCCATGGCCGGAGTTTCCAGTGTTGCTCCCATTTCTACGAGCGCCCGTCGCAGATCGGGATACGAAAGTTCCCGCGGATTCTTGCGCGATCGTGCGCAGAGGCCGGCGGCGGCACCCGCCGCTTGTCCCATCGCCA
>JAFAWX010000162.1 GCA_019241535.1 Acidobacteriota bacterium | reverse complement strand
AGGTTTCTGTCGATCAGGCTTGCCTTGGGAGCAAAACCAAATCCACCCTCGACGAGGTTGCTCATCTCGCCTGCCCCCAGGTTTGAGGTCATGATAATAATGCATTGCGAGAGGTCCACGCGGCGGTTATCGCCGAGTGTGAGCGTAGCCTTGTCGAGGATGCCAAGTAAAAGCTGCCAAAGGGCGTCCGAGGCCTTTTCAATCTCGTCAAACAGCAGAATCGAAAGTTTGAGTTTATCCGTATGCCACTGATTCAGCGCTTCCTGGGTAAGCAGGGGGTGGGTCTCGCGATGCCCCAGGTAGCCAGGAGGCGAACCGATCAGCTTGGCGATTTCGTGGGAGTGCTGGAACTCGGCGCAATCAATCTTGATGCAAGCCCGGGCGTCTCCAAAGAGGCACTCGGCTAATGCTTCGACTACCCGCGTCTTGCCAGACCCGGTTGGACCAAGGAATAGCAGATTGCCTACGGGGCGGCTGGGGGGGTTCAGGCCAGCGAGAAACATCTGGTAGATTTCGACGACTTTGTCTACGGCAGAGTCCTGGCCGACGATCTTGCGGCGGAGGCCAGTTTCGAAGTCTTGGGCATCGACGCTGCGGCGATTGGGATCAAGAACCGTACTCGGTATCGTTTTCATAACGGGAGCGCCTAATTCTCCTTCCGGGCTTGCTGGCGTGGCCGATTTTCAAGAAATGACAATATTTGTCATGTCCTCAACTTCGATCGTTAGCCATTAGAGCAAGCGCCTGGCCACTCCTCCTTACTCTTGCAAACTGCGTTTCTGAAAGATTTAGATGCACCTGCTCGGTCGATAGAGTCACTTACATTGCCAAGTGAAATCGTGTAAAGGGAAATCTTTTGCGCAGGGGACACGGAAACCGGCTGCCTAGAGGCCGGGCACCGTCAGGCTTTTGAATGTACAAAACATGTCTCGGAAATGTCCCGCTGCCTGGCTTGCACCCGGTGCCAAAAGGCCCGGCTTCTGCTTGCCCAACGGCGCTGGTCGCCCGTAACTGGCGGGCGGAATTTGGCGACAGTAGCATCGGAGGCGATGACACTGGACAAAGACTCCCGCCAGCATGGGGCAAAACTGCTGGCAGCCGCGGCCACGGTGCTGGCCCTCTCGGTCATTCAATTTGCGGCGACGAGAGCCGTCGCCCAGTCAGCTGCCCGCTTGGTTGAGGCGAAAGCTACAGGCGCAGGCAGTGTTCAGCCGGCCCCGAGGACACCTCAACCGGGCACCGCCGTCTATGAGACCCGCCGCGGAGATACAGTCATCTCCGTAGCCCGGTATTATCTGCCTCAGACTTCGTTTCTCACCTCGGGCGAACTGGCCGAGGCAATTCGCGGCGCCAACGGGGACGTGAAAACGTTCCTGAAATCTGGACAACAGCTTACGATTCCCGGGATTCTGGATGCCCCGGTGGTTGAGAAGGCCATTGCCGTCCCTAAGAGTTTCGAGGTCCGCGCCATCTATCTGACCGGATTAATGGCAGCCAGCGACCGAGGAATGAAGATCGTCCGCCGCTGGCGCGAGGCGGGCGGCAATGCTGTGGTCTTCGATATTAAGGACAGCGATGGGAAGGTCAACATTCCTTTCGAGCATCCTCTGTTAGGTCCTCACCGGGCGACGATCCGCGATCTTTCGAAGTACACCCGCTTTTTGCACTCCCAGGGCATGCATGCCATCGCCAGAATTGCCATGTTTCGCGACGAACGTCTGGTAATCGCCCATCCCGAACTGGCCGTGCAGTCGAAAAAAACCGGCCAGCCCTGGCGAGAAAATGGCAAGCTGGTATGGACCGATCCCTCCCAGATAGAGGTGCAGGAATATGATCTTGCCCTGGCCCAGGCGGCTGCTGCCGCCGGTGCGGACGAGATTCAGTTTGACTACGTCCGCTTTCCCGCCGAGGGGGATCAGAAGGACGCAGCTTTCGGCTTTCAGAAAGTGCATCCGCAATGGCAGCGCTCGGATGTGATTGCCGATTTTCTCCGTCGCGCCTATGGGACCCTTCATCCCCGGGGCGTCTTGCTCTCGCTTGACGTTTTCGGCATCATGGCGTGGCAGCGCCCGGTCGACCTCGCCCATACCGGTCAGGACATCGTGCGCATGGCCAAGTACTGCGATGTGTTGTCACCAATGATTTACCCCTCCCACTTTTTCGGCATGGAGGGCTATGACAAACCGGGCGACGCACCCGAGCACTTCATTGCTGAATCGATGAATCGATTTCAGGAAATAACACAGGGTAGCGGGGTAGTGATTCGCCCCTGGCTGCAGGCGTTCGCATGGCGCACCAGAACCTATTCGCCGCGATACATTGAGGTCCAGGTACAGGCAGCCAGGAACGAAGGCGGTGTGGGCTTCCTTTTCTGGAATGCCAATAATGACTACTCCAAGCCCTATACAGCAATGCCAGAGATGAAAGCCGCCAAAGGGCGATACTTCCGCGGCGACGAGCTGAGCGCCATGCGAGCGAGCGCAGGCGACTCGCCCAATCTAATTCACTAAGCCGCCCCGGGATCTGAACGGAAGACGAGTCCTGCGCAGAAAGCCACGGCCGTGGAGCTGCTCGCAGGCGTAGCTCGCGATGCGATTGGTAGTCGGCATCATGGGCATTCCTGCCTGCGGCCGCGTGCTCCCTGCTGTTCCCCTCCGCCCAGTGAATCTGTGCTCCCCTGATTTGGGGATTGATCTGTTTTCCCCGAGCCGAACGTTGGCGAACAGGAGTTTTGGGCCGTCGGCAGTCGCTCGTGCTTCGACCTCTGCCGTACCCCCTTTTCCGGCAGGGTCGTCTTTCGGAAGGGTCCTCACGGTTGCGCCGGGTAGTGTTGGGTGGGCATAGCCGCAACACTCTACGGTAAGCCGGAGCAGGCGGTCTGGATGCGGGAGGGCATGGTACCTTCAATTGCCTCCCTCCCTTGTCTTGCGGCAGCCTGCTATTTGGAATGAATTATCGACGACATGTCGGCCACAAGATCGACGCCCTTTGCTGTCCCTCAGCCGGTGGTGGGGAGGATTTTGGAGACCACACCAGAGCAGCTCCAGCAATTGCGGGTGCAGGATCCGCGGTACTTCTGCCGGGGGAGTTTAGAATTCTTATAATCAGGTAAGCTGTGCCTGCGAAGTCTACTCCGCAAATTCGATTGCTGTTCTTGTTCATTTACCTGCTTGCTGCCGTGGTAGCGCGTGCGGCGGACCAGCAGTGGCTCCGAGTCAGTTCTGATCATTTCGTCGTGCTCACCGATGCCGGGGAGAGAAAGGGACATGACATCGCAGCCCGATTCGAGCAGATGCGTGCCGTATTTGCGCAATTGCTCGTACGGAGTAAGCTGCGGATGGCAGAACCGATTGAGATCATAGCCGTCGCCAATCACCCTGAATATTCTAAGCTCGCGCCCCCGGGCAACGGAAACTCGATCACCACGGGTTTTACCCTGCAGGGAGCTGACCGCGTTTACATCGTCTTGGACGCCTCATACCCCGAGAGCTGGCGCGCAGTTGAACGATCGTTTGGGCGCTATCTGCTTGATTACAACTATCCGCCGACCCAGGCGTGGTTTGATGAAGGGTTCGTCGATTATTTTGCCTCCTTGTATTTCACGCCAACAAGAGCGGAACTGGGAGGAGATGCGGGCCCCTTTTCGATAACTGACGAGCAGAATGGAAACGGGAAATCCCGTTCATTCGCCGACATCCTGGAACGGTCCGACTGGCTGCCTTTCCCCGCCCTGCTCGGGATGACCCATCGGCGTGAAGATACGCCCGGGGAAAAAGATCTGCTGTTCTCGGCGGAATCATGGATGCTGACCCATTACCTGCTTAACCGGAATAAGCTCACGGAAACGGGAACCTACTTCGGCCTGGTCGAAATCCAACGGATACCCCCTGCTGAGGCCGTGGCGCAGGCCTACGGGATGCCCCTTGCCAATCTTGAGACAGCGGTGAAGGAGTATTTCCATTCCTTGCGGCCGAAATTCATGGCTGCCTCAGAATCCACACCTCCGGGGGTGGCTGCTCATTCGCCGCTGGTTCAGGAATTGCCGCTTCCGATTACGACCGACGATGTTGCGAGCAGCGCCAGGCAGGTTCCGGCCTGGGAGGCACAGGCCCTGGTAGATGAGATGGAGGTGCGCATCCCGGAACGCCGCTCAACCGCGGTTGAGCAACTGCGGAAGCTGGTAGCGAATAGCCGAAACGAGACCTCCATTGCCCACCGCGCACTGGCATGGGCCTACCTGGAGCAGGGTGAGATCCCGAACGCTTTTCAGGAACTGAATGCCGGGGTCACGATCAATCCGTCCGATCCCTGGACGCGAATGGGTCTCGCCTTCGCCAGCTATAGGTCGGGAGAAAAGGGAGCGCGGGTCCAGGGATTGGCGAACATGATGGAAAGCCTGCACATTGTAGTGACGCGCTACCCCGAGTACGCCGAAGCCTACAATCTGCTCGGCTGGGCCCGGCTTGCAGGAGGAGGAGCGAACGCCGCCATTGAATCGATGCGCGTCGCCGTCGGCCTCAGTCCGCGGAACGAGGACTACCGGTTGCGCCTGGCGGAGGCCTATATCGCTGCCAAGAAGTGGGAAGACGCAGTAGCTGCGCTCGAGCGGCTGAAACTCAGCGAAGATCCGCAAATTGCGGCTGCAGCCGATAAAGACTTGCACGAGGTTCCTTTCCTCAAGAAATTCGGTGTCCTTCCAGCCGATGCCCAGGCATCAAAACCGGGAGCGACGACCGCCGTAAACCCCGGTGCTGAGAATGCGGAGGAGTCGGCCGAAGCTGAGCCGGAACATACCCCCGCCGCCCAGGCCTCTACTCCGCAGGTCGATAAAAGGCCGATCCAGTTTCTCAAGGCAAAGCTTCTGGCTGTGGACTGCTCGAAAGCGCCGGAAGCTGTGCTCAAGATCCTGTCGGGCAGGAAGACATTACGGCTTCGCACCTCGAACTACGAGTCACTCCTTGTGTTGGGGCGGGAAAAATTCTCATGCGAGTGGAAGGACATTGCGGTCGGCGTCAACTACAAAGCCGGGGGGAAAATGGACGGTGATTTGCTCTCACTTGAGTTGCAGTAGCTTCATTACGGTGCATCCCGCCGCGAAGCGCTGTGGCTCCGCTTCATGCAGATTTTGCAGTCAGCCCCAATATCGGCCGCATTGCGCAGAGATTGATCTCCGGCGCTTGAGCACATGTTGTATACGCACATAATGAACGTTACCTTTGTTGCAGATGAGCAAATTGTTTCCGCGCTACGCAACACGGCCAGAGTCAGGGAAAAGCCTCAATGAATTAAATTCCCTGCGCGCTCTCATCTCTAGAGTTCCGAATGCTCGTCAGTCCTTTTCTCCGGGCGCAATAGGGGGAACAGAATGACATCGCGAATGGACTGGCAATTTGTCAGCAGCATGAGCAAACGGTCTATGCCCAGGCCCACTCCCCCCGTTGGCGGCATACCGTAGGAGAGCGCCCGGATATAGTCCTCGTCCATCTGGTGAGCCTCTTCGTCGCCGCGCGCTCGCTCGGCCAGTTGCTGTTCGAAGCGCCGGCGCTGGTCTTCGGGATCGTTAAGCTCGCTAAAACCATTTGAGATCTCCATCTGTCCGATAAAGATCTCCCAGCGCTCGGTCCAGTCAGGCTCATCCGCCTTTCGTTTCGAAAGCGGGGACACGGCCGTAGGGAACTCATAAATAATGGTCGGCTGCACCAGGTGCTCTTCGGCCACGGCTTCAAAGAGATTGGCGATAGTTTTGCCGGCAGGCTCGGCGGGATCATAGGGCATGTGCGGGTGCGCCGAATTGAAGCGCTCAATCAGCGCCTTAACCGAATCATGGGACGTGAAATCAACCGGCGCCGGCTTCTGCCCTGCCGCTTCCGGCCAGTACTGAATGATGGCCTCACGCATGGTCATCCGCCGCCAGTTTTCGTCCGACCAGTCGATCTCCTGATCACCCCATTTCGTCTTTGTTCCTCCGGTCACGTCCTTTGCCGACTGGATGATCAGCTGCTCGGTCAGATCCATCACCCCGCGATAATCCGTGTAGGCCTGGTAAAACTCGAGCATCGTGAACTCGGGATTGTGCTCGGTTGAGATGCCCTCGTTGCGAAAATTACGATTGATCTCGTAAACACGGTCAAGCCCCCCTACCGTAAGTCGCTTCAGATAGAGCTCGGGGGCTATGCGCAAATAAAGGTTCATGTCGAGTGTATTGTGGTGGGTTATGAAAGGTCGGGCTACGGCGCCGCCCGCCACCGGCTGCATCATGGGAGTCTCGACCTCGACAAACCCGTGCTGGCCGAGAAATCTACGAATAGACTCGACGAGCCCGGCGCGCTTCAGGAATACCTCCCGCACGCCGGGGTTCATAATTAGGTCCACGTAGCGCTGGCGATAGCGCAGTTCGACATCGGTCAGACCGTGCCACTTCTCAGGCAGGGGCAGCAGGTCTTTGGCCAGAAAGGTAATCTCCTCGACGTGAACCGTCAGTTCGCCGGTCTTAGTCCGGAAAAGATAACCACCCACCCCGATGTGATCGCCTAGGTCGAGCAGTTTGTAGAGCTCGAAGCCGCGTTCTCCGACCGCATCCTTTTTTACATAGATCTGCAGACGGCGGCCGTCCTGCTGCAGGTGGGCAAATCCTGCCTTCCCCATCAGGCGGATGGCCATGATCCGTCCCGCCACCCGGACCTTCGGCCGCGATGAGTCCAGCTGCTCTGCCGGCTGTGGCGAATATTCGGCCAGGATCCCGGAAACCGTGTGCGTGGCGCAGTACTTGGTGGGATAGGCTCGCTGGCCCAGCGCTTCGATCTGTTTGAGTTTTTCGAGCCTCAGCTGGTAGATGTTTTGGTCGAGTGCCAAGACGGGGCCTTCGTACGCTAATTATATAAAGTATCATTGCGACCGTGGAGCCAGGTTCAACATGAGCACAAAAACACCCCTGCCAGGTGCCGGCGAGACATTCACGGCCAGCCGGTGGACGCGGGGCAATTTCTTTTTTCCCACAAGAATCGTGGTCAGTCCCCTGCACGTCAGCCGGGTCAAGCCCCGCCTCTTCGGCAGCACGGAGGAGAGTATTGCAATTCCCCAGGTTGCTTCCGTACAGATCACGACCGGGGTGATGTGGTCGGAAATCCGCATTGATTCGACAGGCGGGGCAGATCCGATCACCAGCCACGGCCATCGCAAGCAGGATGCGGTGCGGATTCGCGAGCTGATTGAGAGTCATCAGGCGGGAAGAGCTTCCTCGGGGAAGGCGTGAGCCATGACGCCCAATGAACAACCTGCCAAGGAGCAGGACGACAAGGAAAAGAATGCGTGGGTCGAGATGGCCAACTACTTCCAGCTGGCCGTCGTTTTTCCCGCCGCCACCGTGGTGGGATGGCTCATTGGGCTTGCCCTTGACCACTGGCTGCACACCACATGGCTTTACATTCTGGGCCTGATTCTCGGAATTGTCGCAGGGTTCGTTGAACTGATCCGCACGGTAACGAAAAACAGCTCGTAGCCGAGCAAGCCATGACTCTCGCGACCCAGCCGGGCGGTGATAATTTTTACGACCGGGCGCTTGAGCGCATGGACCGCCTGATGCTGGTTATTGGAATCGCAGGTGCAACCACGGCGTGTCTGGTTTTCGGCTGGCGCATCGGCGGGGGTTTTGCCCTGGGCGGCGGCATCTCGTATCTGAATTTTTACTGGTTGAAAAAGATCGTGGCGGGAATTTCCGAACTTACCGCGGGCGCCGCTTCCCGGGTCTCAGCTCGCGGCGTAGTGCACCGTTTTGTGTTGCGCTACTTTTTGATGGCCCTCGTAGCCTTTGTTATACTCAGAGTTTCCCGCGAGAGCCTCTACGGTCTGTTTGCGGGGCTTTTTCTCCCCGTGGGGGCCGTGTTCTGCGAAGCGGCTTACGAAGTCTATAGAGCGCTCAGACGCGACGATGCCTAGCGGTTTTATTCGCGCCAGACTCGCGATTATCGAACCTGACCTTCATGCCGGAACAGCTCTTCTTCACTCGCTTTCTGAACGCCGCCCTCGCCGGTCCGGTGACCGCTCTGTTGCGCGCCCTGCACATCGAGCCTCAGTACCCGCAGGCGCCGATTTCAAATGCGGTGGCCATGGAGGTACTGGTTTTCGGGTTTTTAGTGCTGATTTTTATTCTCCTACGCATGCGGCTCTCGGTAGAGCGTCCCGGTGCCCTGCAGCATATCTTCGAGAGCATACAGGGGTTTATTGAAGGCCAAAGCCGGGATGTCATCGGGCATCACAGCGAGCGCTTTACCGGCTTTCTCCTGCCGCTCGGATTATTTATCCTCGTTGCCAATCTCTTCGGAATCGTTCCCGGGCTGGAGTCGCCGACGGCGTTCCCGGTTGTGCCTCTCGGCTGTGCGATTTGTGCCTTCGCCTATTATCAGGTGCAGGGATTAAAGCTCGGCGGTGTCGGTTACCTGAAACATTTCCTGGGGCCGGTCTGGTGGCTCTCGCCGCTCATGCTTCCGCTCGAGATCATCAGCCATCTGGCGCGCCTGCTGTCACTGACCATCCGTCTTTACGCCAACATGTTTGCCGGAGACATGGTTACCCTGGTCTTCTTTTCGCTCATTCCCCTGGGTATTCCGGTGATTTTTCTGGGGCTGCATATCGGGGTCGCCTTGCTCCAGGCCTACATTTTCGTTCTCCTGACGACGGTGTATCTCGCAGGAGCCGTAGCCACCGAGCACTGAAGCGCTCGCGTAGGGAGAAGTTCAGCCGTTCAGCGTGAGGGCGTTTGTACGGTAACGTCAACCACCTACTGACGGCAATTCATAGGAGAAGACAAATGCGCACCTTAATGCGAGTACTGAGCAACATGTTTTTGGCGTTATCGGCGCTCTCGTTTGCCGTGCCTGCGTTCGCGCAGGGTGGGGAAACGAGCGCGACCAACTGGGTGGCGATCGCGGCGGGATTCTCGATGGCCATCGCTTCGGCGGGATGCGGCATCGGCCAGGGGCGGGCGACAGCTTCTGCAACCGAAGCCCTGGCCCGCAATCCCTCGGCGCGTGCCGGCATTCAGTTTGCCCTGATCCTCGGATTGGCGCTCATTGAATCGCTGGCGCTTTACACCCTGGTCATCATTTTCGCCAAGGTGAAATAACCGCAGAACCGCTGCCTGGCGCCTGCTCAGGCGAATGCCAACGGCCGCATTCCGCATGAGGGGCGCCGTTCTTATTCCAATCGGCGCTGATAATTCCACTTGCCGCCGCGGCCTTCCGGAGCATGTTCGAGTGAGTCCATCAGCAGGTGGCGCAGGCGCTGTCGGCTATCGAGGTCGGTGTTGACGAACTCAAATCCTACTTCGTTGGCGCGGGCGCGGCGCAGAAGCACCAGTCCGCGAATATGGCGCATGCCCGCCTGAAGGTCGATCTCCGCATCGGAGCCGATGCGCAGGGAATCGTCCTTTGTTCCCATACCACCGCCCAGGCTGAGTTCCCGCACGGTAATTGCCGATCTTCCCCAAGAGCTGCTGATTACGGCAGGGAGCGACTTTCGCAGCGCAATTCGGTCGTAACGACGTTGCCGCACCCACGGGCACGCGGGAGCGGAATCTACTGGGCCTATGGCAAGCTCGCCCGGTTCGAGGCCAGTTTCGGCGACTACCTGAGTGGTATAGCGGGGATCGATTTTTGCCAGAGCCTGGGCGGCGGCAATGCGCAGCTCGCGGTGGTGCTGCCACTTAAACACTCTCTTCGCCTCAAACAGGCTTCTCAGCACCGGAACGGCTTCCGGCTCGCGCAGCCTTCCGAGCGCCTCGATGGCTTTAAGCTGAAGCAGCGGCGAACGGCCTTCGGCCTCGCCCGCCTCGGCCATGACGATCAAAGGCGGTGACGCGCTGCGATCGCCCGACATGCCGATTTCATCGAGTGCCTGGGGCGCGACCATGGGATCGAGCAGTTCGAGAACTTCAAGCAGTGTTCGGCCGCGGTCCGAGGCCGCTCCGTAGGCGATCTGGCGGACGATGATGTCGTGATAAAAGCGGTTCCATTCCGGCAAGCGGACGGGCAGCAGTTCAAGCAGTCCGGCCACATCCAGCCGGCTCAAGAGACCGACAGAAGAGACGGCCTGGCGCTGCGCGCCATTCCGCAGCATCTCCCGCAGGTGCTCAAACGCCCCCGGGCCCAGTTGCTGGACAAGTTCGACGATGCGGTCGCATTCTTCCCGTCGCATGCTGCGGAAGAAACGCTCGGCGAGATGCTCGGTGGCGGCCTCGAGATTGCGGTTGAGAACTTCCAGGAGATCTGCCGCCAACCTCGCCTGGCCGAGCGCATCTTCAATGAATTCCGGCACCCGGCCTTCGATGCCGATTCGCGAGCGCAACTCTCGTTCAAGGCCCGGACGGCGGGCGAGCAGTTCGTCCATGGTAGCGGCAGCCTGGGTCACGGCACGATATTGTTTTGCCTGGCTGGCTTCGGAGGTTAGGCGCACAAATGCGGCGCTCAGTAAAGACTCAATCTCGGGATCGGACTCTCTCGCCAGCGCCTTTCCGACCACCTCGGTCGTGTCGCCCAGCAGGCTGCCCCCGGTCGCGCGCAGCAGGTCGGCAAGCTGTGCCAGGCCGTTTCCCACCCGCAAGCGATAGTCGCGTTCCTCCGACAGCACCTGATTGCGGTAATTTTTGAGCACCGAGGAGGCAGTTTCCCGGTCTCCGCGCTCGAGCAGCAGCTCGACATACTGGCGGATATTGCGCGCCGGTACGCAGGCCGCGTCCTCCGACAGCAGTACTTTTTTCTTGCTCGTTTCCGGCAACTCCGCCCAGAAGGTACGGTCGAGCAGGTCGGCATGGGACTCGACCAGCAGCCCAGCCTTGCTCATTTTGTCTTCTTGAAGGCAGAGGAGTTTGCGCAGGCCGCTCATCTGTCGGCTCATGTCCTCGAGCAGCTGATGTACGGTATTTACCTTCAAGTCGCCGGACTGAAAGCGCTCGAGGGCATAACGGATTGCCATCTGCTCGGCGACCTTCATCAGCACCGGTTTTTCAACCTTCGAGTCGCCGGCAAGCGACAATTCCTCGAGCATGGCGACCACGGTTTTGCGGATGCTCTCTCCGGAGCGGTCGAGTTCGGCTCCAATCAGCTTGGGGTCGGGCGCGCGCTCGGTGCCGAGTTCTCCCAGGCGGGTCAGCAGACGTAAGGCGTCGCCGGTTTCTTTTTCGCTCAAGGGAAAGAGGCTCTCGCTCCTTGCCATGGCTTCCCCGCGCAGAGCGAATGAAAGCTGGGGATGTGAGGAATCCGATGCTTTTGCTCCCTCAGCGGCGGCGATCAGCTGCAGCAACTTTCCGGGGTCGGTCAGCCATTCCTTCAACTCGGGGCCGAGCGACTGCGCCGCTATCTGTGCTGCAGTGCTTACGCCTGCCGTAGCCGGATCCGAGAGCACGAATTTCACTTCATTGACCCGAATATTACCCTTAGTGTTCTGGAAGGCGCTCTTGATGTGGGTTGCGAACTCTTCGGCCTTGGCGCCGCTGAACGAGAACGAGCGCACCAACCGCTCAAACTCCTCGATTGTTACGCGGCTGGTGAACTGAACGCTGGATACGCCCGCGGCAGTTAGCAGCTGGGCAAAGCCCCGCTCCGCATGCCCGCTCTCGACAGGTACGCCGTCGAGCAGTAGGTGGCTGTCGGCAACTCCCAGGACGATCGCTCCCTTTCGTTGCGGGACGGCCGCGCGCAATTCGCCCCAGGCGACCTTAAATTGCGCCTGCGTCCTTTTATGGTCAAAGCCATAGAGGCGCACATATTTCACCAGGATGTTGAGGCTGTGTAGGAATGGCCGGGCAGACGCATGCGCGGCCGCTTTGCTTGTGCCGGTAGTTGGAATAGGCCGTCCCCCTCGAAAACGATCCCACTTGTAGCGTAAGTCGGAAGGTCGGGGCGGCGCATGTTACGGAGGTCATGGACCGACAGACCGTCCTAAGCTCAATCGTACAAACAGGTTAGCATTGCCCGAGGAAGGGTCAGTCCGCCTGGCTGCCTGCCGGCCGGATCTCGCCGAGCGAAGGATGGCGTCTGCCCGTTGCTCGCAAGCGCAGCCGGTCCATATAGAGATAGACAACAGGGGTGGTGAATAGCGTCAATGCCTGGCTGAGAATCAACCCGCCGACGATGGTGATGCCGAGCGGTTGGCGAAGCTCGAATCCGGTCCCGGTGCCAAGGGCAAGAGGCAATCCCCCGAGCAGGGCGGCCATGGTGGTCATCATGATAGGACGGAAGCGCAGCATGCAGGCCTCAAAGATTGCCTCGTCCGGAGACTTGCCTTCGCGGCGCTCGGCATCGAGAGCGAAATCGATCATCATGATGGCATTTTTCTTGACAATTCCAATCAGCAGGATAATTCCGATGAGGCCCATTACGTTCAGTTCGTTGTGGGTTACGAGCAGAGCCAGCAGGGCGCCGACGCCCGCCGAGGGCAAAGTGGAGAGGATGGTGATGGGATGAATGTAGCTTTCGTACAAGATTCCGAGCACGATATAGACCGTCAGTAGCGCGGTGAGGATCAGGATAGGTTCGTTCGAGAGAGACTCCTGAAAAGCGGCCGCGGTGCCTTGAAAACTGGCGTGAATGGTGGCCGGAAAGCGAATCTCGCGTTCGGCGGCATCGATCGCCAGGGTGGCCTGTCCGAGTGAAACATTGGGGGCAAGATTGAAGGAAATGGTGGTCGATGGAAACTGACCCTGATGGTTTACCGCCAGGGTGGTATTTGCCGGGCCAAAATGCGCCATCGCCGCCAGCGGGACCATCTGGCCGCCAGCCGAGCGCACGTAAACCGACGCGAGCGCGTCCGGGCTGTTTTGATACTGCGGGTCGACTTCCATCACCACGTGATACTGGTTGAGGGGCTGATAAATGGTCGAGACCTGGCGCTGACCGAAGGCGTCGTAAAGCGCATTATCGATGTCCTGCGGAGACACGCCGAGACGCGACGCGGTATCACGATCAATGATCACGTCCGCGTCCAGCCCACGATCCTGCTGGTCTGTATTGACATCCCGCAGCACCTTCAGCGTGCGCAGCTTTGCAAGCAGGACCGGAGCCCAGGCATTCAGCTCTCTGACGTCCTCGCCCTGCAAAGTGTACTGGTACTGGGCGTTTCCCATCCGGCCGCCAATCGTAAGGTCCTGCGCGGACTGCATGAACAGTGTGGCGCCAGGCACGGCCGCCAGTTTGCGCCGCATTTCACCGATGACCTGGTCGGCGGTGATCTTGCGCTGAGGCCCTTTCGGCTTCAGCGTGATAAACATGCGGCCCTGGTTCTTGGCGGTATTTCCGCCGGCAAAGCCCACGATCGTCTGCACATTGTTATCTCCAATCACGATACGGACGAACTGTTCCATCTTCTGTTTCATTGCGGTGAAAGAGATATCCTGATCGGCCTGCACCGAGCCCATGACCCGGCTGGTGTCCTGCTGCGGGAAAAATCCTTTCGGCACACGGGCGTACAGATAAACCGTCAAGCACGCCGTGGCCACGGTGATAGCCAGGGTGAGTGGCTGGTGGCGCAGGACCCACAGCAGAGCGCCGCGATAAATGCGCAGCAAGCCATCGAAAATCGCCTGCGAGAAACGGTAGGCGCGCCCGTGCTTTTCTTCTTCGGGTGGTTTAAGAATCTGCGCACACATCATGGGCGTGGTGCTGAGCGAGATGAGCAGGGACACGCCAATGGCGGCGCTGAGCGTCACCGCAAATTCCCGGAACAGGCGACCAACAATGCCGCCCATCATGAGAATGGGAATAAAAACCGCAACCAGCGACGTGCTCATCGAGAGCACGGTAAAACTGATCTCGCGAGCGCCACGAAACGCCGCCGCTACCGGCGTCATTCCCCGTTCCAGATGTCGGGTTATATTCTCCAGCACGACAATGGCGTCATCCACTACAAAACCGGTCGAAATCGCGAGCGCCATCAGCGACAGATTGTCCAAGCTGTAGTGGAAGGCATACATGACGGCACAGGTGCCGATTAAGGAAAGGGGAACAGCGATACTGGGGATGAGCGTAGCTCTGACGGTTCGCAAGAAGGCGAACACTACCAGTATCACCAGCACGACCGAAATCAACAGCGTGACCTCGATGTCGCGCACCGATGCCCGAATGGTCGTAGTCCGGTCCATTACTACGTGCAGGCGGATGGCGGGCGAGATCGACGCCGACAGCTGCGGCAGCAGCGCGTAGACATTATCGACGGTCTGAATAATGTTTGCGCCCGGCTGGCGAAAAATGATGACCAGGACCGCAGGCTTGCCCTCGCGATCGCCTGAGGCGCCGGACAGACCTATGACGCGCGTGTCGGCAACCGAATCCTGGACATTCGCCACATCGCCCAGACGCACCGGGGCGCCATTCTGATAGGAAATGATGAGGGGACGATACTGGTTGGCAACTTTGAGCTGATCGTTGGCAGTCACGTTCCAGGTCCGGTGAGGACTCGAAACTTCGCCTTTGGCCAGGTTAGAGTTTGCGGCCGCGAGCGCGGTACGCACGGCGTCCAGGCCGAGACCAAGCTTGTTTAATTGGTTGGGATTCACTTCCGCCCGCACCGCCGGTTGCGCCGCGCCGCCGACGAATACCTGCCCTACGCCGCTCACCTGAGCGAGCTTCTGCGCGAGCACGGAATCGGCGGAGTCATACATGGCCGGCAAGGTCACGATGTCGGAAGTAAGCGAAAGAATCAGAATGGGTGCGTCCGCGGGATTTACCTTGCGGTAGGTAGGATTGCCCGGCAGGTCGCTGGGCAACTGGCTGCGGGCCGCGTTGATCGCCGCCTGCACGTCCCGTCCGGCGGCGTCGATGTTACGGCTGAGATCAAATTGCAGGACGATAGACGTCGAGCCGATCTGGCTCGATGAGGTCATCTGGTTTACGCCCGCGATTCGCCCAAATTGACGTTCGAGCGGGGTCGCAACCGCCGACGCCATGGTTTCAGGACTGGCCCCGGGAAGGCCGGCGCCCACTTGAATGACGGGAAACTCCACCTGGGGCAGGGGCGCGACCGGCAAAAACTGAAATGCCAGGATTCCCGCGAGCAGCAGCCCGATGGTGAGCAGAGATGTCCCTACCGGACGCTTGATGAACGGAGAGGACACGCTCACGACTAGTCTCCTGCCACCGGCTGCTCTTCGAAGTGGCGAAACCCGACTCGTCCGAACCGCTGTGACAGGCGATCAAACCACAGGTAAACCACCGGAGTGGTGTACAGGGTGAGGAGCTGGCTGACGAGCAGCCCGCCCACGATGGTTATGCCCAGGGGGTGGCGAAGCTCTGAGCCGGTGCCCCGGCCTAGGGCCAGTGGCAGGCCGCCAAAGAGCGCGGCCATTGTGGTCATCATGATGGGGCGAAAGCGCAAAAGGGAAGCTTGGTAGATCGCTTCCTGCGGGCTTTTGTGCTCTTCGCGCTCGGCTTCGAGAGCGAAGTCGATCATCATAATGGCGTTCTTTTTCACGATGCCTATCAGCAGGATGATGCCGATCAAGCTCACCACTCCCAGATCATTGCCGGTAAGCAACAGCGCCAGCAGCGCGCCTACGCCTGCCGAAGGCAACGTAGAAAGTATGGTGATTGGATGAATGTAGCTCTCGTAGAGAACACCGAGCACGATGTATACCGTGATGATGGCCGCCAGAATGAGCAGCGGCTCACTCGAAAGCGAATTCTGAAACGCGGCTGCGGTTCCCTGAAAGCTGGTATGAATGCTGGCCGGCATGCCGATCTCATTTTCCGCGGCATTGATCGCCTTGGTCGCGGCCCCCAGAGAAGCGTTCGGGGCCAGGTTGAAGGACAAGGTCACGACCGGAAACTGGCCCTGATGATTAATTGCCAGCGGGGTGTTGGTGCTTTCGATGTGACTGAAAGCAGAGAGCGGCACCTGGGTTCCGGTGTTTGACTTTACGTACAGGTTGTCGAGTGCCTTCGGGTCCTGTTGGAACTGGGGATCAACCTCAAGCACAACGTGGTATTGATTGAGTTGGGTGTAGATGGTTGAAATCTGCCTCTGCCCGAAGGCGTCGTAAAGGGTGTTGTCAATCGTCGCAGGGAGAATGCCGAAACGAGACGCGGTGTCGCGGTCGATCAGCAGCTGGACTTGCAATCCGCCGTTCTGCTGGTCGGTGGCAACGTCGCGCAGCACCGGTGAAGTGCGTAGCTTGGCGAGCAGCCGCTGCGACCAGTCTGCCAGCTCGCGCGCGTCGATATCTTCCATCGAGTATTGGAACTGTGTGCGACTCACCCGGTCTTCGACCGTGAGGTCCTGGATCGGCTGGAGATAGAGTGTAATTCCCTGGACTTGTTCCAGCCGAGGCTGCAGGCGCCGGATGATTTCCGACGCCGTTGCGGTGCGCTCATTTCTGGGCTTCAGATTGATCTGCACCCGGCCGCTATTAAGAGTCGTATTCGTGCCATCGATCCCTATAAATGAGGACAGGCTGGCCACATCGGGGTCCCCAAGTATGACCCCCGCCAGTTGCTGTTGCCGTTCCGACATGGCCTGAAACGAAGTATCCTGCGGTGCGTCGGAGATGCCGAGTATCACGCCCGTGTCCTGCACCGGGAAGAAGCCCTTGGGTACGACCACATAAAGAAACAGAGTCAGAACCAGCGTGAAGACAGTAACGATGAGAGTGGCGGTCTGATGCTCGAGCACCCACTTCAGTGTCCCTCCGTAGTATTGAATTACACGTTCGTAGACGCGTTCCGACCACTGGTAAAAGCGTCCGCCGCCGGAGTGACCCCTTGTCTTGAGCAGACGCGCGCTCATCATCGGGGTCAATGTAAGCGACACGAATGCCGAGACCAGGATGGTGACGGCAAGAGTGACCGCGAATTCTCGAAACAAGCGGCCGACCACATCGCCCATGAAGAGCAGGGGGATGAGCACGGCGATCAGCGACACGGTCAGCGAGACGATTGTGAATCCGATCTGGCCTGCTCCTTTAAGCGCGGCTTCAAGAGGAGAGTCCCCGGCCTCGAGAAAGCGGTCGATGTTTTCAAGCATGACGATGGCGTCATCAACCACGAAGCCGGTCGAAATTGTCAGCGCCATGAGCGTGAGATTGTTCAAACTGTACCCCAGCAGATACATGATGCCGAAGGTGCCAACGATGGAGAGGGGCACAGCAAAGCTGGGGATAATCGTCGCTCTCCAGTTGCGGAGAAAGAGAAAGATCACCATCACCACCAAGGCGATCGTGAGGCTGAGCTCGAATTCCACATCGGCTACGGAAGCGCGAATAGTTTCCGTGCGGTCGGTAAGAACTGATACTTTTACCGAGGCCGGCAGAGAGGCCTGTAAAACCGGCAGCAGCTTCTTGATGCGATCGACTACGGTGATTATGTTGGCCCCCGGCTGCCGCTGAATATTGACGATGACCGCCGGCGCCAGGGTCGATCCCTGTCCCATCCACGCCGCCTCCATCGAGTTCTCCACTCCATTGGCCACCGTGGCAACGTCGGATACGCGCACCGGGGCACCGTTGCGATAGGCGATCACGATCGGGTTGTACTGCGGCCCGGAGAGCAGCTGGTCATTGGCATCGATCGTGAACGACTGTCGGGGCCCATCCAGCGTGCCTTTGGCCTGATCGACGTTAGCCGAAGCCAGCGCCGTACGCACGTCTTCCAGGCTCAATCCATAGGACGCCAGTGCCGTCGGGTTTGCCTGCACACGGACCGCCGGTTTCTGGCCGCCGCTGATCGATACCAGGCCCACTCCGGTGACTTGGGAAATCTTTTGCGCCAGCTGGGTGTCGGCCAAATCCTCGACTTTTGAAAGCGGCAAGGTGTCGGACGTCAGGGTAAGGGTGAGAATGGGAGCATCTGCCGGGTTGACCTTGCTGTAAATGGGAGGGTTGGGCAGGCCGACGGGCAGATATGTTCCCGCGGCATTGATGGCGGCTTGCACCTCCTGCTCGGCAATATCGATGTTCTGCGCCAGTGAGAATTGCAAGGTAATCACGGAGCTGCCGAGGGAGCTGGTGGAAGTCATTTGACTCAGCCCCGGCACTTGTCCGAACTGGCGTTCAAGGGGCGCAGTCACCGAAGACGCCATCACGGTGGGATCAGCCCCGGGATAAAAAGTCGCTACCTGGATCGTGGGGTAGTCCACTTCGGGCAGAGCCGAAACCGGGAGCTCACGGTAGGCCACGATGCCGACCAGCAGAATGCCGAACATCAGTAGCGATGTGGCTACGGGGCGAAGGATGAACAGTCGCGACGGATTCATCGTGAAGCCGTTCCCTGTTTTGGGGCGCCGCCCGCCTGCGGGCCATTGCGGTCTTGTTGATTGCGGCCGGATCCTGGATATGGAGCGTTCAATTTTGCCGGCGCTCGAACCGGGGCAGTTGTCTGATTCTCTCCACCCGCCGTGGCAGGCGCCGTCTGCATATGGGGCAGAACCCGACTGCCCGCCTGCAGTTTGTCCTGGCCGTCGGTCACCACGATTTCACTCGCAGAAAGCCCGCTCGCAATCTGCGACAGGCCTCCCTGCGTGGTGGCCACATTCACGGAGCGGATCTCAACCGTCTTGTCCGGTTTGACGACGAACACGTAGTTGCCCTGCGGACCGCGTTGAACCGCGGCTGAAGGAATTACCGTGGCATTCTTCTCGATCTCAAGCAAAAGATGAACGTTCACGAACTGGTTGGGCCAGAGTTCGTTGCCTTTGTTATCGAATACCGCCTTAAGCCGCCCGGTACCGGTCGTCTGGTCTATCTGGTTATCAATGGTCAGCAGCTTGCCGGTGGCTAGCTTCGTTTGATCGTCGCGGCTGTAGGCATCCACCTGGAGCGCCGAGCCGCGCATATGCTGCGCCACGGTCTGCAGCTGATCTTCGGGCAGGGTGAAGAGCACGGCGATAGGCTGCAGTTGGGTAATAACCAGCATCGGGTTGGCATCCGCCGCGTGCACGATATTCCCCGGATCCACCAGACGAATCCCGATACGTCCGCTGACCGGAGCAGTGATGTGACAATAGCTTAGGTTCAACTTGGCGTTGTCGACCTGTGCTTCGTCGGTTTTCACCGCGCCCTGGAATTGTTCGACGGTCGCTTGCTGCGTGTCCACCTGCTGCTGGGACATGGCACCCGAATTTTCAAGCAGCCCCTTGTAGCGCTGATAGTTCAGCTGGGCATCACGCAACGAAGCCTGATCTTTGAATAAGGTGGCTTGCGCCTGCTCGAACTGCACCTGATAAGGACGTGGATCGATGACTGCCAGCAGCTCGCCCTGTTTGACAAACTCGCCCTCTTTGAACTTAACCTCGACTAGCTGCCCATCGACGCGGCTTTTGACGCTCACCGTGTAGTAGGCGGAAACCGACCCCAGGCCGGTCAGGTACATGGGCAAATCCTGCCGGACGACGGTGGCAGCGGTGACTGGCAGGGTTTGCGGCGTGTTGGCGCGTGCCGCAGAGGGGCTGGCAGCGGGGCTGCTACAGCCTGTTACGAAACTCGCGACCGCCAGCGCCATTGCGGCCGTGATCAGACGACGGGAGCGGTTTCGAATCATTGGTAGTCCTTGGCTGGCGAACAATGCTTTCACATGATAAATAAATCACGCGCCGGGCGAGCGGACTTCGTGCGCCAGACTGCCCTTTGGATGACTCGACAACCCGATTTTCCTCAATGATTTACAAAAATTTACGCAGCCTGCTCTGGCGCGCGTGCCGAGTCGCCTCGTGCATGGGCTGGTTTGAAGCTGGGCGGCTCGGGTATAGTTGTCCGCCAAAAGAGGATGAAGAAGCTCTCGCAACCAACCGTTATGCTGCGCGACCTGGAAACGGTCGCCCAGTTGGAAGACGCCATTCGGCTGGAACGGGAAGTTTGGAAATTCGGCGATTCAGATCTCACCCCTCTTACTCTGGCAGTAGCCACCCGGGCGGCAGGAAGCCTGTGGATCGGCGCTTACGACGGTCCGGAGTTGGTTGGCTTCGCGTTCGCATTCCCCAGCCTTGAGCGCGGCCGCACCGGATTTCATTCCCACACACTCGCCGTGCACTCTCGGCTTCGTGATCGTGGCATCGGGTACGAACTGAAACTCGAGCAGCGCAAAAGAGCGCTCGCTCTGGGCATTAAGGAGATGACCTGGACATTTGATCCCCTGCGAGGGCGCAACGCACACCTCAATTTTTCGAAGCTGGGTGTGATCTCAGCGAGCTACCGGGAACAATTTTACGGTTCGGAAACTTCCAGCCCCCTGCACAGGAACGGAACCGACCGCCTGTGGGTGACGTGGCACATGGCCGAGCCGGCCGTCGAAGAGCGCTTGAAGGGAAAACAAACGCGTGCTGCGGTTCTCGACGTCCTCCGCGATGCTGAATCCTTGGTGCGCTGCCAAGGTGATGGCACGCCACTTGAGCAAAATCTCTCCCAGCTGCATAAGGGTCGGCGGATTGGGATCGAAATTCCCGGCGACATTGAGCATATCGAGCAAGAGGACACCGCATTGGCCGAGCGCTGGCGACTCGCCACCCGTCGTGCGTTTAACGAGGCGCTCGCGGCTGGTTTCGTGGTGACCGAGTTTTGCCGGTCAATTCGTGGGCAACCAGGGCCGGGAGCCTACCTGCTTGAGCAACCCGGCCATGAGGACGACAAGCAACCGCTCCGGCAGTAAAATCTAGCCGGGCACATCATTGACTCGAGGAAGCTAAATGGCAGAGAAGGGAACCGTCACTTTATCGAATATTGACTCTGTTCTCCAGGAGCAGCGCAAATTCGAGCCGCCGGAGGAATTTCGGCGCAGCGCGCACATCAAGAGCGCGGAGGACTACGAGCGTATCTATCGTGAGTCGCTCGAGCATCCGGAAAAATTCTGGGGCCGAGTTGCCGAGGAACTCGAGTGGTTCCAGAAATGGGACCAGGTACTCGAGTGGAAGCATCCGTGGGCAAAATGGTTTGTGGGAGGACAGCTGAACCTTTCCTATAACTGTCTGGACCGCCACGTGGGCACGTTGCGCAAGAACAAAGCTGCCCTGGTCTGGGAGAGTGAACCAGGCGAAGTGCGGACCCTCACTTATCAGCAGCTGCATCACGAGGTGCAGAAGTTCGCGAACGTTCTGAAGTCTCTCGGAATAAAAAGAGGCGATCGGGTGGCAATTTACATGGGCATGACGCTGGAATTGCCCGTAGCTATGCTTGCGTGCGCCCGCATCGGCGCTCCTCATACGGTGGTCTTCGGGGGGTTTTCATCGCGAGCGCTGATTGACCGCATTCACGATTCCGAGGCCTCGCTGGTCGTTACCCAAGATGGGACATTTCGCCGGGGCACGGAGGTCAAGTTATTTCCCGCCGTCGAAGAGGCGCTTGAGTCCTGTCCTTCGGTGAGGAATGTGGTCGTGTACAAACGCAGCGGCAGTCCCATAAACCTGCGCGCCGGTCGCGACCACTGGTGGCATGAGCTTATGGCGGCGGCGGCCGACGAGTGTCCTGCCGAGGCTCTCGATGCTGAGCATCCCCTCTACATTCTCTATACCTCAGGAACCACGGGGAAGCCCAAGGGAGTCGTGCACACGACGGGCGGATACGCGGTGGGGACCTATATCACAACCAAATGGGTGTTTGATCTGCACGAAGACGACACTTATTGGTGTACGGCGGATATTGGTTGGGTTACAGGCCACAGCTACATCGTCTATGGGCCGCTTGCCAACGGAACCACAAGCGTGATGTACGAAGGAGCCCCCAACTTTCCCGAGCCGGACCGCTTCTGGCGAATCATCGACCGCCACAAAGTCAACATCTTCTATACAGCTCCAACCGCCATCCGAACTTTCATCCGCTGGGGGGAACAGTGGCCGAGAAAGCACCAGCTTTCGAGCCTTCGCCTGCTCGGCACTGTGGGCGAGCCGATTAATCCTGAAGCCTGGATGTGGTATCGGGAGGTCATAGGCCGCAGTCGCTGCCCCATCGTCGACACCTGGTGGCAGACCGAAACCGGCCATATCATGATCACCCCCATTCCAGGCGCGATTCCGACCAAACCCGGTTCGGCAACCAGGCCGTTTCCCGGAATCATTCCAGAAGTCGTCGATATGGAAGGCAATGCCGTGCCTGAGGGGACGGGCGGCTATCTGGTTATCAAGCGCCCGTGGCCGGGCATGTTACGCACGATTTACGGTGATCCTGACCGTTATGTTGGGCAGTACTTCTCCCAGATTCCGGACGTGTACTTTACTGGCGACGGGGCGCGGCGCGATACGGACGGCTATTACTGGGTAATGGGACGGGTTGACGACGTGATAAATGTCTCCGGACACCGTCTGAGCACGATGGAGGTCGAATCAGCGCTGGTGGCACACCCCGCGGTTGCCGAGGCGGCCGTAGTTGGGCGTCCGGACGAAATCAAGGGCCAGGCGATCGCCGCTTTTGTAACGCTCGAGGGCGGCCGAAACCCTTCCCCTGAGCTGAAAGAAGAACTGCGCCAGTGGGTCGCAAAAGAGATCGGCGCCCTGGCAAGGCCCGACGACATTCGCTTTACCGACTCGCTGCCAAAAACGCGGAGCGGAAAGATCATGCGGCGGCTGCTGCGGGAGCTCGCGACCGACGGGGAAGTCCGAGGCGATACGACCACGCTTGAGGATTTCAGTGTCCTCGCGAAGTTGAAGGAGCGGGAAGAAGCCTGAGAGTTTTGCCGCTACGAGGCGTTGATCACCGATCACAACAAGAAGACCACGCACAGTTGAGTCGTCTCTGGGCAGCGGGTGCTCGGCGAAGTGTGTTCGTACTCCGTGATTTGATAACCGTTGGCACGCTCAAAGAGGCTTCACGCCAAACGACCCGGATCAGCTTGTACAGCTCTCCATTGTCGCTGCGACGGTATAAGGCGGTTATCCGCCGCTTCCCATCATAATGATAGGAGTCGTCGGCGCCGACGATCCTTGTTCCGGCTCGACCGTAATGGCAAATGCCTTTGCCTCAACACCGGCCGGTAGCGGAGGGTTAATTACCAGCGCCCGGCCCCGAGAATCGGGTTTGAAAACGCCCGCCGGAATCGGCGCCCCGGCTGTTGGCACCAGCCAGAGTTCGTAAGCTTTGCTCGCGGGTACCGGACGAAGATTGCTGGCCATGAAGATCAAGCCACCGCGCTGGCGGGAGTAGATGGCCTTGCCGGAAGGCGGCGGAGGCGATTTCAAGCCAACTGGCAACACTTCATAGTGCGCGGCATCAGGCGCTTGCAGAACTTCGGCTTCGCGCCGTGCCGCCTCGAGCTCCACCTTCTCGCGCTCCACCGCCTGGGCCAGCCGCTCGATGGTCGATCTCAGGCCGAGGTTTTGCTTCCAGAGAAAGGCAACGCCGACGATCATGGCCGCAGCCGCAAGCCATCCGAGCGCCGCTCCCCACTGTATACGCGGCCGCGTTCGGGCCGATCGCGGCTCCCCCGAGACGGCATTCATCAACCGCGTGCGGGCACGACTCGGTGGCTTGGGGCCAGCAACGGACAGCGCCAGCAGTGCGCTATCGCCCCGCAGCTCCTCGAGCTCGCGCCGGCACGATGCGCACTGCTCGAGGTGCTCGCGGAGGACTTTTTCGGGATCGCCCTCAAGCACGCCGAGTGCATGCATAGCGAGATCCTCGGCGAATTGTTCGTGAACGCTCATCGCGCTTGAACCGTCCCGCGCAACTGTATTAGTGCCGTGCGGATCCGGGTCTTGATCGTGCCCAGAGGTTCCCCGGTTTTCTGCGCGATCTCGGAATGGCTGTATCCCTCAAAGTACGCCATTTCAAGAGCGCTGCGCTGCGGCGCCGGCATGCCGGCCAGCGTGGCACGGATCTTTTCCGCAATCCGGGACCGGTCCGCATCAGCGGCCAGATCGGGTTCAACGGAAACCACGGTCTCGCTCAACTCAATCTGCGGGCGCCGCTTGCGCAGCATGTCTACGGACCGGTTGCGGGAGACCACGGCGAGCCAGGGCGCCAGATCGCCGCGGCTGGCATCGAACGAGCCCGGATTGCGCCACAGTTGCAGAAAAATCTCCTGCAACACGTCTTCCGCCGCGGCGGCATCACGCAACACGCGAAGTGCAACCGCATAAACGACTGATGAGTATCGATCGTAAAGCCGCCCCATAGCATCCTGGTTACCGGAGCGGATTGCCGAGATCAGGGCTGCATCTTCGGATGTCGGATTAGGCGCCGCCGTCGACAAACGCTGCTCTCTTTGAAAGTACGCTCGTGATGCGCGGGATGGATTGGCTCTCCGGGCGCGACGGCAAGATAGCAGCCCGATGGCAGGGAGGGCAAGATTTTGCTGCTCGCCTGATCGCTTGCCCCACTGGGGTTATTGAGCGCTGGTAGCCAGCTGTCTTTCCTGTGGAGTCATCTGTCGCCACAGTACCTGAAGGTCAGCCGAGATGCGGGAGTTTTGCGGCTCCTGATGGAGCGCGCGTGCAAACCAGCGGTAGGCGGTCGGCAGGTCGCGCCCCACGCAGTGGCCGGTGGCGTACATAGTCCCAAGAACCGTCTCGGCCTTGGAATTCCCATGCATGGCGGCCGTTCGCAGGCTCGATTCGGCGCGCGCACAATTCTGGGGCAGGCCGTTTCCGTAAAGGTAACGTTCACCGGCCAGTTCAAGGTCCGCATCCGGGGATGCAGGCGTTTCTGCCAACGCCGGAGATGGCCGTTGGGGAATTCGAGGGCGCGGCTGCGGCTTCGCTCGCGGCGCCTTTTGCGGAATGCTCGGAGGCGTGGCCTTCGCTTCCTCGCTGGTATCACTATCGGTAGACGATTCTTGTTGTTTTCGGGGGGTGCCGGGTGCCGCGGCACTTGGCGCCTCGGTCGGGGTTTTATTCGGCGCTGGCTGCTCTCCAGCTTTGCCCGTCGACTCGGGTTGCGTTTCTTTTTCTTGTTTCTCGGGCGCCGTCGGCAAGACGTCCCCGGAACCGGTTATCGGCTTGTCGTGTGTATCCTGCTCCTCGGCGGGCGCGGGCGCCGCTTCAGAGGGGGGCGCCTGTCGAGCAGGCGCGGCGTTTGCATTCAAACGGTTGAACGGGAACCCGTTATGCTGCCACTGCCAGGCCAGATAGCCACCCGCTCCCAGTAGGATTATTAGAAAGAAGATGAGTCCTGCATGGCTGCTGGGCTGTTCGTCTTCGTACAGATAGTGAAATTCCACCTTCGGATCTTCGGCGAGGCCGAGAAAAGACGGGCCATGGACGCTTTCCGTCCCGTTTTCACCTTCGGGGGGAACTTTGCCAGCCGGCGCCGGCGGTGCGGGGCTGGGCGGCCGGGGAGCAGGCGGATGGGCGAGCGAAGCGCCGCACATTCCGCAGAACCGATACTCCGGGCTGTTATCGTACCCACAATGGGTACAACGGACATACATAACTTCAAGCATAACGCAATCTTTTGATGTCAGAAAGGCTGCTGCTGTTGGAGCGCTGCCGGAATCGCCCTCGGATCCGGTGATTGCCGTCTGCTAATCATTGATCCTGCTTGCTTTACAGCCCGCCTGCAGCGTGTTAGCCTTGAAACATACGAGCAAACTTTGAAAATTCAGAAGGAGAGCACCAGAGTTAGTGCTAGCCCGAGAGCAAAAGAGATCCGTCATCGATCACTACGGAACGCACCCGGCAGACACGGGCAGTCCAGAAGTTCAGATCGCGCTGTTGAGCGAACGCATTGGGAGATTGACGGAGCACTTCAAGACGCACCAGAAAGACCACGGTTCACGTCGCGGTCTTCTCATGCTGGTCAGCAAGCGGCGGCGCTTGCTTGACTACCTCAAAAAATACGATTCCGAACGATACAAAACGGTTGTTCAGAGACTCGGCCTTCGAAAATAGGAGGCCGTTTCTGTTGGGCTGGTGGTCCCGATTGCATCCGGACTTGCCTGTCGTTTGTTCGGGCTATTGAGGACTGAGTAGGTTGCGTTCCCATCCTCGCTGCCGACCGCCGGCTGGTATTACCGACAGGTACGCTTTGGTTTTGCCTCGCGTTCGCTCTCCTCGAAAAGGAAAATCAGATGAAACAAGATATTTCGGTTGATCTCGCCGGTGGGAAACGAATCTCGTTTGAAACCGGAAAACTGGCGAAACAGGCGCACGGCGCGGCCGTTGTTCGCGTGGCCGACAACGTGGTTCTGGCCACCGCGGTCGCCAACGCGGAACCTCGCGAAGGTATCGATTTCTTTCCTTTGACGGTCGATTATCGCGAGTATACGTACGCGGCCGGCCGCATTCCTGGCGGCTTCATCAAGCGTGAAGGGCGCCCGAGCGAGCGCGAAATTCTCACCAGCCGCATGATCGACCGCCCTATCCGGCCGCTCTTCCCGGAAGCGTTCCGCTGTGAAACCCAGGTCATCGCATTCGTGCTTTCCGCCGACAACTCGAACGATCCCGACGTGGCCGCCATTAATGGCGCCTCATGCGCCCTGACAATTTCTGACATTCCCTTTCAGGGGCCGATCGGTGCTGTGCGTGTCGGCCTGGTGGATGGTCAGTTCGTCCTTAATCCGACCTATAGCGAGATCCGCGACGGGCTGCTCAACCTGATGGTGGTAGGCTCCGCCGAAGCCATTGTCATGATTGAAGCCGGCGCTCGCGAAGTGAAGGAAGATACCATCGTCGACGCCATTGAGTTTGCGCATGCAGAGATCCGGAAAATCTGCGCCGCCATCGACGAGCTGCGCGCGAAGAGCGGCAAGCCAAAAAGGCAAGTTCAAAAGCCGGAATTCGATGAAACCTACTATGCCGAGCTGAAGTCCAGGATTGGCAGCGATCTCACCGAGCGCCTGGACACTGAAAAGCATCCGAAATCGGAAAGCTACAGCATGGTCCGGGAGCTGAAGAAGCAGCTGCTCGCCGCTTTGCCGGAGGAGGATGAGGCGGGCCGCTCGAAGCTAGAAAGCTATTACGAGATCCTGCGCGAACGCATTTTCCGCGAGCAGGTGCTTGGGCAAAAGCGGCGTCCTGACGGTCGCGGCTTTGACGAAATTCGTTCTATATGGATCGAAGTCGGAGTTCTGCCGCGCACCCATGGATCGGCGATCTTTACCCGCGGCGAAACCCAGGCGCTCGTGACCACCACGCTCGGCACGAGCGATGACATGCAACGCCTGGAAGTTTTCGAGGGCGAAGCCAAAAAACGCTTCATGCTTCACTACAATTTCCCTCCATTCTCGGTCGGGGAAGTATCTTTTCTGCGAGGCGCGGGGCGGCGTGAGATCGGCCACGGTGCGCTCGCCGAGCGCGCCCTGTCGGCCGTGCTGCCCTCAGAGGCGAGCTGGCCCTATGCCATGCGGGTCGTCTCTGACATTCTCGAATCAAATGGTTCATCGTCGATGGCGAGCGTCTGCGGCGCATCCCTGTCGCTGATGGATGCCGGCGTCCCGTTAGCCGCGCCCGTGGCCGGAGTTGCCATGGGATTGGTCAAAGAAGAGGATCGATACGCGGTTCTCACCGACATTGCCGGAGCCGAGGACCACTACGGCGACATGGATTTCAAGGTTGCCGGCACCAAGAACGGGATCACCGCGCTTCAAATGGACATCAAGGTTACTGGCATTACTCCGCAGATTATGCGCGAGGCTCTGGCGCAGGCGCAGCGCGGCCGATTGTTCATCCTGGACAAAATGGGCGAGGTCATCAGCGGATCACGGGAGAAGGTTTCCACCTTCGCTCCTCGCTTCTATACCCTGCAGATTCCGCCTGACAAGATTCGCGATGTGATCGGGCCGGGCGGCAAGATGATCCGCAGTATCATCGATCAGACCGGCGTAAAGATTGATGTTGAAGACTCGGGCAAAGTGAACGTGGCCTCGGCGGATGAAACATCGGCGCAGAAAGCGCTTCAGATCATTCGCGATCTTACCGCCACGGCCGAAGTCGGCAAGACATATCTCGGCAAAGTTACCCGACTGGCGGATTTTGGCGCCTTTGTGGAGATCATACCCGGGACCGAAGGTCTCCTGCATATCAGCGAAGTTGCTGAACACCGCATTAAAGATGTTCGCGACGAGCTAAAGGAAGGAGACCAGGTGCTGGTGAAGGTCTTGGCGGTTGAGGGGAACCGGATTCGGCTGTCGCGCAAAGCCATCTTGCGCGAGCAGCGCGCTAAGATGGGCGTCGCCGCTCCGGCTCCGGTGGGCGAAGCCGCTGCCCAGGTCGAGCCCGACACTTTGGCCGTAGGCGCTGCCCTGACCATCGAAGGTGGAGCCGAGTTCGATGAAGGTGAGGAACCAAACTTCAACCGGGCCGAGGTCCCGCAGCACGCCGGCGGTGGCGACGGGGACCGCGGAGGCCGAGGGGGACGACCCGGTGGTGGTGGCGGAGGACGTCGACGACGTCGTCGCGGCGGAGGACATGGTGGTCACGGCCATAGCGGCCACGGCGGCGGCGGCCGTCACTAACGTCGTTGTTTAATCCTGGCGTAAAAGGCTGCGATCAAATGGCCCGCAGCCTTTTTTATTGAGCAGCTTGTTTGACATTCTTGTGCTGTCCCTTGAAGAAATCGGACAGATCGGTTTCACCGATGCTGGTGGAGAGTGCCGGAATCGGCTTGGGGGATTGGGCGCTGGGCAGCTTCGCTGACGCTTCATAGCGACCTCCGCCGAAAGGATTGTTGATCGAGGGTGTCGGTTTCACAGGGACGGGCTGGCGGCGAACCTGGCGCGCGAGCACCCCGCAATGGAGGTTTTGACCGCATGGAGATGACGCGTGCCGAGGAGATTTTTTGCTCAGTTGCCGGGGAAGGACTACCGTGAGCCATCATCCAAACGGCACGCGAAACCGGGTAGCCGATTCAGCCAGCGGTGACTTACCCGATCTGTACGGCTGGGGATTGCCCTCCAATCAAGTACTACGGCAACTAGCAACGTCCCCCGTTTGTTAGGCTGATGTTGTATTCCGGGCGGAAGCGCATGCGGTCCGGTGATCGTCCCGGTCTTCAAAACCGGCGGGTGGCATCTTGCGGTGTCACCGGTGGGTTCGACCCCCACTCGCTTCCGCCAAATATCTTGCGTGTTTTCAACATATTAATCGGCCGACGTATATTTTGTGCTTAATTCGTGCTACAATCCTCTGATCGTTTCTGGGTGAGGGCAGGCAGCACGGGTGGAAATTCCCAGCATAACCATATTCGTCCGGCATTCGCCAGATTGTGAATATCGCGACGATGAGACGTATCGAAAGTGCCGCTGCAAGAAGCACCTGCGCTGGACACACAACGGAAGGCAACGCCGCCAGTCGGCGAAGACCCGCACATGGTCGGGAGCTGAGGAAGCCCGCCGGAGTTTAGAAGCTCAGTTCGCCAATGGTGACCCCGTACCCATCCTTCGCCCACAGACCGTTCCAAACGCCCAGCCCAAGATTACTGACGCCGTCAAGACGTTCGTCATTGCAAAGGAAAGCGAGCATAAAGCTCCTTCTACGGCTCGCAAACTGCGTTCTCAGTTGGGACT
>JAFAWX010000014.1 GCA_019241535.1 Acidobacteriota bacterium | reverse complement strand
CGCACGGAAATGATCGGCGGGGAAGAGTTGCGCCTGCTTGACATGGACCTCGATGACGTAGCCTGAGCCCTCCCCCTCCTGACTGCGAAAGGAGATCCTTATGGCAGCTGCCCGACTTGCGGCTCCTGTGAAAAACGAAACTGAAGAAGATCTGAATCCATTTCGCATCGCCATGCGGCAGTTCGATACCGCGGCTGATCGGTGCAATCTTGATCCTGGATTGCGCGAAGTGCTCAGGCGGCCGCGGCGGGCGCTGTCCCTTTCGTTGCCGGTGAAGATGGATGACGGTAGCATCCGCGTATTCGAGGGCTTCCGCGTGCAGCACAACTCGGCCCGGGGTCCCTGCAAGGGGGGCATTCGCTACCATCCGGGCGTGACATTCGACGAGGTGAAGGCGCTCGCTTCATGGATGACCTGGAAGTGCGCCACTGTGAACATTCCGTTCGGAGGAGCAAAGGGGGGCATTGTCTGCGACCCGCACAGTCTTTCGCACGGCGAACTGGAACGCCTGACCCGGAGATATGCATATGAAATCATGCCGATTATCGGCCCGGATAAGGATATTCCTGCGCCCGATGTGTACACCGATTCGCAAACCATGGCATGGATCATGGACACCTACAGCATGGCGCAGGGAAGCAACGCGCCCGGGGTAGTGACCGGCAAACCCACATTTCTCGGCGGCTCATTCGGGCGCAGTGAAGCCACGGCCCGCGGCTGCCTGTTCTGCGTCCGTGCCGCATGCGCGGAGATGGGCCTCTCGCTTCCCCGGACTACGGTGGCCATCCAGGGCTTTGGTAATGCCGGCAGTATTGCCGCTCAATTGTTGGCTGAACAGGGCGCGAGAATCATTGCTGTCAGCGACTCCCAGGGGGGAATTTTCAATCCTGCGGGGCTCGATACTGTCAAGCTGCTCGAACATAAGCAAAAAAATGGAACCGTCAACGAATTTCCCGGCGCCAAGTCGATTCCGAGCGAAGCAGTTCTCGCCATTGAGTGCGACATCCTGATCCCGGCGGCTCTCGAAAACCAGATCACCCTCGGAAACGTCGACATGGTCAAGGCTCGGATCGTGGCGGAGGCTGCGAATGGACCGACCACTCCGGGCGCTGATATTACGCTGCACAAGAAAGGAGTGATGGTCATCCCGGACGTGCTCGCCAATGCCGGCGGCGTGACCGTCTCTTACTTCGAGTGGGTGCAAGACCTGCAGGAGCTTTTCTGGGATGAAGAGGACGTGAATCGCCGCCTCGAACGGGTCATGGTGAAAGCTTTTTCCGACGTTCTGGCCAACGCCAAAAAGCACGATGCTCCGATGCGCACCGGAGCCTATATTCTTGCCATCGAGCGGGTGGCGAAGGCCTTGGTTGTCCGAGGCATTTGGCCCTAAACACCAGGAATCGGACGCCGGCGCATCAGAAACGGCCGCCGAAGCGCCTGCGCGGACTTGATTGCCGGCCGCCTGGCCAGCCAGAACTCCCCCCGTGGACGGCGAAACTCGGACAGAACTGCCCGCAGCGTGTGGTCGAAGGAATTATTGGGGAACCGCTGCAATCGTGACAGAATCGCGGCCGAACTTCCCCTTTGCAATCTATGTGAAGCGTTCAATGTCGTTCAGAGGTTTTATGATGCGCCTTTCAAAAACCGCATTTCCTGCCCTGGTCCTTCTGGTTTGCTGCGTTTTTCTGTACCCGGCATCGGAGACTCCGACCGCAGTACCATCGCTAGCAGATCTGAAGCGTATCTCTTTTCGCCCTTCGGAATCTGCTGACCTCGGCGACTTGCCGGTTCTCTCAGGGATCCAGTCTGCTGTGAACTCATTCCAGCTTGTTCACAAAGGATCGACACAAGCCCCCGATTGGAAGTGGAAAGGAGTTGCTGGCCGCGGTCCCAAGGACGTTGCAATTTACAAACTTGCGCAGAAAGCAGTGGTCTACATCGAGACGGACACTGGGCAGGAGGATATTGGGGGAAAGCTGGCGTCGACCGGAGCGGGATCCATACTTTTCCCCGACGACTTGATCCTGACGGCTTTCCATGTGGTGCGCGCCGCGTTGCTGGGAAGTCAACAGTTGCGCGACGTGCTCGTTTACTTGAAGCCGGCAAATCAAGGCTCGCCGGCACCCAGCAGCCAGCTGGCCTACAAGGCATCCATTGATTACTGGAACGAAAACAAGGATCTGGCGATATTGCGTTTTGTCGAGCACCCTCCATTTGCATTGACTGAGTTGAAGCTTGGCAAGATGACGAATCTCGCCGTAGGACAAGATATTCACGTGATCGGCCATCCGGGAGGGTTGTATTGGACATACACGACGGGGATTATCAGCCAAATTCGCAAGGGCTATAAGACGGATATCAAAGTGGGTGGGACGAGCGACAAACCGACGATTCAGAGCCTGAACGGTGACGTTTTGCAACTGCAAACAGCGATCAATCCCGGTAATTCGGGAGGGCCGGTCCTCGACGACGCCGGCAGCATCGTAGGCGTTGTCTCCTGTGAAGACAGCCAACTGCAAAACACGGACTTTGCCATCGCAGCGAGCGAAATCACCGGACTTCTGGAGCGACGCGACAAATCGACAAATTCACAGACCGCGACGCCGCAGACGGAAGCTAAACCGTCGTTATCTACGGCAAGAGTTGCTGATGGTTCCGAAGTCATCAAGCTTCACTACCAGTACTACGATACCTATATCATTCGGGGACGGGACGGAAAAACCAGCCGCGTGGTGGTGGACGCCGAGGGTACGACTATTCGCGCCGAAAGCCCCACCGGAGACGGCGGCTTTGCTCACTGGATTGCCGAATACCCGGACGGCTCGACGGTCGAAGGCCGTGGCGCAAAGGGCTTTCCTACAGCGTTCGAGATAAAAAGTAAGCAGCCATCGAGCACTGCCCCCGGGCAATAGGCGCAGCAAGTTCGTGCCGTCCGCCGTCCGGACCTGACCTGGTGCTTCGCATAGGGATTTAGTGTCCTCACCTACGCATCTGACGGGCAAAGGGCGGAGCTGAGATGTCCCAGGCAGCCGGGTAGCGGGAGCCGCTTGCCATAAAACTCTTGATCTTCTCTACCGTCTCTATGTTGCCGCGAGCGCCCGCGCCTATGCAATTCAGAGCTGCCGCGGCACAGGCGAATTCCAGTTGTTTCTGCAACGGCCAGTTCTCGAGCAAGGCGTAGATGAACCCGGCGTGAAAGATGTCTCCTGCCCCTGTCGTGTCGACCGCTGGAACCTCATAGGCAGCCGCGTAGT
>JAFAWX010000124.1 GCA_019241535.1 Acidobacteriota bacterium | reverse complement strand
CCCGAATGATCCCGCGGCAAAATTCGCCGAAACGGCGGCCGCTGAGCCCGAACTCGATCCGCATGGATTGGCGTCGATAATGTAAGGGTTGTTACACTGTCCGCCGCGTCCCGACCAGCCGCTGGTTGACGGCGAGCCGCGGAAGTTGGCCCACTCGCTGAGATTGGTCTTGCCCATGACGACCGCGCCTCCGGCACGCAACTTGGCTGCGACCGTTGAGTCCTGTAGGGGCGGCATCCCTACGAGAGCCAACGAACCGGCGGCGGTCTGCATCTTGTCAGCAGTGTCGATGTTGTCCTTGAGCAGGATCGGGATTCCGTGCAAAGGACCTCGTACTCGCCCTCTCCGCCGTTCCTCGTCACTGTGCTGCGCGATGGCGTGCGCGTCGGGATTGAGTTGCAAGACGGAGTTTACGCGGGGGCCGTTCTGATCCAGCAGTTTGATTCGCGCCAGATAATAATCAAGTAGGTCAACGGCCGTAATCCGACCGGCCGTCATTTGCGTCTGCAGTTCGAGGATGGTGACCTCGTTGAGCTCGTTTGGTACCGACGCAGGAGCCGCGCCCGACTGCGCATGGGCAACCTGGCTGGTTGCAGGGAAGCCGGACATGGCAGCGGCACCAGTGAGGGCGCCAATGCGCAAAAAGTCCCGGCGGTGGAATGCAGACGACTCCGGATTTGTGCTCGGCGAGGGGCGCACTCTATCGAGGAGCTTTTCCATGCGTCGGAGCATGGCCGCTTTTTGATTCTTGAGGTGCATTGTTTCTCTCCTTGATTGACCAGCAGGGCAGCTGATCAGTGATTAAGTCTGCGGAGTCTATTGGGAGGAGGATGGCAGAAACTTCGGTCAAAATCAGCCTCCGGTACGGAAGCGAGCGCAGAGGGAAACTTACTTACTATTGTCGAAGAGAGTCACTGCGGGGGCAAATCCCTCAGCTTGTGACGATCGGGATTCTGCTACTGAGCGCGTGCGATTGTCAACCAGCTACGCATGGGGGGCGGTCAGGGTCAATCCACCCAGCTAGCTGGTAGGCTCATACAAGTGACCTTCTACCCGATCAGCGACTTTTGGGAGCTCCTTTTTTACGTATTGCAGAAAATACGAGGCGGTGCGGTGCGCTTCAAGTGCGGCATCATCCTGGTATTGTTCGTAGACGAAGAAGCGCCTCGGTTCGGTGCGGTGGCGGTGAACCTGGTACATCAGGCAGCCGGGCTCCCTGCGCGATTCCAGTGTCAGTTTCGAAAACAGTCCTGCGGTCTCGTTCTCCCGTCCCGCCTTCGCCATCCAGGTTACGGCCAATACCACCATCGTTTGCTCCCGTTCTCAATGCCTGGCCTGCGCACAACTCTTCCTGTCGCCTGAGGACTGCAGTTCCCCGGCGAACTCATCTGTCAGGATCGTTTCTTCTCGTCCCGGCCCGGTAGAGATCATGCCAATGCGGGCCCCGGTTTCATGTTCCACAAACGCAAGATATTCACGCGCCCTTTGGGGAAGCTTCTTCAGCTCAATAATTCCCTGGGTTGATGATTGCCAGCCGGGCATAGTGCGGTAAACACATTCGATTTTGTCCCACTGGCCGGCTTCGGCTGGGATCTCCTCCGTGGGCTTGCCCTCGATTCTATAACCAACGCAAACCGGAATTTCCCCAAGACTGTCCAGTACGTCAAGCTTGGTTACGACCAACCAGCAAGTCCCGTTGATCATTCCCGAGTACCGCAGCAACGGCAGGTCCAGCCAGCCGCAGCGCCGCGGCCGCCCGGTGACTGCTCCGAATTCGTTGCCGCGAGCGCGGATCTCGTCTGCCTGAGCGCCGAACAGCTCTGTCGGAAACGGGCCTTCGCCAACCCGCGTGCAATAGGCCTTGGTAACGGCGATAACCGAATCAATTGAGGTGGGCGCCACCCCGGTTCCAATGACTGCGCCACCCGACGTGGCGCTGGATGAGGTGACGAACGGGTATGTGCCATGGTCGATGTCGAGCATCGTGCCCTGCGCGCCTTCGAACATGATGGAACGGCCTTCACCGAGCGCCCGGTTCAGAAAGGCCGCCGTGTCTGAAACAAACGGCGCCAGCTTCCGGGAGGCCTCGGCATATTCCGCGTACATTTTGTCGGGATCGAGCGGCTCGGAGTTGAACAGAGCGTGGGCGATCATGTTCTTTTCCCGGCAGGCATTTTCGATGTGCTTTCTCAACAGCTCAAGGTCGAAGAGATCGCAAACTCGCAAACCCCGGCGGCCCATCTTGTCTTCATAGCTCGGTCCAATTCCGCGCGACGTAGTGCCGATTTTTACCCTCCCAGGAGCATTCTCGGCGGCAAGTTCAATCATCCGGTGATAAGGAAGAATCACATGGGCACGATTGCTGACGAACAGGTTACCGTCAATCCCGACTCCGGCAGCACGCAAGCTCGAGACTTCGTTCAAAAAGGCGATCGGATCGAGTACGACGCCATTTCCAATAACGCTCTGGCAGCCGGGACGAAGAACCCCGCTTGGCACAAGCTGTAGGACGAATCGTTTCCCATCAATGATTACCGTATGGCCGGCATTGTGGCCGCCCGCGTAGCGCGCCACAACCGAAAATTTTTCCGAGAGCACGTCGACGATCTTTCCCTTGCCCTCGTCGCCCCATTGCGCACCTACCACCACTGCTGTCGTGCCTTTTTTCAATCACAACTCCGCGTGGGTTGCTCGTCAGGCCTAAGCTACCCATGCCTGACGCCAACGGCTCGGAAATCCGCTGCCGATGATTTTTTGCACAATCATTACTCGCCTAAGACGCGAGTACAGGAAAACGGAGAATTGCCGGAAGATGTACCTGAGATCGTTACGACACTCCTCATTCAGGCGAGAGGCGCTAGAACCCACTCGTCGAGGCCAGGTCCGTTGCCCTCCGACCCGGAGGTCGTTTTTATATTGCAAGCTATGCTACCACGAAGCCGCCGCGCCTCAGCCTCAACCGCACGACACCAGTGGTGCTCTATATCGGATGAGTCATTGAAAGCAGCGAAGCTCCCGAAAATCCGGTGCGATATTGATTCCGCCCCTGATTTGCTCTTCGGCGTGCCGAGGCCTGACCGCTGGGTGCGAGCATCGCCCGCGCTTGCGAAAGCCGCTAAGGTCCTGCATAATAACTACTTGGGATCATCCCCGCCGGAACCATAGGAAAGGAAACCAGTTCAGTGTTAATGATACGTCTGGCGCGCACGGGTGCGCGCAAACAGCCCCACTACCGTGTCGTGGTGATTGAGAAGGACAGGGCTCGCAACGGCCGTCCGGTTGAAATCTTAGGGACTTACAATCCCCGTACCAACCCGGCGAGCGTCGAACTCAAACGCGAGCGCATTGAATACTGGAAATCGAAGGGAGCGCAACTGTCGGATCGAGTCCACAAGATACTGTCGCAACCGGGTGTCGCTCCCGTTTTAGAGTCATCCCCCAAAGTTGATACAACGAGCGTTCCAGGTGAATAGCCGCCACATATGAGCGAGCAGACAGGCAATGCACGTGCGTTGATCGAGCATCTTGCTAAGGCTCTGGTGAGCGCGCCCGCCGAGGTCATCGTTGAGGAAATAGACGAGGACGGCCGAATCGTGCTCGAACTCGAAGTGGCGGAGGCTGACATGGGGCGCGTGATCGGCAAATCAGGCAGGGTGGCTCGTGCCATGCGCAACGTATTGCAGGCTGCGGGCGCGAAGCTGAACCGGCACTACGAGCTGGAGATTCTGGAATAGCCTGCTTACCGCCAGAAGGCGATTTCATTACCGTTGCCAGGGTGTTGAAAACCCAGGGCCGTCAAGGGGAAGTTGCCGTTGAAGTGCACAGCGACACTCCGGGGAGGCTCAGGCCGGGATTGCGACTATTTGCGCTCCTCGACAATGGCGCCAGACGCGAGCAGAAGATCGAGGACTCCAGGCCGCATAAGGGTCAGGTGGTTCTGAAATTCGCCGACGTCGCCACGATGTCTCAGGCCGAAGAGCTGGTCGGCTCTGAACTGCAAGTTCCCGCCAGCGAGCGGGCACCACTCGAGCCGGGGGCGACATACGTCAGCGACCTGATTGGTTGCGCCCTGTTTGATCACGGACGCGAGCTTGGGAGGGTGCGGGAGGTCCGTTTTGGGGCCGGCGAAGCCCCGCTCCTCGTGCTCGGGTCAGGTAGAGGAGAACTGGAGATTCCTTTTGCTCAGGAATTTCTGGTAGGAATCGACCTCGACGAAAAACGCATTAAGATGACATTGCCCGACGGCATGCTCGAGGTCAATGCGCCTTTGACGGAAGAAGAAAAGAGGGTTGCCAATCGCAAGGCCTGAACCCGGGGCTAGCCGCGATCGGCCACGCTCTCGGAGAACCGCTTTGGGGCGTAAGTCTTTGTGCAGATCGACATCGTTACGATTTTCCCTGACTTTTTCCGCGGCCCGCTGGAACACGGAATCATCCGCCGGGCGTGCGAAGCCGGAATCGTGACGATTGCGGTCGACGATTTGCGCGAGTTTACAAGCGACCGGCACCGTACGGTTGACGATCGCCCCTTCGGGGGTGGCCAAGGTATGGTCCTCAAGCCGCAGCCGGTCTTTGAATGCGTGGAGGCGCTCGAGCTCCGGCCGCGCGAGGAACGCGCTCGGGCAAAGCAGGCGGTGGTTCTACTTTCGCCGCAGGGCCACAAGTTTGATCAGAGCGTGGCCGCGGAACTGGCTATGGTCGAGCGATTGGTCCTCATCTGCGGCCGCTACGAGGGGGTCGATGAGCGAGTAGGAATGTTTTTGGCCGATCGCGAAATCTCGATTGGCGATTACGTCTTAAGTGGCGGGGAACTCGCCGCCGCCGTAATTGCGGATGCGGTCATCCGGTTACTACCGGGCGCGGTCGGAAATGAAGCATCCACTCGGCAGGAGTCGTTTTTTGCCGGAAGGGATGCCGCTCCTGGCCGGGGACCAAGTTCGACGTGTGGTTCAGGAGGCCTGCTCGATTATCCGCACTACACGCGTCCGGCGGATTTTCGTGGTATGCGCGTGCCCGAGGTGTTGGTATCGGGTAACCACCAAGACATCCGACGCTGGCGACGGCGTTCTGCGCTTGCGAAGACCCTGCGGAACCGGCCCGATCTGCTCGATGGGATCGAGTTGAGTGAGGAAGACAGAAGACTGCTGGCAGAAAATGCCGACCCGGCGGCGGCTGAATAAGGTCGCCGCTTCGAAGGGCAACTTTCTTCCGGCAGGTGCAAAGCGCTTGGCAATGGAACCTAGTTACGGGCACGGCCCCGTGGAGGATCAGCATCATGTCCAGTCAGATTATCGAAAAGCTTCTTTCCAAAACCAAACGCTCCGATCTGCCGGACTTTGCTCCCGGGGACACCGTGCGCGTCCAGGTACGGATCACGGAAGGCGACAAGGAGCGCCTGCAGGCTTTCGAAGGCGTGGTGATCGCTCGCACGCGTGGTCCGCAAGCCAGTTTTACGGTGCGAAAAATCAGTTTCGGCCAGGGCGTCGAGCGTATCTTTCCGGAGAACTCCCGCGTGGTTGACAAGGTGGACCTGGTGCGATCCTCGAAAGTTCGCCGAGCCAAGCTCTACTACCTGCGCAAGCTTCGCGGCAAAGCTGCCCGCTTGCGCGATGTGGAGCGGGAGCACGCAACCGCAGCGAGCCGCTAGACCTGCCACCGCTTGTTGTCAGGTAGTCGCTCGGCCGCGCCGCGTCGGCTGCGATTACGGTCGACGCATGAATTTTCTTCTTGCCCGACGTCCCAAACTGCGCCAAGATCCGTTGAGGGATGCGGATGCCCTCAAAAACTCACGCCCGTGCCGAAGAGAAGCTTTCGCCTTCTGCTCGGAAGCTGCGCCTGCTTAAGCGCCTGCGCTGCACGCTAAAATTCGAGAAGCTGGCATGGGCGACGGGAGCTAAGCTCGTTGCCGGAGTCGATGAAGTTGGCCGCGGGTCCCTGTTTGGTCCGGTCGTTGCCGCAGCCGTCGTACTTGATCCCAATTATCGCGTCCGCGGTCTGCGGGATTCGAAGCTGCTCAGGGCCGAACGTCGCGAGCTCCTGGCGCGAAGAATCCGCGAACATGCCGTCGCCTGGGCAATTGCTGCCATCGATGCTGCCCGTATCGATCAGATCAACATCTATCAAGCCTCGCGACAGGCAATGGTTGACGCCGTGAGCCGGCTCGATCCCATGGCCGACCATTTGTTAATCGACGCGCTGAAGCTCGATTGCGATCTGCCGCAACGCGCCATCATTCACGGCGATGCGCTTTCGGCTTCGATTGCGGCGGCTTCGATTCTGGCGAAAGTGGAACGCGACCGCATGATCAGTCGATGGGATCCGGTTTTTCCCCTGTACGGTCTATGCTCGAACAAAGGCTACAGCACTCCCAAGCACCTGGCCGCTTTGCGCGAGCATGGCCCTTGCCCGCTGCACCGGCAGTCCTTCGCCCCCGTCTGGAACGCTCCCGTCCCCCAGGAGATGCTCGAATTCATGCTGCAGGATGCGGAGCAGGCGGCTGCTGAGGAGGCACAAACCGTTTAGGTTAACTCTCTCCGTTCGGCCTACTCAAATGAAGCCGCCCGGGTCCGACGTCATTGGCTGCCTGGGAGAAATCCGCAACGACATCGACGATCTCGTCCGGTTCAGGGCGTTTGGTGTAATCCGGGTCAGAGGCGGCAAACAGGATGATGCTCGAGGCGCGAGATCGCTCCTCCCGCCTGCAGGCCAAAACGTAAGTGGCAGGAATCGGCAGTTCCCAATCACTCGAGCCGTTCACGAACGGGAGATTTACGAAGACCCGTCGATAGATCTCCTGCTGATAATCGGGTACGCCATAGACCAGTCCAAAACGGCGCGCGACCTCATTTCCACCATCGCTGAGGAGCGGAAAACGCAGATGATGCTGGTCGGCCATAAAAAATGACTGCTCGGGGGTCTGCGGCGAAATGCCGACCAGCGATGCCCTCAGCTCTTGAAGGCGCTCAAGGCGTACATTCATCGCTTCGAGCTGCGCGACGCAGAACGGGCACCAGCGTCCGCGGAAGAAGCAAACGACGAGAGGGCCGAGCTCGAGCAGTTCCGCCGAGGAAACGATCTTGCCGCTTGGATCAGGGAGCTCAAAGGCGGGAGCTTGCCGGCCAGCCTGCAACGAGCGATCACGGATGCCAGAAGCTTCGAGCTCCTGAATAACCTGGCCGTGTATGGCCTGAACCTCCGCCGGCACATACTGCGCGATTAGGGCTTTGCGCTCGCTGCAGACTTCGCGCAACGAGCGTTTGGCCAATTGCGGAGCGGATTCTTCGAGCGAGCGCCATTTCATGCAGGCACGACTCCAGTGCTTCGGGTGCCCCGCGTCCGCTACACAGGCATCTTCATTCCCGCCATACGGCGCATAAAATTGCCCTTCCCCATCTGCTTGAACATCTTGCGCATCTGCGCATACTGGCGGAGCAGGTGGTTCACTTCCTGTACGGTGGTCCCTGATCCGCGCGCGATGCGCTTACGGCGGCTGCCGTTGATCACGTCATGGTGGGCGCGCTCGTGGGCAGTCATGGAGTTGATGATCGCCTCAACGCGATTAATCTGCTTCTCGTCGACCTTGTCGGCGTGCTTTTGCAGCCCGGCGAAGGGCCCTATGCTGGGCAGCATGCCCATCAGGCTCTGCAGCGATCCCATCTTTTTTACCTGGCGCAATTGCTCCCGGAAATCGTCGAGCGAGAAGCCGTCGCCTGAAAGCGCCCGGACGGCAAAGTCCTGGGCTTTTTTCTTGTCTACATGCTGTTCGGCGCGCTCGATCAGCGAGAGGATGTCGCCCATACCCAAAATCCGGGAGACGATGCGATCGGGATGGAAGGGTTCGAGGGCATCGTACTTCTCACCTACACCAATGAACTTGATGGCGGCGCCCGTGACCTGGCGAATAGACAGCGCCGCGCCACCGCGGGCGTCGCCATCCATCTTCGTCAGCACGACACCGGTAAGCGTAAGCTTCTTGTGAAACTCATCGGCCGAGCGGACGGCGTCCTGCCCGGTCATGGCATCGGCCACAAACAGAATTTCGTGGGGGGTGAGCAGCTGCTTTAAAGACTGCATCTCCTCCATTAGCTGATCGTCAATGTGCAGTCGGCCTGCCGTATCAACAATGAGCACATCGCAGCCGGAGTTTATCGCCTCGCGCCGGGCTTCTTTCGCAAGCCTGGCGACGGTAGCGGTATTCGCCTCCTCGACCTCGCCCTCGTAGAGCTGGGCCTTGATCGCCTGCGCCACCACTTTCAGCTGGTGCCGGGCAGCCGGACGGTAAACGTCGACTGATACCAGCAACGGGCGATGTCCGCCGTTTTTGAACCAGTGCGCCAGCTTGCCCGAAGTAGTTGTCTTACCCGATCCCTGGAGGCCGGCCATCAACACAATCGTTGGAGGCTGCGAGGCAAACCTCACTCGTGCCGTGTCCTGGCCGAGAACTGCAATCAGCTCGTCGCGGACAATTTTGATGACCTGTTCACCCGGTGACAAGGCGGCCATGACCTGCTGTCCCACAGCCTTGGCCTGCACGCGCTCTATGAACTGCTTGACGACTTTGAAATTTACGTCCGCCTCGAGCAGGGCCAGCCGCAGTTCCCTGAGCGTCTCCTGGATGTTCTCCTCGGTGAGGATTGCCTGCCCGCGAAGCGATTTGAATGTACGTTGAAGCCGTTCCTGGAGGTTCTCAAACATGACTTATGCATCAGATTTTATCAGCTTCCTTGGCGGCGGCTCCTCATGGTGAACGGCGTCCGCACATGATTGCGAGCATCGCAGAATGTTTTCGCCTGTCCATTTGTGGCCGCTGAGCGGCCCCATCTGCGACTTGCCACATGGATGGTGCATTTCTCGCGTGCGCCT
Organism: Acidobacteriota bacterium; assembly: GCA_019241535.1. GTDB lineage: Bacteria > Acidobacteriota > Terriglobia > Terriglobales > Acidobacteriaceae > Gp1-AA145. Next base: position 22,818 of record JAFAWX010000124.1, on the reverse strand, counting down.
AAGGATGGTGGAGCGCCTTCCGTAGGCGGCAGCCCGGGGAATCTTTAGTTTTATTCCCTAATTTCCAAAGCCCAAACTGGCTTAGAATGTGGCTTATGCAGGCAGCCACAACGACATCCACAGGCAGGCAGCTCGGCTTGAATTCAGATTGCATAGGGCAGATTGTCGACGGCCGTTTTCGACTTCAACAATACCTTTCCGGTACCTCCGAGAGAGCGGTATTTCGTACCGAGTTTGCTGGAGCCAAAGCCATAATCAAGCTGGTTTTTCCCGGATCTTCGAATCCTGACGCCCAGCTTGCGTCATGGCGGCGCGCGGCGCAACTCTCTCATCCCCATCTGATCCGCATCTACCAGTGCGGTCGCTGCTGGTTTGCCGGAAGAGACCTTCTTTACGTGGTGGCCGAGTACGCCGATGAGAACCTGGCCGAGGTCCTGCCTCACCGGGCTCTTACAGTGGCTGAAACCGAATCCCTGCTCCGACCCACGCTCGATGCATTGTCGTACCTGCACGATCAGGGTCTGGTTCACGGACATCTTCGGCCCGGGAACGTGATGGCAGTCGACGAGGAACTGAAGATTTCAAGTGACGGCGTCAAGCCTTCTGGTACGGTTCGAGAACGGCGAGAGCTCACCGGTTACGATGCCCCCGAGATTGCCCTGGGGCAGCTTGCTCCGCCGGCAGATATCTGGTCCCTGGGTATTACGCTGATCGAGGCCCTGACCCAGCGCTCGGCCCGGGAGATTACGAGGGAGCCGGCCGCGTACGCGCAGCTGCCGCAACCTTACGCTGACATTGCCGCCAATTGCCTTAAGCGCGATGCGGCAGAGCGCTGGACCGTCTCCGACATTGCTGCGCGCCTCGAAAGACCTGCGGCAACCGAGGTGCGCCCGGCCGTGACCGATGTCTCTTCAACCGATCTGACAGCCGGTGAGGAAAAACGGAGTTATGCGGCCCCACTCATAATTGCGGCCTTGTTAGCCGTACTGGGCATCGGTTATGGCCTGATGCACCGCTCCTCACGCAGCCTGGAGCCGCGCGGTGTGGAATCGAGCAGCCCGGCCGCGAGCCCGCCGGCAACGAACTCGGTTGCGCAACCGGACGCTCCGGGTGCTGTTGCCGAGCAGGTATTGCCCAAAGCTTCGCAGGGTGCCCTGAATACCATTCACGGACGCATTAAAGTCAGGGTGAAGGTCGACGTGGACGCGGCCGGGGCTGTAAGGACGGCCAGTTTGATCACCCCAGGGCCAAGCAAGTATTTTGCCCGCCTTGCCGTCGAAGCCGCCCAGGAATGGAAATTCAGCCCGCCATCGAAAGACGGCCGAGCCCAGCCGAGTCAGTGGACCCTGCTTTTTGAGTATGCGAAAGGCGGAATGGCCGCCTCCTCGGAAATTAATGCCTCGAGTCGGCCGAACTGAGGGCTGATTCCTGCGGAAGCGTCTGCGCGCGATACCAGTCGACCGTGCGCTGCAGGCCCTCTTCAAAGCTTACCAGCGGCTTATAGCCAAGCTGTTCCTCACTGCGTGCCAGGTCCGCTAGCGAGTGTTTGACATCCCCGGCTCGTTCGGGCGCGTATTTTACGTCGCCGCGGAAGCCAATGATTTTTTTCAGGATGCGAAAGGTTTCGTTCAGGTTGACCCGCGTGCCGGTCGCGACATTCAAGACCTGCCCGGCTACTGCGGCGGACGGCGCCGTGGTCGCCAGCAGGTTGGCTGAGACTACGTTGTCGATGTAGGTGAAATCGCGGCTCTGGGTGCCGTCGCCATAAATCGTCGGCTGCTCCCCCTTGAGCATCTGCGTAATGAATCGTGCCAGCACGCCGGAATATGGAGAATTTGGGTCCTGTCGCGGGCCAAAAATATTGAAGTAGCGCAGTGAGACGGTTTCCAGGCCATAGCAGCGATAAAACGAAGTCATGTAATGCTCGCTGGCCAGTTTTGCGACCGCGTATGGGGAAATCGGATTCGGCGGCATGGCTTCGTGCTTGGGCAGAGTGGGGGTATCGCCGTAGGCGGATGAAGACGCCGCGTAAACAACTCGCTTGACTTTCGCGTCCCGAGCTGCGATCAGCAGATTTACGGTTGCATCCAGGTTAGCGCGGTTACTGCCCAGAGGATCAAGCACGGACTTGGGGACCGAAGGGATGGCCGCCTGATGGAAGACATAATCGACGCCGGCGCAGGCCGTCCGCACAGCGTCGACATCCAGCAGATCGGCTTCGCGGAAATGCATTCGCCCGCATATCTCGGCAATGTTCTCTCGTTTGCCGGTGGCAAAATTGTCGATACCCCGCACTTCATTGCCTGCCGCAAGTGCCGCGCGTGCCAGGGATGAGCCAATAAATCCCGCCACTCCGGTGATAAGACAACTTGCCATTGATTCAATATAGCTGAACAACAATAGCCGGGCAGGATGTCAAAAGCAACCCCGTGACTTTGAAGGCGCCGTTCAGGGCGTGTCGTGAGCCCGGGATATGGCCTGCTGCACGGCCACGAGTTCCTTGAGCAGAGCCCGTAACTTGGTCGATTCCAGAGCGTTCGCACCATCCGATTTTGCGTTCCTCGGATCGTCATGCACTTCCATGAAGATGCCGTCCACTCCGGCGGCTACGGCGGCCCGTGCCAGCACGGGTATGAATTCAGGCTGGCCTCCGCTGGTCGCTTGCTGCCCGTCGCCCGCTGCCGAGGGCAGCTGCACCGAATGGGTAGCGTCAAAAACCACCGGCGCAAACTTGCGCATGATGGCCAGAGAGCGCATGTCCACGACCAGGTTGTTGTAACCGAAGCTTGCCCCTCGTTCGCTGATAAACACTCGGTTATTGCCCGCTATGCGGCACTTTTCGACGGCATGTCGCATGTCCCAGGGAGAGACGAATTGACCTTTCTTGATGTTTATTGCCCGCTCGCTCATAGCAGCGGCTACGACCAGGTCGGTCTGGCGGCACAGAAACGCAGGAATCTGCAGGACGTCGACCACCTCTGCGACCCGGGGCACGTCCTTGACGTCATGCACGTCGGTCAGCACCGGCACGTGCACCTCATTTTTCACCTTCTGCAGAATACGCAGCCCTTCCTGAAGCCCGGGACCGCGAAAGCTGTGGATGGAAGTGCGATTGGCCTTATCGTAAGAGGCCTTGAAGATGAAAGGAATGTTGAGGGAGCGGGTTACGCCCTTGATCACTTCCGCCATGAACATGGCATGCTGCTCGCTCTCTATTACGCAGGGCCCGGCGATGAGGAACAGATGGCCCGAACCAAGGTGGATGGATTCGATTTGGAAGGAAATCGTCATTCCGCGCTACAGGAACGGAAAGCATTTGCGCGGCGTCTCGAGGAAAAGCCCCGCATGGCTGAACTACCGTTTATCGCTCACCACCTTCCCGGCCTGTGAAACATCTCGAGCTCCACCTGCTCTCGCTCCGTGTGCCGCCGGTGTCCATGCTCGTGGGCCGCGCCTACAAAAGCCTGGAAGAGGGGATGGGGCTCGAGCGGCTTCGATTTGAACTCGGGATGAAACTGACAAGCAATGAAGTGGGGGTGGTCGGACAACTCGATGATTTCGACATAAGTGCCGTCGGGGGTTGAGCCGGAAATGCGCAAGCCGCCGGCGGTCAGCGTGCCCTCATATTCACGGTTGAATTCGTAGCGGTGGCGGTGCCGTTCGCTGATCTCGTCTTTGCCATAGATGCGATGCGCCAGGGTCCCGGGCTCGATCCGGCAAATCCATTGACCCAGGCGCATGGTTCCCCCCAGCTCCTCGACGCCGCGCAGCTCACGCAATTTATAGATTACCCGGTGCGTGGTTGCAGGATCGAATTCACTGGAGTTCGCATCGGCCAGTCCGCATACGTTGCGGGCAAATTCGATGCAGGCCGTCTGCATGCCCAGGCAGATGCCGAAATAGGGCACCTTATTGAGGCGGGCATAGCGAATGGCCTCGAGCATGCCTTCGATGCCGCGTTTCCCGAAACCGCCCGGCACCAGGATGCCCTCAAAGTCGCGCAATTGCTCTTCGCAGGCATGCTGTCCGGCTTCGAGGCCTTCGGCCTCGATCCAGCTGGCATGCAGCCGCAGGTTGTGCGCCAATGCGCCATGCACCAACGCCTCTTTCAGCGATTTGTAGGAATCTTCGTACTCGACATACTTGCCGATGATGGCAATCCTCACTTCGTCCTTCGGGTTGTACACCCGGTGCACGAGCTCTTCCCATTGCCTGAGGTCGCGGTCTCTGGCTTCAAGGTGCAGATATCTCAGCACAAGGACATCCACGCCTTCTCGCGAAAATACGAGCGGAACCTCATAGATCGACTCCACATCTTTGGCCGTGATGACCGCCTCCTCTTCCACGTTACAGAAAAGCGCGACTTTCGATTTGAGTTCCTTCGACAGGAAGCGGTCCGTGCGACAAAGCAGCATGTCCGGCTGAATTCCGATGCTCAACAATTCCTTCACGGAATGCTGCGTGGGCTTGGTTTTGAGCTCCTGAGCGGCGGCAATGAAGGGCACCAGAGTCACGTGCACAAACAAGGTGTTCTCCCGGCCCAATTCCTGACGCATCTGCCGGATGGCTTCCATGAACGGCAGGGATTCGATGTCCCCTACCGTGCCGCCTATCTCCACGATGGCTACGTCGACATCCTGCGCGACTTTCTTCATCGCCGCCTTGATCTCGTTGGTCACGTGCGGGATTACCTGAACCGTCTTTCCCAGGTAGTCGCCACGTCTCTCTTTCGCCAGAATCTGTTCGTAAATGCGGCCGGTCGTCCAGTTGTTGTCCCGCGACAGGTGGGCATGCGTGAAGCGCTCGTAGTGGCCGAGGTCGAGGTCGGTTTCAGCACCGTCGTCGGTAACAAAGACCTCTCCATGCTGGAACGGGGACATCGTGCCGGGATCGACGTTCAGATAGGGATCAAACTTCATCAGATTCACTCTGATCCCGCGGCTTTCGAGCAGGCACCCGATCGATGCTGCCGCCAGCCCTTTGCCCAACGACGACACCACACCTCCGGTTACAAAGATGTACTTGGCCGACATCGTTTTCCTCGCCTGGAATTGTCTGGGAAATTTGTGCTGGGGTGCACGATCAATTATGACAAAAAAGACAGAGGAGGGGAATGCGATATTTCGCCACCTCGGCGGTAAACTATGGGATGATGGCGCTTCGAGGGTACGCGTTTTACCTGTCTTTTGTTCTTGTTCTGACGCCGGCCTTGGTGTCTGCGCCCCCCGCGCTTGCTCAGGCCGGCACCAGGCGCCTCATCCTGAAAGACGGTTCCTATCAGCTGGTGAACAAGTGGGAGCTTCAGGGTGACCGCGTCCATTACTACAGCGTCGAACGCAGCGAGTGGGAGGACGTACCCAGCGCACTCATCGATTGGGCGGCGACCAACCAGTTCGAGAAAGATCGTCAGGCGGGCAAAACTTCTGCCCGCGCAATGGAACTCAAAAAAGAACTCGAAGCGGAGCGGCAGGAAGAGGAGTTGAAATCACCGCACGTGGCCCCCGGCCTGCGGCTTCCCTCAGAGGGTGGCGTGTATGTGCTGGATACGTATTTGAGCGAGCCCCAGCTGGTGGCGCTTGACCAAAGCAATGGCGAAGTCAATCGCCATGTCGGGCGCAACGTGCTCAGGGCGGCGATCAACCCGGTCGCGGGCACCAAACATACCATCGAACTTGCCGGGCCGAGTGCGAAGGTCCAGGTTCACGCATCGCTGCCGGCTTTCTATGTCAACCTGGAGCCAGACGAGGAATCAAGCGAAAGCTCTTCACAACCGGCGACGAACGAGGCGTGGGACAGGTTCCGCGTGGTACGGGTGCAGGTCAAAGGCGATAAACGAATCGTTGGAGCAATCAAGACAGCGGTGTACGGGAAAGTTACCCAGGAGCAACAATGGGTTGCCACCACGGCCGAGCAACTCGGAGAGGGTTGGGTGAAGGTCACCCCGCAGGCAGCGCTCGAGCCTGGTGAATACGCATTGGCGGAGATGCTGGGAAAAGAGGGAATGAACAGCTACGTGTGGGATTTCGGCCTGCATCCCAACGCACCGGCCAATTTGGCCGTAATCCGCCCGGATGCTTCCGAGCTGAAGCGCGACCAGCAGGACGGACTGAAACAACGCGAGCAGCCCTAGAAGTTACCAGAGCGGTCGCTGCCGGCCTCACGGGGGCTTTCTCTGTTTGGGGCGCTCTCAATCGACCGCCTGCCGCTGCAACCTGTTTCTGGAGTCGCAGGCGCGATAGGGGACATTTTAATCGAGTTAAGAATGCAGACATTTTTAAAGAGTTTTGACAACGGCGCTCTGAAACAATTGACCACGCTGCAGGCCAAAGTTAGACTACTTAGGATTACTACTCCGACGGATCACACGTGAAATCCTACCTTTCCCCTCAGAAGCTCCTTGTGGACGTAAAAGGCGTGCTCGATAACAACCGTCCTTCGTTTCATCATTCACCGCTCGAAGATGTCGTAGCTCTTTTGTCCGAAGGGCGTCATTACAGCTGGGTGGGAATTTACCTTACCCTTGACAAGAAATCCTCATCACCGCTGCTTGAAACTGCGGTCCATCCCGGGCAGATGGCAGTGCCCGGAACGCGCAAGAAGATCCTGGTCGCGCTGAAAATCGCAGGCCGTGAACTTGGCTTTCTGAACATTGAAAGCAATCGCGACGCCGCTTTAGGGTCCGAGGACCGGGTGCTTCTCGAAGGTGTCGCGGATCTCTTGGCACGCTTTCTGACCGGCCCGGGGAAATATCTCCTGCTCAGGGCAGCCAAACCAAAGGCGAGGCCCAAGGCGGCCGCCGCATAGCTGGTCGCCCGCCGCCCTCGACACGGTCGACCGCAATGGTTTCTGCGCCGTCATCCCGGCTTGCCTATATCGATTGGCTGCGCGGTTTGGCCTGCGTGCTGATGTTTCAGACGCACTGCTATGACGCCTGGTTGGGCGGCGCCGCCCGCAATTCCCGGTTTGCCGTGTGGTCACAGCTGGGCGGAACTTTTCCTGCACCGCTATTTTTATTTCTCGCAGGATTATCATTGGCCATTGTTACAGAAAAGCTTCTCAACAAGGGTTTTTCGCCCGCGGCTATTGCGAAAACCGTCATAAAACGCGGGGCCCAGATCCTAGCCCTGGGCCTGTTGTTCCGAGTGCAGGAATTCGCGGTGTCGCTTGGCTGGGCACCCTGGAGCGATCTGTTCAGGGTGGACATCCTGAACACGATCGGGCTCTCGATCATCCTTATGGGGGTGGTGTGCTCGACCGCCATTGCTAATGCACGAGGGGCGCGGCGTCGAACGCAGCTTATGGCCGGTGCCGCTCTCGCGGCTGCAGCCATCGCGGCCTTGACGCCTTTGATTTGGACCACCTGGCAACCCGCTTTCCTGCCCTGGCCCCTCGAGAGCTATATTGATGGCGTTCATAACCTCGGACGTCCGCAGCCTGGTTTTTTCCCGGTCTTTCCCTGGACGGCATTTGCCTTCGCCGGTCTTGCGTTCGGATTCTTGCTGATGAGCAGACCTGCTCAAAGGCTTGGCTCGCGCGGATTTCTGCTGCTCGGCCCCGGCGGGCTGATGCTTATCTGGTTGGGAAAGTTTTTGGATTCCCGACCGGTGTCCGTCTACCCGGTGTACGACTTCTGGCACACCAGCCCGAATTTCTTTCTCATCCGAATTGGTTTCCTGCTGCTTTTTATGGCGATTGCGTATTCCTGGTGCCGATGGGGCTTAGGCCGCTGGGGATTCAGCCCACTTATTCAACTTGGGAACACTTCGCTGCTGGTTTACTGGGTGCACATCGAACTTGTTTATGGACGATTCAGCATTCTGCCGCGCCGCAGTCAAAGCGTGAAGGGGGCCACCGTCGGGCTGCTCGCAATCTCTCTTGCCATGCTCGCCTTGTCGCTTGTGCGAACCAGGGGCATCCCGCGTATAAGGCAGTGGCTTGCCTGGGGCGATACATCGACGGGCGCGGCGACAAGAGCTTGATCGGTGGTCACTCGTTTTTGGCTCAGCGCCCGTCGGGCCAGGTTCGCAGCTCTGAAAGCCGGTGAACTCCGGAGCGGCGAAGCGCAAACAGGATGGCCCAGCCTATCACCGCGGCTACAAAGATAATTGAAAATCCCACGGCGAAAAACCCCGGAAACGTGGAACCAACCGTCACGTGTGCCGCCTCTCCATATTTGACCTGCACGCTCTTGGCATTCTCGATGGCGAGAATGACTCCGGCCAGGATCACGATCATCAGCGAGATCGTTGAACGTGGGAATCGGAATTGTGGTCGCATTTCAAACCTCCCGAATGGATTCTGACCGTACAGGCCGCTGACACTGCGAAGATGCTCTCGAATGGCGCCGGCAACCAGACCGGCAAATTCGCGAAGCACAAAAGCGAGTCGTACTCGAAAGTTTTTCTTCCGAACTTCCCCTTCCGCCAGACGCATCACGGAATCCATCTCCTCGGCAAATTCCTGTCGGGATCGAGCGGGATAAAGCCAGAGCAGGCTGCGGTAGAGGCGCAACATAGGGTTCAGACCTCGCTGCGGGCAATACGCAGGCTGGCAAGTTTCGTCAGCTGTTCCATGCGCGCAACCTCGGACTGGAGATTCCGGCGTCCGCGCGAGGTGAGCCGATAAACCCGCCGGTCGCGCGAACTCTCGTTTTCAACCTGGCGTTCGATCCAGCCCTGTCCGAGCAGCCGCTGCAAAGCCCCATAGAGCGTGCCTGTGCTGAGCACCACGCGACCGCCGCTGATCTGCTCCACATCCTTGAGAATCGAATAGCCATGCCGCGGCTGCTCGGCAAGGCTCAAGAGCACCAGGAGAACAGGTTCGCTGAGGGGGAGTTGCTCCATATGTCAGTGTCCGACATGTCGTCCGAAGAAATAATAAGGACCGCGCCTGCTGGTGTCAAGCGCGAGCGAACGCTGCGGAAACGGGTCGCCGCTTACCCGTTTCAGCGTGCCGGCGCAGGCTGAGGGGCGGGACTCGAGAAATCTACCTTGGGCACTTGGCGCCCCGTCTCTGAAGCTTCGAAATAGGCCGTATTCGCCTTAAACCCGGCCCACTGGGCAAAGAAGCTCGTGGGAAACTGCTGCACGTAGGTGTTGTAGTCCTGCAACGTGTCGTTGTAGCGCTTCCGTTCGACGGCGATGCGGTTCTCCGTGCCCGCCAGCTCGTCCTGCAAGCGCAGGAAGTTCTCGCTCGATCTCAACTGCGGATAGTTCTCAGCCAGGGCCAGCAGACGCCCCAGCGCCCCATCCAAACGCTGATTGGCGGCGATCTTGTCGGCGGGATTGCCGGCCGACAGCAGTTGCGAGCGTGCCTGTGCAATTTCCCCGAACACAGCCTGCTCCTGCTTGGTAATACCCTTAACCGTCTCGACCAGATTCGGGATCAAGTCTGCCCGCCGCTGGAGCACGACGTCCACTTGCGACCATGCGGACTTGACGGCTTCATTCTTGGCCACCAGCGTGTTCTTCACGTTGACGTACTCGCCAAACAGAAGCCCTACGATGGCGATAATGACAACCAGGGCAATGCCAAATTTGCTCATCCGAGCTCCCTTCCGGCTATTTCGTTTGCCGTGAACTGTCGATTGTATCCACAGCGGCCGCCACTTTCTCAATTACCTGCACATATCCGGCCGCCACGGCGTCAGCCTGCAGGCGCCTGCGATCGCTGCTACCTGCCCGTACGTCCATCAACTGTACGAAGGGCAAAGGGTCGAAGTTCAACCGTGATGATAGCTCCTTGACCGCTTCGCGCGAATGTTTCCGTTCCGTCAGGCCGAACTCAAGAAGCACATGGCGGAACAGAGTGGTAAAAGAGGTAAGCGAATGGAGCATTACCTCCCACAATTGCCGTTCTTGGCTTTGAGCAAGCAGCAGGTGTTGGCGCAATAGAACCAGCTTTTCGCGCAGTTCGTATTCGAGCTGAAAGCGGTGGGACATCATCGAAATATTAAGGTCACGCAGGAGATCCTCTCCGTAGAGAACCCGGTAGCGCTGCTTCATGTCGAGCAGTTCGATGGAAAAAAGATCCGCGAAGCTCTTCAGCTCGGCTGGAGTCAGCACCAGCGGGGGTTGGTGCTTCTTTCCTCGCCACCACTGTACTAGGCTGGCGACTTTTTGCAGGGAAACCAATGAGGCATCGCGCACAATACAAAGCAAATTCAGGTCGGAGTAGCCAGGGTGGAATTCTCCTTCCGCCGCCGAGCCGTAAAGAATCACGCTGACCAGGTTTTCTCCCCCGGCCGCACGAATTCTGTTAACAAATTCTTGGGTAAGTTCCAGCTGTTTGTCCTGCGCCATCGGCTTCTCCTTACCAGCTTCCGCCGGCTCCCCCGCCCCCGGTTGAACCGCCGCCAAATCCCCCGAAGCCCCCGCCTCCGCCAAAACCGCCTCCACCCCACCCGCCTGCACCCCACCCGCCCCCTCCCCAGCCGCCGCGGTATCCTCCTCGATAACCACTCCTGAGCTGCAACCACAGCAGTAGCGCAGCCGGACCGCCCAGAAAGATGAGGGCGAGAATGATTATGACAATGGCGGCGAGAGAAGGCGGTTGCTGACCCGGCTCTGCTTCGGGGATCCGTGCACCCGAAAGTTGGATGCCCGCGTCTTGAGCGATAACCCCAACGACTCGCAAGGTTACGAGTTTCACCGCCCCGTCATAATCATTCTGCCGGAGTAGGGGAACTGCCTCGCGGCCGAAACCCCCGACTTTGCCGTCGGGGAGAATAGGCTCCAACCCGTAACCCACGGTGGTCCAATATCTATGGTCTTTGACCGCGAACAAGATCAAGACACCGCGATTGGTGGACTTCTGACCAATACCCCAGGCTTGATAAAGATCCACCGCAAAGCCAAAAATGTCCCGCCCGGCCGTGGTGTTGATGGTTACAACCGCAATCTGCGCATGAGCCTTTTGGTCGAGTTCCAAGCACGTGTCGTTCAGGGCGGCAACCGTTTCGGGGCGGAGGACGTGGGCAAAGTCGTTGACGTAGTTGCTGGCGTGCAGCTCAGGAACGGTCTCCGCCCACAGCGGCCATGGGGCGACCCTCATCACAAGGAAAGCCAACAGAACTCGACAAAAACGCCGCATCGCCGGTGATTGTACAGGAGGCATTAAGCTCGATTGCGACCGGGGCCCATCAGCGGTTGCTAAAAGTTGCGCAGGAAGTCCATAACCGCCCGTTCGGCGAAATATCCGTCATAGCCATCAGGCTGACCAATGAACGAGCAGTGCCCACCATCGTCGGTCTCGACGTATGTGATATTCAGGTTCTGGCGAATTTTGTCCCTGGTCTCGGGCAAAATCCGTATGAAGGGATCATTGCGGGCCTGGAGAATGAAAGCCGGCACCGAGATCTTATCGACCACCCTCGAGGCTGCGGCGCGGGCGTAGTAGTCCGAGGCTCCACTAAATCCACAGTAGAAGGCGGTTACCCTGTCGTCGAACTCGCGCAGGCTCTTAAGCCCACGCAGACGCGACAAATCGTAAGTTCCCGGAAAACAGCGAGCCTTGCTCCTCATCCGCGCCTTCAACTTCCAGAGAAAGTACTGCTCATAGATGCGGTTCACCGGGAGGTGCAGAGCGTCGGCCGATGCCGCTAAATCGAGAGCCGGACATATGGCGGCCACAGCAGTCAGTTCCGGGCGTTGCTTGCCCGACCACTCGCCGGCGGCCTTCAGGACAAGGTTTCCTCCCATAGAGAATCCGCACAGCGCTATGCGCGCAATCCCGTCGTTGTGAACCAGGTTCTCGGCAACCGCCATGACGTCCTCCGAGCGGCCCGAGTGATAAAGAGTCGCAGCCAGATGGTTGGTGCCACCGCACGTGCGCTGATTCATGCGAATGACATTCATGCCCGCGGCCATACCTTTTTCCGCAATGCCCAGCATGTATTTCGATTCACTCGATCCTTCGAGGCCGTGCACGATTAGCACGCTGAGCGCGGCCGAACGATCCGCCTGCCAGTGGCAATGGCAAAGGAGGCGAATCCCGGGCTCTACCTCGATTAGTCGCTCTTCCGGCACGGAAAGGGCAAAATGCCGGGGAAGCAGGAAGCTTGCGATGGTCTGCAGATGCCCACCGCGGATAAAACGGCGCGCGCGAAATTCTGAACCGCAGCTTTGATTGTTGAAGACGGTGGCGCTCGCCATGCCCTGATTCTAAATGGAAAGCCGTGGCAACAAAGGTCTTCGCTGGCGCGGGGTGAATTCGGCGATCAGGCTACAAACTTCCTGCGGCGAAATCCGAATCCACCATCGGTGACAGATGCTGGCCGCCGCCGATCGTTCAATTTCCGACACATGTCCTGAACGGAAACAAACCACAGCAGCTCAAGGAGTCTTCGAAATCATCCAAACCCTCGTACTCAAAGTAAGCCCAGCAGAAGCCATCTGAGAGGAGGACACCGGGCCTCACAAAGGGGAAAACTCGATCAGTATTCTTCGAACTCGACCAATGCTGGAATTGGCCACCGACTTACCACGTTGACAGATCTTGAACCATAAATCTATGGTTAATGGCCGAAAATACGATTGCGTCCTTTGCCTGAACTCGACTCTAAATCGAATTCGCAGAATGCGTGCTTGATTGCTCCTCTAGCGCAGTATCCCAAGGGGAGCGCCTGCATGGCTGAATCTGTAAACCGCTTCGCCCTCACCCGCCGACAGGCGTTGCTTCTTTCAGCCACGGCAGCCTTGAGCGCTACGGCCGGCAAGTCGGCGGTTGCTTCCGACAGCATCAAGACGGGGTCTCATCAGGAACCCGGCAACTGTTCCACCCCGCGCTCAGCCATGGCCAGCACGCAATATGGCAGAGTGCGCGGATTTGTCGATGCTGACGTTCTCACATTCAAAGGTATTCCCTACGGACAGACCACGGCGGGAGAGAACCGCTGGCTTGCGGCCAAGCCGCCTCTGCCGTGGACGGATGAATATCCCGCGCTGGTGTATGGGGCAAACTGTCCTCAACGCCTGCACACCTGGACGAGCGCTGAGCAAAGCTTCCTCCTGGATTGGGATGATGGCTGGCAAAGCGAGGACATGCTCAAGTTGAACATCTGGACACCGAGCCTGACCGGCAGGCGGCCGGTGATGTTTTACATTCACGGTGGAGGCTTCAGTTTCGGCTCTTCGTATGAGCTGCCATCGCACGAGGGCGCACAGATGGCGCGGCATCACGATGTCGTGCAGGTCTCGGTGAATCACCGGCTCAATATTCTCGGTTTCTTTGACCTCTCGGAAATCGGAGGGTCCGCCTATGAAGACTCCGTTAACGTGGGCATGACCGATCTCGTGGCGGCGCTGCGCTGGGTTCGGGATAACATAGAAAACTTCGGCGGTGATCCGGATCGGGTGATGATTTACGGGCAATCTGGCGGCGGCTCGAAGGTGACCACGCTGATGGGCATGCCCGCAGCTGCAGGTCTTTTCCATCGCGCCGCGGCACAATCGGGGGGCGGTGGCAACATTCCGAGCAAGGAGCAGCAAAAGGAACTGGCTCGATTGGTGATGAAAGACCTCGGACTCGCGCCCAACGACATTCGATCGCTCCAGAAGATGGACTGGGCCAAGCTGGCCGATGCCGGCAATACAGCCGCTGCCAAAATTAATCCACCGGGACCGCCCATGATGGGACCGGGAACTCCCGGCAAACCGCGCGTTGGTTGGTCACCGTGCGTCGACGGCAAACTGATCAACATGCGCTCTTTCTTCGATGCTGCTCCGGAAATCTCTAAGGGTGTGCCCATGCTGATCGGCTCGGTAAGCGAAGAAGGTAATCGCATGTCCTCACGCCCGAGCGAAGAAGAGTGGCGTGCCAACCTTACCAAAGCCTATGGCGTCGAGAAAGCAATTGCGATCATGGCGGCGCTGAAAAAGGCATACCCGAAAAAGACAATTCAGACTTTGTCGTACATTTGCAGCGGCAGTCCCGGGTTGAACGGCCTTACAATGCGCAACAATGTTGTGAAGATGGCGAGGTTAAAACACGATCTCAGGGCCGCGCCCGCCTACAGTTACTACTTCACCTGGCAGAGTCCGATCCTCGATGGCCTGCCCGGCGCCTGGCATACAGCCGACCTCCAATTTTGCTTCGACAACACCAAGCGTTGCGAACAAGGAACGGGCAACACACCCGAAGCCCAGGTGCTGGCGAGAAAGATGGCTTCCTCCTGGGCCGCTTTTGCCCGCACTGGGAACCCGAGTTCATCGGGTTTAACCTGGGAACCTAGCGATCCTGAAAGCAACAGAACCATGATCTGGGACAACGAATGCCGCATGATTGATGATCCCGATGGGGAAGCTCGAAAAATCTTGAGCTGATCATTTGGTTACCGTGTTGTGAAAATCCACCCGCGGTGCGGCGGCGCTTAGCGCGCAGTTACGGCCCGAGCGGGCAAGAGAGGACGGGAACGCAATCAAGGATCTGATCCTGAGCCTTCCTAGCGGTAGACTTCGCCGTCTCTCCCTCGTTGTTATTCGGAGCTGCTATGACATCCAAGCCGCTTGCCGAAGCCATTCTCGTCCTTCTAACGCGACACGCCGTTGCCCGGGTCGCGCAGGGCGTTGTCAATTGCCATGATCGGAGATCACGACTACGTTGCCTATGCCGTGGAGAGCGGGTATGTCCGGGGACATGCGAGAAAGATCAAAGGTACATGGGGAAGAAGACGCAAGATCGGCTAAGTTCGAATTTCGTGCTGTCGGTGTGGTGGCATCGAGCGATTCGCGTGCGGGCCGGATATCCGGGCGCGCCCTGCCTTCAGAATAGCGGCACTTGATCTGTCATCGCTCAATCCGATTTGGAGAAACGTATGAACAACCGAGTGACACAAATTGTCGAGTGCATCATTGTGAGTATGGGGATGCTCTTGTTGGGCTCAGTTGTGCTATCGGCAGTTGCGCAGGACTCGGCGAATCTCCCCTACATGAATCCCCAGCTTTCACCCGAGCAGCGCGCTATCGACTTGGTACGCCGCATGACGCTCGCCGAGAAGAGTTCGCAGATGCAGAACAATTCCGCCGCAGTACCACGGCTCAAGATACCCGCCTACCAATGGTGGAGCGAAGCGCTCCACGGAGTGATCAACGAGGGCGTGACCGAATATCCGGAGCCGATCGGCCTGGCCGCGACCTTTGATGCGCCGGGTATTCACACAATGGCGGCGCAGATTGGCGTTGAGGGGCGCATCAAGCACGTGCAAAACGCGCGCGAAGGGCACACGGGCATCATGGGAGGCCTGGATTTTTGGTCGCCTAATCTCAACATCTTTCGTGACCCGCGCTGGGGACGGGGGCAGGAGACCTATGGAGAAGATCCGTTCCTGACGGCTCGCATGGGAGTCGCCTACGTGACCGGGTTGCAGGGTGATAATCCGAAATACTACCTAGCGATCGCGACTCCGAAACACTTTGCCGTGCACAGTGGACCGGAACCAACGCGCCACTTTGCCGATGTGGATGTCAGCAAGCACGACGAAGTGGACACTTACGAGCCGGCATTCCGAGCGGCCATCGTCGACGGCAAGGCGGCATCCATCATGTGCGCCTATAACGCGATCAATGGCGAGCCGGCATGCGCCAATCAGTACCTGCTCGAGGACCAGTTGCGCGGCAAGTGGGGTTTTCAGGGATACGTGGTCTCGGACTGCGATGCCGTCAGAGATGTAGCCGCCAACCATCGCTACCGTCCGACGCAAGCGCAAGGCGCCGCAATCTCGGTGCTTCGCGGCATGGATAACGAGTGCGTCACCTTCACTTCTCGATTCGGCGATCCGGTAGAAAAAGCCTATATCGATGCCGTTCAACAGGGCTATCTGCCGGAAACTGCTCTCGAGACCGCTCTCATTCGGCTCTTCACCGCGCGAATCAAGCTAGGTATGTTTGATCCTCCTGAAATGGTTCCCTACACCAAGATCGATGAAAAGGAACTTGACAGCGCAGAACATCGCGCAGAGGCGCGCAAGCTGGCAAACGAGTCCATGGTACTGCTGAAGAATGACGGCCTGCTCCCGCTCAAGCCGGGAATCCGGAAAATCGCCGTAGTTGGGCCTCTCGCCGACCAGACCAGACCGCTGATCGGAAACTATGCCGGTCAGCCCACCCATATTGTCTCCATTCTCGAGGGCCTTCAGGCTGAGTTCGCTAACGCCGCTGTCTCGTTCGTTCCCGGAACACAATTTCTTCGCTTCGAGGGGACCGCCCTGCCGCCTGCCCTTCTGATGACTCCGGACGGAAAGCCGGGCCTCAAAGCCGACTACAACGAAGGCATCCGACGGGGACCGCCGACTCCGGGACCGAGCGTTCGCCCGATAGTGAGTCGGACAGAGCCGGAGGTCAACCTCACGGACAGCAATCTGCCGGCAGAAATTGCCGGGAAGAAGACTTTCGGTGTGCAATGGTATGGATTCCTCACACCCAGCGAATCTGGCGATTTCATCCTTGGGCTTCGCTGCCAAGGATTTGGAAGGCTCGCGGTTGACGGCAAGCAGGTTGCGGCCGCGGTCGGTGGGGGAGGCGGAGTCTCATCGGGCGTCGGCCACGTCCACTTGGAGAAGGGCCACAAGGTCGCGCTCGAAATCTCCTACGGCACCAGGAACGGAAAGCCGCATGCGGAACTGATCTGGGCCAAGGCGAATAACGCGCCTTCGCCTGAAGCGATCGCCGCCGCACGAAATGCGGATGTAGTCATTGCGGTTGTCGGAATCACGAGCCAGCTTGAGGGCGAAGAAATGCCGGTGAGCGAACCGGGCTTTCTCGGCGGAGATCGCACCAGCATCGACCTGCCCCAGCCGGAGGAAGACCTTCTCGAAGCGGTCGCCGCAGCCGGCAAACCCCTGGCGGTCGTTCTCATGAATGGCAGCGCTCTGGCTATCAAGTGGATCAACGAGCATGCCAACGCCGTTGTTGAAGCATGGTATCCCGGCGAGGAGGGCGGCGCCGCCGTCGCTGAAACCCTGAGCGGGAAGAACAACCCTGCCGGCCGGTTGCCGCTTACTTTCTACCAGAGCGTCGATCAGTTACCGAATTTTGAAGACTACGGAATGTCCAATCGGACTTACCGGTACTTCACAGGCCAGCCGCTTTATCGGTTCGGCTACGGGCTTAGCTACACAAGCTTCAGCTACAGCAACCTGAGCTTGCCCGCACAAACTCTTGCTGCCGGGCAGCCCCTTGCAGCCGATGTGACGGTTACCAACACCGGCAAAATCGCAGGCGATGAGGTCGTGCAGCTCTATCTCAAGTTTCCGCCAATCAAAGGTGCGCCCCTCATCGCTCTGCGCGGATTTGCGCGCATCCATCTCGATCCCGGCGCGAGCCAGAAAGTTCATTTCGAGTTAAAACCTCGTGACCTGGGTATGGTCACCGAGGACGGCACACCGATCATTGCTCCGGGGGATTACAGGATCAGCATCGGCGGAGGCCAGCCGGACACAGGGGCAGGAGGTGTAATTGGCCATTTTCATGTCGAAGGGCAATTTGCCTTACCCGAGTAGTTTTGAACGCGAGTGGAACTGTGACGTGCGAGTGTAAATCGTAAGCGAATGCACAGTGATGCTACGTTGTTCGCTCAACGATCACGGAGATCTTGTCGACTTCGACCTCGCAGTGACAGCTCATGCCCCAAAGCCTCTTTACGCGAAATCCGGTTGACCCCGGTTGGAAGGGCGAGCTCGCCCACGATGGGAAAAGGCGTACTTGTTCGTATGCCTCTCCTCGCCACTTGCTGGAGCTGCGCCGGGCCAGTCGTGCACTTATGGATGAGCCGTTAATCCCGACGTGCGCTTGTACTGGTAACCAGGGTCTTGGCCTGGATCGTGGTAGGTGTTGCGGCATTGTGGCACGCCAACGCTATCGAACGCGGTGCGCGACCGCCGTTTGTGCTATCAGGAGTCCTGCTCACCGGAGTGGGCCTTGTGCTGCGTATCCGATTTGGTCGTCCTTTCACAGTTCGACGCGTAGGTCTGGGAGTGCTGGGTACTATTAATTAATGAGCATCTCTTGTACCTACCCACAGGGCATTCAAGAAATCATGGGACGGCCATATTTGGTTTGTCTGTCTCTTGTTTGCCGACGAACCGGGATTTATTTCGGAGAATCTGCAGTTGTCCTTCATGATGCCGGCTATGGTTGTGGGCGATTGCTACCGGCTACCCGCTCGTTGACTCCCGGATGGCGTCTCCTTAATATGAAGCGACCCGGAAGCCAGTCACCTACAGAATGATCGGCGAGACCATTTCGCAATACCGCATCGTAGAAAAGCTTGGCGGTGGCGGCATGGGTGTTGTTTACAAAGCGGAAGACACGCGGCTGCGGCGTTTCGTTGCCCTCAAGTTTCTGCCCCAGGACGTCGCCCGCGACCCGCAATCGCTTGCGCGCTTTCAACGTGAAGCCCAGGCTGCGTCCGCCTTGAACCATCCGAACATCTGCACGATTTACGATATTGGCGAGCAGGACGGCCAGGCCTTCATCGCCATGGAGTTTCTGGACGGGCTCACGCTGAAACATCGCATCGGCGGCCGACCCATGGAGATCGAGACTGTGCTGTCTCTCGCCATCGAAATTGCCGATGCCCTGGACGCCGCTCATTGCGAAGGCATTATCCATCGCGACATCAAGCCAGCAAACATTTTTGTCACCAAGCGCGGACACGCCAAGATTCTCGATTTCGGCCTCGCCAAACTCACGCCGGCGACCGGAAATGCCGCGATCGCCGGAGGAATCGACGCTACCGCCGGCGTCAGCCTCGAATATCTCACCAGCCCGGGCACAGCCATTGGAACTGTGGCGTACATGTCGCCAGAGCAGGCGAAGGGCAAAGAACTCGATTTGCGCACCGACCTGTTTTCTTTCGGCGCGGTGTTATATGAAATGGTCACCGGCGCGGTTCCGTTCCACGGCGATACCGCAGCCGTTATCTTTGACGCCATCCTCAATCGGGCTCCATTAGAACCTCTGCGCTTCAACCCCAACCTGCCGGCCAAGCTGGAAGAGGTCATTGATAAGGCCCTTGAGAAAGACAGGGACTTGCGTTACCAACACGCCTCAGACATCCGCAGCGACCTAAAGCGACTGCAGCGGGATAGCAGTTCCGGTCACCGGCCGGTGGTTCCGACGCCGGAAGCAGCCCAAAGCCCGGCGCGGCACGATGCTTCGTCCGAGACCCCAGTGACCGGAATTGCCCCGCCTGCGCAGTCCTCAGCAGCGTCGTCTTCCGCGGCCCAGGTCTCGGCCAGCAGTACGAGCGTGAGCGCGGTTGCGCGAGAACACAAATTCGGGGTTGCGGCGATCGTGATAGTCGGCGTGATCCTGCTCGCCGCCGGCAGTTTCGGTGTTTACTCCTGGCTCAGCCGCAATGGGCCTGCCCCATTTCAAAATTTCACCATCACGCAGATCACGAATACAGGCAAGGCACAACAAGCTGCAATCTCGCCTGACGGCAAGTACGTGTTGAACGTGCAAGACGATAACGGTAAGAAGAGCCTGTGGCTGCGCAACATCCCGACCGGCAGCGACACTCAAATCCTTTCTCCGGCGGCGGCGGTTTACCGTTCTCTCGTTTTCTCGCCGGATGGCAACTATGTTTACTTCCGCAAAGCTGGCATCGCCACGCAGAGCGAGTGGGACCTGTATCGCACTCCAGTACTCGGAGGCACGCCGCAGGTCATTGTCCGCGATCTCGATACCGGGATTGCATTCTCGCCCGACGGCCGTCGCATCGCTTTTGCTCGCGCCAATGACCCCGAGGTGGGTAAGTATCGGCTGCTGAGCGCCAATTCCGACGGCAGCGACGAGACCATCCTGCAAATCGCGCCCAACATCGCGGGCACTCTGCCGCGCTTCGTGACTTGGTCGTCAGACGGCAGACGGATCATTTACAGCGTCTTCACTCTCGGCGATGTCCTGGGCACGGTCAAGTCGTTTGATGTGGCCCGAAAGCAGGAGCAGCCCTTTGCGTCGTTCAAGAACGAATTGGTTTTTGAGCTCGAGTGGCTGCCGCGCGATCAATGGGTTCTTGCCCGGTACGGTCAGAAAGGGCCCAGTTACCTGCGTTCGCAGCTCGGCTTGATTTCTCATGCCGGTGGGCAAATCCAGCCCATCACTCGGGACACGAACGCCTACGACACACTGACCGTGTCCGCCGATGGCAAGACCGCCGCCACCGTGCAGGTGAGGACCACGAACAGTGTTAGCCTCATTCCTGGCGCGGGTTTGCAGTCAAATTCTCCCGTTCAACCGTTACCGCAAACCCAGGATGTGCATTCCGTCGCCTGGGCGGCCGACGGCAAACTGCTCGTTTCTGATGGACAAGGCGTACAGCGGATGAACCTCGATGGCGCGCAGCGATCCACGATCCTCAATGATCCGGACTCTTGGATTATGGACATGGCGCGTTGTGGGGATCGCTACATCGTTCTTGACTGGGCCTTTCATGGAGGTACGAACCAGGCTCATATTTGGCGGGCCAATGCCGACGGTTCCAACCCGATCCAACTCACCAACGGATATTTCGATCGCTTCCAGGCGTGCTCCCCGGATGGAAGGTGGCTCTACTACGACGACCCTATCGGCCCGCACTATTCCATGCGAATGGCACTTGAAGGCGGGAAACCAGAGCCCGTACCCGCAAGCGAACTGAAAGGCATGTACGGGTTTGGCGCAGGGGAAGCT
Organism: Acidobacteriota bacterium; assembly: GCA_019241535.1. Taxonomy (GTDB): domain Bacteria; phylum Acidobacteriota; class Terriglobia; order Terriglobales; family Acidobacteriaceae; genus Gp1-AA145. Next base: position 2,149 of record JAFAWX010000124.1, on the reverse strand, counting down.
ATTTCGCCCGACGGAAAGCGCCTCGTCTTCAATGCGGAAGTGACGCCCGCCGACAATCCGCAAGCTCCCGTTAGCAAATTGGCGCTGCTAACTCTGGATTCCAGTTCGCAGTCGTCTTCAGTATTGCTTCAACCTGATCCCCGCATGGCTGGAGCCGGCGGAACTGGCTTTACCAATGCCATGGCCGTTACTCCCGATGGAAAATCCGTGGCCTACATCGTTCGCGATCAGGGAGTTGATAACATTTTTGTGCAACCGCTCGACGGTTCGCCTGGACATCAGATCACCAGTTTCAATTCCCAAGAGATTGCCCAATTTCAATGGTCGCCGGATGGCAGGACCCTCGCTGTCGCCCGGGCCCAGAATACCTCTGACGTAGTTCTGCTCCGGGAAAAGTAGTCGATAGCTGCCACCCCAGGCATCGTCCGCCACTCATCGCGGTAGTTCCATGGAGGATTCTGACTGGATAACGGCTAACCGTAATTCGAGGTATGCAGATCATCGTGGCGCGGTTTAAGGAGGACGGCGAACGATGCCAGGGAAACCTACCTCGAAACAAACTCGCCCCAAGCCCCAAGCAGTTCTTCGTTTACTTGATTTGCTTGAGGCAAAATCCGCCGTTCTGAACCGCTTGACCTCCCGCTGATGCTCAGCGTGGTTATCGGCACGCAATTGATGCGGCCGACCGTGGTGGCACGCCAACGCTATCGAACGCGCTGCGCGACCGCCCTTTGTGCCATCAGGAGTCCTGCTCACCGGAGTTGGCCTTTGTGGTGCGTATCCGATTTGTCGGCCTTTCACGGTTCGACGCGGCGGGTCTGGGGAGTGCTGGGAACTATTATTAAATTTAACGTATCTTGTACCGACCGACAGGGCAGTCAGAAATCTTGGGATCAGCATTCGGTTTGTCAGTCTTATTTGTCACAATGCGGTGAGTGGGCCACGGAAGTAGTGAACCGGCTCGCGTTTCATTGGCTTCGAAAAAGATCTTTCGTTGAAAGCAAGCTTTGGTTAGAGGAGTTTCGCGTATTCGGTTTTAGCTGTTTTGAAGATAGAAATGGCAGGATCCGCGGCTTTCCAGAGTTCGAAAAAGTGCCTGTATCGAGTCAGAGCGCGTACGCGAGCGGCGTCTGCGACGGCACCGCTCGATTTTTTCGATTCCAGGGCATCGGCGCGAGCCAGACCTAGGTACGCTAGCGCTCCCGTTGAACAATTCCAAACCATACCGGAATGGTCGATGATTTTTTGAAATTCGCCGGCAGCCTCAGCGGCCTGTCCGGAAGCGAGATAAACTTGAGCCTTGATATAAGTCGAATAAAGACACGAAGGGTTGGTGGCAAAAAAGATTGTGCCGTACTCCACAGGTGAGTCGACCGTCTGAAGCACGCGAATAGCCTTTGAGTAATTCCTTCGATTCAATGCTACTTGCGCACGAATGGCAGGCAACCAAAGCGACTGCACCTGTGTGTCCAGGGGATACCGCTTGTCCAATTTATCTGCGATGGATTCGGCGCGGCTGTTGTCCGAAATCATCGCGTAGGCGAGCGCGGCTTGGAGATTCGCTCCCTGACTATCTGGAGCCAGCTTGAGTCCCTGGGCGGCATCTTTTGAGGCGTCCGAAGTGTTACTCGATGCGGCTTCGCGCAAGGCGGCATTCTCCCACCAGATCGCCGCATTCTCCTTACTGTCCGCGACGATAGCCGCTTCAGCCGCACTTTTTGTCAGATCCCGGGCAGCGGCCAGTTTTCCTGCATAAGCCTCGGTGTCGGACGCGAGCGAAAGGCTATAGTGCTTCGAGTCGGGATGGGAGGCGAGCCATTGCTGCTGTTCCGCCATGCCCGATGAGTCACCGGCAACAAATGCCAGAGCATACAGCGGGATGTGAAACATGTACCCATCGATGTTGCGCGCGTTTGCTTTCGCGATGGTCGCGCGGGCTTGATCGAACTGCTGGAGCGCTATCTGATATCCAGCGAGGTTGCTATAAGCCGGAAGTTCGCTTGGGTCAAGTTGCTGTGCCCTGGCCGTCATTTCGGTGGCGGTGTCATATTGTCCCAAGGCGGCGTACTCTTCGCCGAGACTGAAGTACGCGGAAGCACTTCGTGGATAGCTCTCAATCATTTCCTGGAAGGTTCGTGCCGCCTTGTCA